>DASRGX010000310.1:0-20912 GCA_035650835.1 Rudaea sp. | reverse complement strand
GACCATCCTGGCGAACATGAGCGCGAGCGGCCAGTTGAAGCGGCAGCTGGGAATTTCCGGCCATCCAAACTACAGCGGCAACGATGGAACGATCACGCGATTCGGCTGGAAGGCGCAGAACAAGTCGCTGGGCGTCTTTTCGGGCGAGGCGTACAACGTGGAGATGGGCGTGACCAACGAGAATTTCCCGGACGAGCGGGAGGGCGCGCCGACATCGTGCTTATTTAACTCAACCCCCGAGGACTACACCAACTATGATGCGGTGGCTGATCAGATTCCGAGCGACGTCGTCGCCTTCTCGGATTTCATGCGCTTCCTCGCGCCGCCTGCGCCGTCGCCGCAAGGCATTCCCGGCAATCCGCCGTTGCAATCGATCCAGAACGGGCAGGGCGTGTTCGCACGCGTGCACTGCGATGTGTGCCACACGCCCACAATGCAGACGGCTGCCTCGATCTACACGCCGGCCTTGAGCCGGCAGACGGCCGCACTCTATTCGGATCTGCTCGTGCACAACATGGGGACGGGGCTTGCAGATCGCGTCTCGCAGGGCGCAGCGGGGCCGCAGGATTTCCGCACCGCGCCGCTGTGGGGCGTCGGTCAGCGCGTATTCTTCTTGCACGACGGTCGCGCCGGACCCGCGAACGGCGGACTGCTCGCCGCGATCGAGGCACATGCGAGCCAGGGTTCCGAAGCGAACGCGGTGATCGCCTCGTTCGATGCGCTCGGCAACAAGGATCGTCAGGACCTGCTCAACTTCCTGCGCTCGCTCTGAGCAGAAATCCAAAGGGGAAAACGAGGACGGGCCGACTTGCGTCGGCCCGCCGTTGCGATCGCAGCCATTCCGTGGCCTGCTATTGTCCTTGAATTGGCGCGGTGCTCACGCACGGCAAATCTACCCAGAGTGAGATGGGGGAACTCATCTCGGGCAGGTCTATGGCAAGTGCCGTGCCAGACACGAAACCGCACAACGGCGCGGAATTTCGTGCGCCGTACCACGGTTTTCGTGCAATTTGACACCGCGATCCTGGGTAGAGATTGCAGATTGCATTGCCCATAGGGCTCGAGGCCGTCCACGTGGCCGCAAGCAAGCGCGGCGGCGCCCGTTTCGGGCTTCGTGTTACCATCGCGCTCCGTTTGGCCGTCCAAATCCCAGAGGCGCGATGCAGATCCGGACCAAGCTGCCCAAGGTGGGCACGACGATTTTCAGTGTGATGTCGCAGTTGGCGGCCGAGCACAAAGCCGTGAACCTCGGGCAGGGTTTTCCGGATTTCGAAGGCCCACAGGCGCTGCGAGATGCGCTCGCGGCGGCGATGAATTCCGGCAAGAACCAGTACGCGCCGATGACCGGCGTGCCGAAGCTGCGCGAGCAGATCGCCGCAAAGACCGAAAGGCTTTACGGCCGCAAGGTCGATGCGGCCACCGAGATCACCGTCACGAGCGGCGCCACCGAAGGCCTGTTCGCCGCCATCGCCGCCGTCGTGCACGCGGGCGAGGAGGTGATCGTGCTCGATCCGTGTTATGACAGCTACGAGCCTGCGATCGAACTCGCCGGCGCACGCGCCGTGCACGTGCCGCTCAGGTTGCCGGATTTCGCCGTCGACTGGCAGCGCGTCAAGGACGCCGTGACGCCGAAGACGCGCATGATCATCGTCAACTCGCCGCACAATCCGTCCGGCGCGGTATTCGCGGCGTCGGACCTCGACGCGCTCGCCGACGTCGTGCGCGGCGGCGATATTTTTGTACTTTCAGACGAAGTATACGAGCACATCATCTTCGACGGACGCGCGCATCAGAGCGTGCTGCGCCATGCCGAGCTCGCCGCGCGCAGCTTCGTGATCAGCTCGTTCGGCAAGACCTACCACTGCACCGGCTGGAAGGTGGGCTACTGCATCGCGCCGCCGCAACTGAGCGCGGAATTCCGCAAGGTGCACCAGTACCTGACCTTCTGCACGTTCAATCCCGCGCAATGGGCTTTCGCCGACGTGCTCGAGAACGATCCGCAGCACTACCTCGATCTGCCGGCGTTCTATCAGGCGCGCCGCGACCGCTTCCGCACATTGCTCGCCCCGTCGAAGTTCGACCTCCTGCCCGTGGGCGGCGCGTATTTCCAGCTCGTCGACTATTCGGCGATCGGTCGCCAGGACGATCTCAATTTCTGCGAGTGGCTGGTGCGCGAAGCAGGCGTGGCGGCGATTCCGGTCTCGGCGTTCTACGAGACGCCGCCCGACGCGCGACTCGTGCGGTTATGTTTTGCGAAAAGCGACGAAACCCTCGTCGCGGGAGCCGAGCGCCTATGCCGACTGTGATGCGACCGCTGCGCGTTTCGCTCGTGCAAGGCGCGACGCGCTGGCACGACTTGCCGGGCAACCGCCGCTACTACGGCGAACTCGTGCGCCCGCTCGCGGGTAGCACCGATCTCGTCGTGCTGCCGGAAACGTTCACGAGCGGGTTTACGAACGAGACGCTCGGCAATGCCGAGACCATGCAGGGCGAGAGCCTCGTATGGCTGAAGGGACTCGCGGCCGACACCGGCGCGACGATCACGGGCAGCATGGTCGTGCGCGAAGGCGAGCGCTGTTTCAATCGACTGGTCTGGATGCGGCCTGACGGCACGTTCGAGCTCTACGACAAGCGGCATCTGTTCCGCATGGCGAAAGAGCACGAGCGCTACGGCGGCGGCGAGCGGCGGCTCGTCGTCGAGCTCGCGGGCTGGCGTATCTGCCCGATGGTCTGCTACGACCTGCGCTTTCCGGTGTGGATCCGCAACCGCTACGACCGCACCGCCGAACGTTTCGACTACGACGCGCTGATCTTCGTCGCCAATTGGCCGTCCGCGCGGCGGTACGCCTGGAGCACGCTACTGCGCGCACGCGCGATCGAGAATTTGAGCTATTGCGTCGGCGTGAACCGTGTCGGCATCGACGGCAACGAACTGCACTATTCCGGCGACAGCGCCGTGGTCGATTTCCTGGGACAGCCGCTCGTGGAACTCGGTGCCCAGGAGCAGGTTGTCACGACGGTGCTCGATCCCGCGCCGCTCCTCGCGCATCGCGAACGTTTCCCGGCATGGATGGACGCCGACGACTTCATGCTGATGGCAGACCCGAAAGCGATTTGAAGACCGGCCCGCGAAGATCACGAACGAAAGAATTCTCTCGTTTGCCTCGCGTTCTTCGTGGTTCAAGCCTTTCGAATAGCTATGCGGCTTCCCCGAGTTCGCGCGCGAGCACGTACCGTTCGGCGGCGCGCAAGCTTTCGAGCGTGGCGAGCACGGCGCCCGTCTGCGGACAGAGCACATCGTGGCGCATCGCGCAGAGCATTCCGGTTGCGTCGTATTCTTCGACGCGCTCGACGCGATAGCCGAGCACGACCGATTCTGCGGTACGTGTTGTGCGCATGAGTGGCTCCTTGCACGGGGACGGCGCGCAGGATACGCGTGGCATGTGTTCGCTCCGTTAACGACGCGTTGCGCCGAAGTTAACTCGCGCCGCTGCGCGTTTCCTTGCCGCCGCGCGAGCTCTTCACGAAATCGGCGATCTTGTCGGGGTCGAAGATCGGCAGCGAACAGCGGTTCTCAGTGCAGACGAACGCGGCGGGGCGCTTCGGCGAGGGATAGCTCACGTCCGGGTTGGGCAGATTGCCCTCGGCCTTGTCCCACCATTCGACGCGCTTGTACCACGAAGGCAGGCGCTCGACGGTCGCGAACAGATGCGCGGCCGCGTCGTCGCCCTTCGGGCCCATGACGGTCAGGTGCAGCGGATCGCTGTGCAGCTCGTCGTCGGCGAGCAGGATGCCTGGCTCCGTGATTTCATCGAGCGCGATCTTGGGGTCTGCGAGATAGCGCATCGCCGTTTCGGCCATGGCGCGGTGCTCGGGCTTGCCCGTGTAGTGCGCGAGCAGGTTGGCGAAGCGCGCGAGCGAGATGTTCTCAGCGGTCTGCGGCACCGCGCCAATAGGTCCCGTGCTTTTCGCGCCGATGTAGCCGCCCTGGCGGCGGGCGAAATTCGCCGCGATGAAATCCGCGGCCGCGGCGGCGCGTGCGAGCCAGGCGCGGTCGGCGCTCGCGCGATAGAGCGCCAGGAACGCGCGACCCATGGCCAGTGTGTCACCGAGGTAAGGGCCGGCGGCGTCCTTCTCGTCGTGGCGGAAGCCGCCGCCGGGCAGAGCGCGGTTCGCGAGCGTCCATTCGGCAGCCCGCTTGGCTTCGGCGAGCGCCTCCGTGTCGCCGAGGTATTCGGCCGAGGTCGCCAGCGCCTCGATGATCTGTCCGTTCTGCAGCGCGTACAGGTGCGTGTCGACGCGCGGGACGCCCTGCGCGCGGCGTGCCTTGTCGTCGAGCGCGAAGTAGCCGGTCGAATGCTCGCCGGGCTTGAGGTCGGCGTCCTGGCTCACGTAGAACGCGCCCTCGGGACTCTTCAAGAAGGTGTCGAGATAACGGCGGATCTCGCCGACCGCGCGTTTGTCCTCGTCGCGACCGAACGCGGCGGCGGCGAGTGCGTAGATGCGCAGATACTGGCCCTGCACCGTGGCGAGCTTCTCGTAATGCGGGTGCTGCCAGTCGCCGTACGTCGAATACTGGTACACGCCGCCCCAGGCCGGATCGAACAAGGCGCGCGCCGCGTCGAGCGTCTTGCGCGCCATGGCGGCGTCGGGATCGTCGCCGGCGAGCGCCTGGGCGATCGCGTATTCGACGCTGTCGCGGTCCAGATACTTCTGTCCGATGGCGAGGCCGCCGAGCTTGGCGTCGTAGGTGTCGCCGAAGCGCTTCACGAGTTCGGCGCGTGTACCGGCGTCGAGCGCGCTCGCGCGCGGAGCGGCCGCGGTGCTGTCCGCGTTCTCGGCCGCCTCGGGCGAGGGGTCGGCCTCGATGGCCTTGAGGAGCTTCAGGAAGCGCGCCGGTTCGATGAAGCCCTGGCGCTTCGCGATCTCGCTGCCGTCGGCGGCGAAGATCACGGTGGCCGGCCACCCATAATCTTTGTAGCGATCGGAGAGGTCGGGGCGCAGATCCTGGTCGATGCGCAGCGGGACGTAATGGCCGGCGACTTCCGCGCGGATGTCGGCATTGCCGTATGTCTGCTCGTCCATGACGTGGCACCAGTGGCACCAGACCGCTTCGAGATAGAGCAGCACGAAGCGGTGTTGCTCCCGCGCTTGGGCAAACGCGTCCGTATCGGAGCGCAGCCAGGTGATCGAGCCGGCGTCCTTTTGCGCGTGCTCGGCGGCCGGAACGGGGGCGACGACGGCGACGGCGGCGACCAGCGCCGGCAACAAGCGCAAAAAAATCGACATGGCGATGTTCTCTTTGGGTGGCGTCCGACGTTTAGAAGCACAGTCTACGGCAGCAGCGTGATGCCAGCGTGGAGACCGGACATCCGGCTGCTCGCTGGCAAGTTGCGCGTACACATGGCTAGAATGGCGGCGGTCGTCTCGGCGAGCGATCCGGCGATCGCAAGGTTTCTTAACGGGGAGTGCATCATGAAGAAGCGTCTTTTGGGTCTGGCTTTGGTATTGGCCGGTGCGGCCGCGGGCAGCGCGTACGCTGCGGGCGGTCCGACGATCGGCGTCGCGGAATTCACCAATCAAACGAGTGCCGGCTGGTGGAGCGGCGGCGTGGGTTGGGAACTGTCGAGCATGTTGTCGAACGAGCTCTCCTCGAGCGGCGCGTTCCGCGTCGTGGAGAGGCAGAAGCTGCAGAACGTGCTCGAAGAACAGAATCTCGGCGCGTCCGGGCGCGTGGCGTCCGGCACGAGTGCGAAAATCGGCAAACTGACCGGTGCGCAATATCTCGTCACGGGCACCGTGAGCGCCTACCAGGAAAACACCTCGAGCACCGGCGGCGGCTTCGCCATCAAGGGCATCGGTCTCGGCGGCAAGCAGAGCGAGGCTTATCTCGCGATCGACCTGCGCGTGATCAACACCACGACGGGCGACATCGATTTCTCGCGCACCGTCGAAGGCCGCAGCAAGAGCAGCGGCGTCGCCGTAGGCATCTCGCGCGGCAGCTTCAGCGGCAACCTCGCGCACGAGGAGAACACCCCGGCCGGCAAGGCGATCCGTGCCGCGCTCGTCGAGGCCAGCGAATACCTCGAATGCGTGATGGTCAAGAAAGACAGCTGCATCGCCGATTACAACGCGAAGGAACAGAAGCGCCGCGACAGCGACAAGAAAGCGCTCAAGCTCGATTGATCAGAACGACAACGACGCGCCCCGGAACGGCGAAGGCGACCCCTTCGCCGTTTCCGTTTATGGAACCGCGAATGCAGGCTAAGGCTGACGCGGTCCGCGCCGCTTGCCTCCGCCGCCGCCCCCGGGCCGGCGAGGACGATCGTCGCGCGACGAGATGCGGTTGCCGATGTCGTCCTGCGGCAGGTTGTCTTCGCGGCGGTAGACGTTGTCGCGCGGGGCATAGCCCATCGGCTGTCCGGCGCGGCGCGCGACCGGCGTCTGGCCGAACCGTTCCTCGTAGCCCGTGACGGGCGGACGCCACGTCGTTTTCGCGGCACGGCGCTGGCCGCCGCCGCGCTGTTCCTGTGGCGCGTTGTTGAACGTCGCGCCCGGACGTGGCTTGCCGCGCCGCGGTGGCCGCTGCCCCTGAGCCGCGCCGCCTTCCCAGGCGCGAGGTTGATAGGTTCCGGTCTGAGCGTTGTTGCCCGGAGCGCCACCGGGCCGGCCCTGGCGACGCTGACGCTGCGCGCCGGCGTTCGGATCGCGGTTCTGGCCGAAAGCGGCGCCGCCGCGTCCTTTCTTCTTCGGTTTGCGCTTGCCGCCGGGACGGGTGAACGGTTTGTCTTCGCGGATGCGATCGAATGCCCGCAGCTCGCGCGCTTCTTCGTGATACGTGCCGGTCCAGGCCTGTTGCGTGCGCGGCGCCGGGCGGTATTCGTTGGTGGGACGGTGCGCGCGTCGCTGGCCGATGACGGCCTGCAAGGTCAGCGTCGGTTCGGGATCGGTCGCGCCGACGAGCACGCGCAACGATTTCACCGCGTCGGCGTCGAGCGGCTCGCTATGGCCTTTCAGCAGCCCGCGCGGGAGCTCGATATTGCCGTAGCGCACGCGCTTGAGGCGGCTCACCATGAGTCCTTGCGATTCCCACATGCGGCGCACTTCACGATTGCGGCCCTCGCGGACGACGACGCGGAACCACGAATGGCTCTCGCCGCGGCTGATCACGGCGAGCTCCTCGAAGCGCGCCGGGCCGTCCTCGAGTTCGACGCCGCTCTTCAACCGCTCGAGCGCTTCGTCGGGCACCTCGCCGTGGACGCGGCAGATGTACTCGCGTTCGATCTCGGTGCGCGGATGCATGAGCGCATGCGCGAGCGCGCCGTCGGTCGTGAGCAGCAAAAGGCCCGTGGTGTTGATGTCGAGCCTGCCCACCGCGATCCATCGCGCACCCTTGAGCCGAGGCAGATGTTCGAACACGGTCGGACGGCCCTCCGGATCGTCGCGCGTCGTTACCACGCCCTCGGGCTTGTGGAACACGAGGACCTGCGCGTGCTCGGCGTTGTCGTGGATGGCCACGAACAGCTTGCCGTCGAGTTCCACCCTGTCGCCCGGGCGTACGCTCGATCCGATCTCGGCGACGTGCCCGTTGACACGCACTTCGCCGGCTTCGATGCGCTGTTCGAGCAGGCGGCGCGAGCCGAGGCCCGCATTGGCCAGCACCTTGTGCAGGCGCTCGGCGACGGCGGGTCCTTCGGGAGCGGCCGGTCGTTTGAGGGTGAGCAGAGTGCGCGTGGGCGCGTTCATGTCGGTTGCTCCGGAGCCGCGGCGGGTTCTGCGGCGGCGTCGTGTTCGGGGGCGCCGGTCTCGGCGGGGAGGGCATCGGACGCCGCGCTCTCGGCGGTGTCGGAGGTGGCTTCGTCGACGGTGGAAAATGCAGCTTCTTCCACTTTTTCAGCCGGCTCGGCCGGCGCGAGGCTGAGCTGCGGGTCGAAATCCTCGAGGTCGCGGATTTCGGTCAGCGGCGGCAGCTCGTCGAGGGATTTCAAATTGAAATAGTCGAGGAACGCGCGCGTGGTGCCGAACAGCGCCGGCTTTCCCGGCACGTCGCGGTAGCCGACGACGCGCACCCACTCGCGCTCCTCGAGCGTCTTGATGATGTTCGTCGATACGGCCACGCCGCGGATCTGCTCGATCTCGCCGCGCGTGATCGGTTGCCGGTAGGCGATCAGCGCGAGCGTTTCGAGCAGCGCACGCGAATACTTCGTCTGGCGTTCGGTCCACAGGCGCGCAACCCATGGGTGCACGTCTTCGCGCACTTGATAGCGGAAACCCGAGGCGACTTCCTTGAGCTCGATGCCGCGCGCTTCGGCGTCGGTGCGCAGCTCTTCGATGACGCGGGCGAGGTCGTCGTGGCTCGGTGCTTCGTGTTCGCCGAACAGGGCCGAGATCTGCGGTAGCGAGAGCGGCTGGCCGGCTGCGAGCAGGGCGGCTTCGACGATGCGTTTGGTCTGTTGCGGTTCCATCATGAATGGCTTTTATTCACGGGCGGCATTCACGCCGCCGACGCCAGGGATTTCAAATAGATCGGTGCGAGCGGCTCGGCCTGCATGATCTCGATCAGGTGTTCTTTGGCGAGCTCGAGCATGGCGAGGAACGTCACCACGATGCCGAGGCGGCCTTCTTCGACCGTGAACAGACGCTCGAACGGGTGGAACTCGCCGTCGGCGAGCGCGCTCAGTACGTCGCTCATGCGATTGCGCACGGAAAGCGCTTCGCGCTGGATCGCGTGGTGGCCGGTCAGCTCGGCGCGCTTCAGCACGTCCTTGAGTGCGAGCAGGAGTTCGCGAAGTTCGACGGGCGGCGGCAGCCGTATCACGTTGCGGTCCGGCACGAACGCGCTCGCCTGGGCGAGATCGCGCTCCATGCGCGGCAGCGTGTCGATGTCCTCGGCCGCCTTCTTGAAGCGCTCGTATTCCTGCAAGCGGCGCACGAGCTCGGCGCGCGGATCGTCTTCGACCCCTTCCTCGGCTGGCGGGCGCGGCAGCAGCAGTCGCGATTTGATCTCGGCCAGGATCGCCGCCATCACGAGGTACTCGGCGGCGAGTTCGAGGCGCATCTCGCGCATCAGTTCGATGTAGTCGATGTACTGGCGCGTGATCTCGGCGATCGGGATGTCGAGGATGTCGAGGTTCTGCCGGCGAATCAGGTAAAGCAGCAGGTCGAGCGGCCCCTCGAACGCCTCGAGGATCACCTCGAGCGCGTCGGGCGGAATGTAGAGATCCTGCGGCATCTCGAGCACGGGCTGGCCGCGCACGATCGCCAGCGGCATCTCCTGCTGCTGCGGCGGCGGTGTAAAAATGCCTTGGGCCTCGCTGTCGAGGCTGCCGGCGGCTTGTGTAGTCATGCCCGCGGATTCGTCATGCCATGGCGCTGCTCACGCAGCGTTGTAAGCGTTGTAAACATGTGCACAATTGCAAAATTGGAACTGCCGTCCCCGCAGCGACGAGGTTCCAGCCTCGATGCCGTGGCGTCTCGAGCAACCGTGGGCGGCCGCAGCGGCGAGTCCCCGCAACTCGTCTGGCGCTGCCGGCCGGACCGGCGATATGACGGCGCCTGAAGCAAATCACCTGCCCGGCACGGGCCGGCCAGGGGTATCAGCAAAGGTTCGGACTGCACAGGCGGGTCGCGTCGCTCCGGTGCCTGCCGTGACGCTGGGCGGGCCTGCGCTTGGGCGCTAGCGTACGGGGATTGCAGCGCCAAGTCCAGAGGCGCGTGCGCAGCCGGCTTGAAACGTGCGGACGCAGCCATATTGACCGCAGTGGACGCCGTTGCTAGCGTCGTCGGAGTTGCTCACGTTCTGCGGCATGGCCATACCCTACGACAAGAAACTCGACGCCCGCGCCCGCCAGCTGCTGCGCGCGCTGATCGCCCAATACATCGCCGACGGCCAGCCGGTGGGGTCGCGTACGCTCGCGAAAAATGCCGGCCTCGATGTGAGCCCGGCCACGATCCGCAACGTCATGGCCGATCTCGAGGAAATCGGCCTGCTCGCCGCGCCACATACCTCGGCCGGACGTGTGCCCACGGCGCAAGGATATCGCGTGTTCGTCGACAGCCTGCTCGAGCTCAAGCCCCTCGAAGAGCCGCAGATCGAGCGTCTGCGCCGCGAGCTGCCGAGCGAGGCGCCGACGCAGGATCTCTTGAACGGCGTCTCGGAACTCCTCTCGGAGATGACCCATTTCGTCGGCGTCGTGACGGTCCCGAAACGCGAGGAATTCCCGTTCCGCCACATCGACTTTCTCGGGCTCGGCGGCAACCGCGTGCTCGTGATTCTGGTATTCGCCGACAACGAAGTGCAGAACCGCGTCGTCACGACCCAGCGCGCCTACACGCCCGGCGAGCTCGAGCAGATCGCCAATTTCCTCAACGCCAATTACGGCGGTTTGCGCATGTCGGAAATCCGCGAGCGCCTGCGCCGCGAGATGCGCGAGACGAGCCATCGCCTGCACCAGCTCATGGTGGCCGCGGCGGAAGTCGCCGAGCAGGCGTTCCCGGATCAGCCCGGTGGCGATATGCTAGTGGCGGGGCAGGTGAACCTGATGGGCTCGCAAGGGTTGTCCGACGTGGACCGCCTGCGCGACCTGTTCGAAGCGTTTCAGCGCAAGCGCGATCTTCTGGTGCTGCTCGAAAATTGCGCGCGCGCCGAAGGCGTGCGGTTGTTCATCGGGGAAGAATCCGGCTTCACCGCGCTCGACGGCTTGAGCCTCGTGACCGCGCCGTACGGGGTGCCGGGGCGCGTGCTCGGGGTGCTCGGCGTCATCGGACCGACGCGCATGGCCTACCAGCGCGTGATCCCCGTGGTGCAGGCGACGGCGCAGGTGCTCTCGGGCGCCTTGAATCAGGCGCACCAGGCCCAATAGGGGGCTCGTAACGCAAGGCGCGGCTGGGCGGGGCGTCGACGCTCCGATCCAAGCTGCGGCTTTGCACGTTTTCGCAAATCACATGATGGAACGGGCGATGGAAGACACCAAACCGACGAGTGGCGAGGAGCAGGCGTTCCGCGACGCCGTACAAGCCGAGACCGACGAGCTCAGCCAAAAGCTCGCGGAATACGAAAACAAGCTCGGCGAAATGCGCGAGGTCCTGCTGCGCGAGCGCGCCGAGATCGAGAACCAGCGCAAGCGCCTGCAGCGCGATCTCGAGCAGGCGCGCCGCTTCGCCAACGAGAAGCTGCTCGGCGAGCTGCTTCCCGTCTGCGACAACCTGGAGCGCGGCCTGGCCATCGCCAACGCCGACACCGCCGCGCTGCGCGAGGGCATGGATTTGACGCTCAAGGCGCTCGTCAAGGTCGCCGAGGCGAACGGCCTGCGTGCGATCGATCCGCTCGGGCAGCCGTTCAACCCGGAGCTGCACCAGGCCATGAGCATGGTCGAAGCGCCCGACGCCGCACCGAACACGGTCGTCGCCGTGATGCAGAAGGGCTACGTGCTCAACGAACGCTTGCTGCGGCCCGCGCTCGTGTCGATCGCCAAGGCGCCGGCGGGCTGAAGAAACATCGTGTCGGCGATGAGAAAATCCCTTGAAACGCCGAGCCGCAACCTCATTTCGACGACAAATCGGCACAACGCCGCAAACATTTCAGAGAGCTAAGCCATGGGCAAGATAATCGGTATCGACCTCGGCACGACGAACTCCTGCGTCGCGGTCATGGAAGGCACGACGGCACGCGTGATCGAGAATTCGGAAGGCGATCGCACGACCCCGTCGATCGTCGCTTTCAAGGACAACGAGGTGCTGGTCGGCGCCACGGCCAAGCGCCAGGCGGTGACCAACCCCCGCAACACGTTTTATGCGGTGAAGCGCCTGATCGGCCGCAAGTTCACCGACGCCGAGGTCAAGAAGGACCTCAATCTCGTTCCGTATAAAATTATACAGCACGAAAACGGCGACGCCTGGGTCGAAACCGCGGACGGCAAGAAGATGGCGCCGCCGGAGATCTCGGCCAAGGTGCTCATGAAAATGAAGAAGACGGCCGAAGATTATCTCGGCGAGACCGTCACCGAAGCCGTGATCACCGTGCCTGCGTACTTCAACGATTCGCAGCGCCAGGCGACCAAGGACGCCGGCCGCATCGCGGGCCTCGAAGTCAAGCGCATCATCAACGAGCCGACCGCCGCGGCGCTCGCCTACGGCATCGACAAGAAAGGCGGCGATCGCAAGATCGCGGTCTACGACTTGGGCGGCGGCACCTTCGACATCTCGATCATTGAGATCGCCGAAGTGGATGGCGAGAAGCAGTTCGAAGTGCTGGCCACGAACGGCGACACGTTCCTGGGCGGCGAAGACTTCGACAAGCGCCTCATCGACTATCTCGTGGACGAATTCAAGAAGGACACGGGCGTCGACCTCAAGAACGACTCGCTCGCGTTGCAGCGTCTCAAGGATGCCGCGGAGCGCGCGAAGATCGAGCTGTCGAGCGCGCACCAGACCGAAGTGAACCTGCCGTACATCACGGCCGACGCATCGGGTCCGAAGCACCTCAACATCAAGCTCACGCGCGCCAAGCTCGAAGCGCTCGTCGACGATCTCATCAAGGCGACGATCGGCCCCTGCCGCACGGCGCTCAACGACGCCGGTCTCAAGGTCTCGGACATCCAGGAAGTGATCCTGGTCGGTGGCCAGACGCGCATGCCGAAAGTGCAGGAAGCGGTCAAGGACTTCTTCGGCAAGGAACCGCGCAAGGACGTCAATCCCGACGAAGCCGTTGCGGTCGGCGCTGCGATCCAGGGCGGCGTGCTCGGCGGCTCGGTCAAGGACGTGCTGCTGCTCGACGTGACCCCGCTGTCGCTCGGCATCGAGACGCTCGGCGGCGTGTTCACGAAGCTCATCGAGAAGAACACGACGATCCCGACCAAGAACACGCAGGTGTTCTCGACGGCCGAAGACAACCAGACCGCCGTGACGGTGCACGTGCTGCAGGGCGAGCGCGAACGCGCGAGCGCGAACAAGTCGCTGGCGAAATTCGACCTGGCAGGCATCGAGCCCGCGCCGCGCGGCATGCCGCAGGTGGAAGTCACGTTCGACATCGACGCCAACGGCATCCTGCACGTCTCGGCCAAGGACAAGAAGACGGGCAAGGAGCAGCGCATCGAGATCAAGGCGGGCTCGGGCCTCTCGGAGGACGAGATCCAGCGCATGGTGCGCGACGCCGAGGCGAACAAGGAAGAAGACAAGAAATTCCACGAGCTCGTGGCGACGCGCAACAAGGCCGATCAGCTCGTGCACGCCACGCGCGCGGCCATCAAGGAACACGGCGGCAAGGTGCCGGGCCAGATCGGTGCCATCGAATCGGCGCTCTCGGACCTCGAGAAGGTCATGAAGGGCGAGGACAAGGATGCTATCGAATCGCGCATCGCAGCGCTCGAAAAGGCGGCGCAGTCGCTGGCCGCTGCGGCATCCGCCGGCGGCCAGTCGAGCGGCGACGGCGGTGCGCAGGGCGGTGGCGCTTCGGGTGCGGGCAAGGACGATGTGGTCGATGCCGAGTTCACCGAAGTGAAGGACAAGAAGTAAGCCGTACCGCGGGCGGCTTCCGGCCGCCCTCGACCGACAAGAGCGAAGCGTTCCTTCGCTCTTGTCGTTTTTCGGATGCAGATTTTTGGCGCGGTTTTCTGGGGAGCCGGCCGAAAAATTTCCGCATCCGTTCAGGCGACGGGGATTGTCTTCGACGTTTTCGTGCCCATAGTTCCCTCAGCCTTGTGCATGGCTGCGGCGACTCTGCGAACGGACGCCGCACGGGAACAGGGCGAATCGACGGGCGGACGAGCGCCGCTCGGTCGACCGATGAGCGATAGGGTTTTCAGCCATGACCAAGCGTTGCTACTACGAGGTGCTCGGGGTCGAGCGCACCGCGTCGGAGGAGGATCTCAAGAAAGCGTTCCGGCGCCTTGCGATGAAGCACCATCCCGACCGCAATCCGGGCAACAAGGAGTGCGAAGCGCATTTCAAGGAAGCCAAGGAAGCCTACGAGATCCTGGGCGACGCGCAAAAACGCGCGCTCTACGATCGGCATGGCCACGCGGCGTTCGAGGCCGGCGGCATGGGCGCCGGAGCGGGATTCCACGCCGACGTCGGCGACATTTTCGGTGACATCTTTTCCGATATCTTCGGCATGGGCGGGGGGCGTGGCCGCGCGCGGGGCGGTGCGGACCTGCGCTACGTGCTCGAGCTCGATCTCGAGGAAGCCGTGTTCGGCATCGAGCGCCGCATCGAAGTCGCGACGCTCGCCGTCTGCGAGACGTGCGACGGTTCGGGGTCGGCGGACGGCCGCACCACGACCTGCGGCACCTGCCGCGGCCACGGCCGCGTGCGCATGCAGAACGGCATCTTCTCGATTCAACAGACCTGCCCGCACTGTGGGGGCTCCGGGAAGGTCGTCTCGAACCCTTGCAAGGACTGTCACGGCGAGGGGCGCGTCAAGCGCGAGAAGACGCTCTCGGTCAAGATTCCGGCCGGCGTCGACACCGGCGATCGCATCCGCCTGAGCGGCGAGGGCCAGGCAGGTCCGCCGGGCACGCCGCCCGGTGATCTCTACGTCGAAGTGCAGGTGCGCGAGCATCGCATCTTCCAACGCGACCGCGACGATCTGTTCTGCGAAGTGCCGATCCGTTTCTCGCAGGCCGCGCTCGGCGCCGAGCTCAAGGTGCCGACGCTCGACGGCGATACCGTCATCCGCATTCCCGCCGAAACCCAGACCGGCAAGCTCTTCCGTCTGCGCGGCAAGGGCGTGCGCAACGTGCGCAATGGCCACGTCGGCGACCTCATCTGCCGTGTCGTGGTCGAAACCCCCGTGAAGCTCGACAAACGCCAACGCGAGCTGCTCGAACAGTTCGAGGCGAGCTTTGCCGACAGCCCCGAGGCGCATACGCCGCGCGCGAGCTCGTGGCTCGACGGCGTGAAGCAGTTTTGGGAGAGAGTCACGTCCTGAAGGGACGGTAAAAAACAGCTCCGTTCGACATTCGTCGCGAGCTGCTCGCAATTCCCGATTCCCCATTCCCGTTTCCCGGCTTCTGCTAGCATCGCTGCATGAGCGATCACGTCAACGTCGTGGTTTACGGGTCGGCCGGCCGGATGGGCCAGGCCGTGGTGCGTTGCATACTCGAATCGCCGCGGGCGCGCCTGGCCTGCGCGCTGGTGCGTCCCGGTTCCGGGCTGGCCGGCGAGCCGATCGAGCGCGTGTTCGGAGCGGTGCCGCGCAATGTGGATTTTTCCACTTCGCTCGATCCGGACGTCCCCTGCGACGTGCTCGTCGATTTCAGCGGGCCTGTCGTATTCGATGCGGCGCTCGCGCTCGCGGTCGAGCGGCGCGCCGCCTTCGTGAGCGGTACGACGGGACTGCGCGAGGAGCAGTACGCGGCGCTCGAACGGGCGGCACACGCGATCCCCGTGTTGTGGTCGGCGAATTTCAGCCTCGGCGTGGCGATGCTCATGCGCGCGGCTCGGCGGGTCGCAGCCACGCTGCCGGACTGGGATTGCGACATCGTCGAAGTGCACCACAAACGCAAGGAGGATGCGCCTTCGGGCACCGCGCTCGCGCTCGGGCGGGCCATCGCCGAGGCGCGCGGACATGCGCTCGCCGAGCGTGCCGTCTACGCACGCGTCGGACAGACCGGCGCGCGCAAAGCCGGCGAGATCGGCTTCGCGGCGCTGCGCGGCGGCGACATCGTCGGCGAGCACACGGTGGTCTTCGCGACCGATGGGGAGCGGCTCGAGTTCACGCACCGCGCAGGCAACCGCGAGATCTTCGCGCGCGGTGCGCTCGCCGCGGCGGTCTGGCTCGCCCATCGCGAGCCCGGCCTCTATCACTTCGACGAGGTGCTCGCGCCCGCCGAGTGATCGCTCAACGGTTGATTCCGATGATGCCGAAGCACGCGGCCATCAGCAGCAGGAAGACGCCTACGATCGAGGCGAAACCGACCCCCACGCCGATCGCCGTACGCGTTTTCCCCGCTGCCGCCGACCAGACGGCCGCCACGACCATCGATATCCAGGGCAATAGCAGCCAGATCACGACGGTCGTCTCGCTCGGCCCGTGCAAGGCGACGCCCGCGAAGAGCGCGACCAGGACATACCCGCCGATCAGGCAGATCCAGGCGAGCGCGATGCCGAAGCCGAGGGAACCTTTCGGGTTCGGCGGTTCGGGCGGAATCGGCACGGGCATGTTCGGTCTCCTCAGCAAATCGAACGGCGCAGTTCGGCTTCGGCCCGCAAAGCGGCGAGCCGCTCGCTCAGCGCGTCGCGATAGAACAGATTGTAGGTGTCGAAGGGGATGAGCCGGCCGTCCGGCTGCGCGATATGCACGCAGGATTTCTTCACCGCGCGCAGATCGAAGCTCATCGTATCGATGAACTGCATGATGAGCACGCGAAACACGTTGCGATAGCCGAGTTCGGCCGGCGCCTCGACGCGCGGCAGGCAGCAGAGCAGGTCGGACAGCGAGCAGGCCTGCGATTCGGGCGAATGGTTGGTCGCGAACAACGCGAGCACGTGCGCGCGCAGCGCCTCGTCGCGCTCGACGACGATCGTGTTGCGGCCTTCGGCGACGAGCGTTTCGGGCGCGACGAAGCGCGTGAGCGGCACCACGTCGGCGCCGAGCTTCAGCGCATACGCCATCGCCAGGCAATCGGGGTTGCAGGGCACCGGAATCAGATCGTCGGGAGCGAACACCGATGTCTGATCGAGGATGCGCCGGCGGACTTCCGTCAGCGTGAGCCGGTCGCGTGCCGGATCGTAGTTCTCGAGCCGACCGGCGGCCTGGATCGGTTGGAACGTCACGCCGCGCAGGCAAGGCTGGGCCAGCGCGAATTCGACGATCTCGCCGAGTTCGTGGTCGTTGAGCCCCTTCTTGACGGTCACGACGAGCGTCGTCGAGATGTCGTTCGCGTTGAGCGCCTCGAGCGCACGCCGACGAATCTCGCCGAGCCGCGCGCCGCGGAGCACCTCGTGCACCTCGTCGCGCAGCGAGTCGAATTGCAGGTACACCTCGAAGCCTGGTTGGTAAGCCGCCAAGCGCGCTGCGAAGTCGGGCTCGCGAGCGATGCGCAAGCCGTTCGTGTTGACCATGAGGTGCCGGATCGGCCGGCGCTTCGCTGCATCGAGGATCGCGAAGAAATCGGGATGCAGCGTCGGCTCGCCGCCCGAGATCTGCACGACGTCGGGCTCGCCTTCGTTCGCCACGATCGCATCGAGCATGCGTTCGACGGTCGCGAGGTCGCGAAAACCTGGGCGGTGCGGGCCGGATTCCGCGTAGCAGATCGGACAACGCAGGTTGCAATGGTCGGTGATCTCGACGAGCGTGAGGCAGCTGTGCTGCATGTGCTCGGGGCAGATCCCGCAATCGTAGGGGCAGCCCCAGCGCTGCTCGGTGTTGAAGCGTCGCGGCATCTCGGGCGTCTTGATGAAGACTTCGCGCGACTTGCGGTAATAGGCGGCGTCGTCGGCGATCAGGACGCGCTCGCGACCGTGCTCGGGACACCATTTTTCGAGATAGACGCGCTCGTCCTTGATGAGGATCTTGGCTTCGACGCGCCGCAGGCAGCGGGTGCAGACCGACACGGCGCTGTCGTAGTAGAGGTATGGCCTCAGCTTCGCGCCCATGCGAGCGTCCCCGCGATCCGCGCCACGTCGCGGCGATAGTAGAGCAGTCCGGCGATGCACAGCAATTGAATGCCGGAGAGCCCGAGATACGAATAGGGGACGGGCTTGATCGTATCGACGAGCAGACGGAATGCGAGGTACGCGATCATGAACGCACGGAACGCATCGCCCGCTTGCGCAAACGCCGCACGACGCCGGACGAGCACGGCCGCGAGCGCGATCAGGAACGCGATTTCGTACAGCTGGGTAGGATGCCGCGGAACGCCGTCGCCGAAGTCGACGCCCCACGGCAAGGCGGTCGGATTGCCGAAGGTGTGATCGGCGAGTCCGGCGAGAAAACAGCCGATCCGGCCGATCGCGATACCGACGGCAATCGGCAGCGCGAAGGCGTCGCCGCTCGATCCGCGCGCGCCGATCGCGCGTTTGACGCCTTCGACCGCGGCGAGCCCGCCGAGCAGCGCGCCGACGATCGTCTTGCCCTCGAGCAGGTGCCGCCAATCGGGGAAGTCCGCGAAGGCGGCGAGCGGGTCCTCGATCCAGTAGCCGAGCTTCGCGCCAAGCGCGGCGCCGACGATGGCGGCAACGCCGATCCAGAGGCTGCGGTCGCGATCGGCGAGCACCGGCAGCGCCAGCCTGCGGCGCTGCCACAGGAACAAGCGCATGCCGACGAAATACGCGGATACCTCGAATGCCGTGTGCCACGCGACCGGCTGCACCGGCGGCATGGGATCAGTCCTTGTGCGCCGCGTTGTCGGCGCGACCGGCGCCGAACCTGCGGTCGAGCGCCCCGAAGAGCTTTTTGAACAGACGCGAGAGCTTGCCGCGCTGGGTCTTGCGCAGTTTTTCCTCTTCGCTGGTCAGCCAGGCGACCTGGATCACGCGGCGTTCGCCCTCGTAGGGGAGGTGCCCATGGAAGGAGTTGTCGGCGCGCTTGAAGACGACGAAGTTGCCATAGAGCGGCTTGACCTCGGGTGCGGCGAGATCGTCGATGCGGTCGATGCGATTGAGGAAACGGAAGCAGCCGTCGCTCGTGTCGGGCCAGGCGGCGTTGAGGTAGAGCAGGGCGGTCGCGACTTTCGAGCGGCTGTCGGTGTGGATCGTGCCGTGGCGCCGGTTCAGCGAGCGGCACAGCGTTACGAGCGTCGGATACTTGCCGAGGTCCGCGATCCCCAAACGGGCGCCGACGGCGCTCGCGACGTCGGGTTCGACGAGGTCGGCGATGAGCCGGTTGATGCTCGGACCGCAGTCCTTGGCCTCGTACGGGAAGAAGCCGGCACCGGCGTATTTCGGGAAATCGCGCTCGAGCTCGGCTGCCGCCTCGCCGGGAAGCTGTCCGCCTGCGATCAGGAACCGGAAGGGTTCGCTGCGCACGAGCGTGTCGGCGCGGTCGAGGCGCGACGGATCGAACAGGCGCGACGGGATTTCGGCGGCGAGGGCGGCCATGGAATGCTCGCAGTGCTTCGCAGTACGCTAGTGTAAATCCGCGCGCCTTGCGGTGGACAGGTCCGGCGCCGCGCCGGTATCATTCGCACTCGCCCGCAACCTCGATCCACGGACTGGTTCCGCCAGCCCGCGGATACGCCTGCATCCGAAGGTTGCGCCACCTTTACCGCACAGGCGACCGCATGACTTCGGCACTACTCGCTCTCGCAGACGGCAGCATCTTCCGCGGCATTTCGGTCGGTGCGGAAGGCGAGGCCGTCGGCGAAGTGGTGTTCAACACGGGCATGACGGGTTATCAGGAAATCCTGACCGATCCCTCCTACGCGCGCCAGATCGTCACGCTGACCTACCCGCACATCGGCAACACGGGCTGCAACGCCGTGGACGACGAATCCATGCGCAAGCACGCCGCCGCGGGCCTCGTGATTCGCGACCTGCCGCGGCTCGCGAGCAACTGGCGCAGCACCGAGACGCTCGATGCGTACTTGCGCCGACACGGCGTCGTGGCGATCGCCGGCATCGACACGCGCCGGCTCACGCGCATCCTGCGCGACAACGGCGCGCAGAGCGGCTGTCTGCTGGCCGGACCCAACGCGGCGACGGCCGACGCCGAGTCCTGGGCGCTCGACGCCGCGCGGGCGTTCCCGGGCCTCGCAGGCATGGATCTCGCGAAAGTCGTCAGCGTCGAGGCGAGCTATCGCTTCGACCAAGGCAGTTACGATCTCGACCGCACGGCTTTCGCGCCGCTCGAGCGACGCTATCGCCTGGTCGCCTACGATTTCGGCGTGAAGCGCAACATCCTGCGCCTGCTCGTCGATCGCGGCTGCGAGGTGATCGTCGTGCCGGCGCGGACCTCGGCGGCTGCCGCGCTCGAACATCGCCCCGACGGCATCTTTCTCTCCAACGGCCCGGGCGATCCCGAGCCCTGCGATTACGCGATCGCCGCGACGCGCGAGTTCGTAAAGCGGCAAATTCCACTTTTCGGCATCTGCCTCGGTCATCAGATCCTCGGCCTCGCCGCGGGCGGACGTACGGTCAAGATGAAATTCGGCCATCACGGTTCGAACCATCCGGTCATCGATCTCGACAGCGGCCGGGTCATGATTTCGAGCCAGAACCACGGTTTCGCCGTCGACGAAGCGAGTCTCCCGCGCAACGTGCGCGTCACGCACCGCTCGCTATTCGACGGTTCCAATCAGGGCATCCGGCTCACCGACGCGCCGGCCTTCAGCTTCCAGGGTCATCCGGAAGCGAGCCCGGGGCCGCACGACGTCGCCGGACTTTTCGACCGCTTCATCGAACTCATGGAGGCGCGCGCGGCAGCCGCGGCATGAGAATGAAAACCTTCTGTCTTGCTCTCGCCCTTCTGCTCGGCACGAGCGCGTGTCTCGGCGCCGACGCGCCGCATCACAAGCCGGCTTCCGCCGCGAAACCGGCCGAGCAGGAAACGAGCTTCGACGATTTGACGTCCCACGTCGGCGACCACGTCACCGTGTCGACGACGTTCGGCACCGTGCGCGCAGGCATCCTGCTCAAGCGCTCCAACTACGAGATCACGCTCAAGCTCGACGACGGCGCCGAGTTCAGCGTACCGCGCGACACGATCCGCAAGATCACGGTCCGCGTCCCAGCGCCGGAAACTCAATCCGCCACGGGCGACGGCAGTGCCAAAAAGAACTGATTTACGCACCATCCTGATCATCGGCGCGGGACCGATCGTCATCGGTCAAGCCTGCGAATTCGATTACTCGGGCGCGCAGGCGTGCAAGGCGCTCAAGCAGGAAGGCTATCGCGTCGTCCTCGTCAATTCGAATCCGGCGACGATCATGACCGACCCGGACACGGCCGACGCGGTCTACATCGAACCGATCAAC
>DASRGX010000309.1:0-9501 GCA_035650835.1 Rudaea sp. | reverse complement strand
CACCGCGACCATCACCCACCAGGCGTGCGTGCGCGCGTTGAGATTGGCGATCGTCGCGCTGCCCGGGTTCTTGCGCGCGAGCAGCCAGCCCAGGGCGGTCGCGACAATGAGCAGCACGAGCACGCCGCCCATGAGCCACATGAATTTCTGCTGCATCGTCACGCAAGGTCCACGACGGCTTGGCGCGCGCGCGCGAGGAATTCCTGTCGCGACTCGCCGGCACGGCGGGCGAGCGGCGAGCCGAAGCGCACAGAGCACGTCAGCGGTACCGGCAACAGCGCACCCTTGGGCATGCTGCGGTAGAGGTTCTCGAGGTAGACCGGGACGAGCTCCGCCTGCGGCGCGCGTTCGGCCAGATGAAAGAGGCCGCTCTTGAAAGGTCCCGGCAAGGCGTCGCCCCGCCGCGTGCCCTCGGGGAACAGGATCAGCGATTCGCCGCGTGCCAGCGCCTCCGCAAGGGGCGCGAGCGGATCGCGGTCGCGGTTGTCGGCCGAGCGGTCGATGAACAAGGCATTGAACGCATGCGTCGCAAGGTACTTGCGCAGTCCCGCACGATTCCAATAATCCTGCGCCGCTACCGGACGCGTACGCGCGCGCAGTGGGCCCGGCAGCGCGCTCCACAGCGCGAGCGTGTCGAGATGGCTCGTATGATTGGCATAGTAGATGCGCAAGCCGGGCGCGGGCGCGCAGCCGATCCAGGCCCCGCGCGCGCCGACGAGGACGCGCACGAGGAAAGCCAGCAGGTGCGAGAGCGGCATCAGGCGCGAGACCGCAATTGCGCTGCAAGCGCACGCGTGCGCGCGACGCAGGTGAGCGCCGACCCGGCGGCGACGATCGCCGCCGCCGCCAGCAATGCGTAGCGCTGCGCATGCCAGTACGTCTCGGCCGCGCCGATGACGCAGCCGGCGGTCAACACGGCCATGCGCTGCTGCTTCGCGAGCGGCCCGCGGAAGTCCTGCGCGAAGCCGAGCGCCCCGCCGAACGCGCGCACGTAAGCCGTGAATACGGCGAGCATGGCGCCGAGCCAGCCGAGCCAGGCTTCGCCGCACGCATAGCCGAGCGCCACGATCAGCAGCGAATCGGCGATGCGGTCGGGCAATTCGTTGTAGAGCTTGCCCACGGCCGAAGCGCGGCCGCCCTCGATCGCGACCATGCCGTCGAGCAGGTTGCAGGCGAGGCGCAATTGTATACAAATTGCGCAGCCGACGAGGGATGCGGCATCCGCACGGGACGCAAGCAGCGCCGCACCGGTTCCGGCGACGAGCACGCTCGCGGCCGAAATCTGGTCCGGCGTGATCCGCGAGCGCGCCAGCGCCGCCGCCGCGCGCCGCGCCCAGCCGCTCTCGCGCGCCGCGATGGGTCGCCGGTTGGCTGCATCCTCGTTCATGTCGTTCCCCGCCTGCTTGGCAAGCATAACGCGTCTGTGCGCAAGCGCCGAACAATCGGGATTGCTGCGGTCAGCTCTCGAGCTCCTGCCAACGCGCATAGGCCGCGTCGAGCTCCGACTGCAGCGCCGCGAGCGCCTGATTCGCCGCCGTGATCGTTGCGCTGTCCTGTTTGAAGAACGCCGGGTCGTGCATCGCCGCGGTGCGCGCGGCGATGTCCGCTTCGAGCGACTCGATGCGCGCGGGGAGGCGCTCGAGTTCGCGTACGTCCTTGTAGCTGAGTTTGCGCTTGAGCGTCTCGGTGGTCGGCGCGGGGACGCGCGTCGGCGCCGGTTTCGACGGTGGCGCTTTCGGTGCGGGTTGCGGTCGCTGCCGCAGCCAATCCGTGTATCCGCCGACGTACTCGCCCACGCGGCCCGCGCCTTCGAGCACGAGCGTGCTCGTCGCCACGTTGTCGATGAATTCGCGATCGTGCGAAACGAGCAGCAGCGTGCCGCGATAGGCGCCGAGCAGCTCTTCGAGCAGTTCCAGCGTTTCGACGTCGAGGTCGTTCGTCGGCTCGTCCATGACGAGCAGGTTCGACGGCTGCGCGAAGAGTTTCGCGAGCAGCAAACGGTTGCGCTCGCCGCCGGAAAGCCGCGTGATCGGCGCGCGCGCACGTTCAGGCGAGAACAGGAAATCCTGCAGGTACCCGAGCACGTGCTTGCGGCTGCCGTCGAGCTCGATGTATTCGCGTCCTTCGGCCACGTTGTCGAGCGCGTTCCAGTCCTCGCGCAGGCTTCCGCGGTGCTGGTCGAAGTAGGCGATTTCCAAGCCGGTGCCGAGGCGTACTTCGCCACGCTCCGGCGCAAGTTGGCCGAGCAGGATCTTGAGCAGCGTCGTCTTTCCCGAGCCGTTCGGACCGATGATGCCGACGCGGTCGCCGCGCAGGATCGTCGCCGAGAAATCGCGCAACATGGCCGCTTGCCCGTAGGCGAAGTCCACGTGACGCGCCTCGATGACCTTGCGCCCCGACGCCTGCGCATCGGCGAGCGTGATGCTCGCCGTGCCCGCACGTTCGCGCCGCGCGGCGCGCTCGCGCCTGAGCGCCATGAGCGCGCGCACCCGGCCTTCGTTGCGCGTGCGCCGCGCCTTGATGCCTTGGCGGATCCAGACTTCCTCTTCGGCGAGCTTGCGGTCGAACAGCGCATTGGCCTGCGCTTCGGCGTGCAGGCGCTCCTCGCGGCGGCGCAGATAGTTGTCGTAGTCGCCAGGCCAGGAACTCACGCGGCCGCGGTCGATCTCGACGATGCGCGTGGCAAGTGCCCGCAGGAAGGCACGGTCGTGCGTGACGAAGACGAGGCTCGCTGCGAGCCCGCGCAGGAATTCTTCCAGCCAGGCGATGGCGTCGACGTCGAGATGGTTGGTCGGCTCGTCGAGCAGCAGGATGTCGGGCGCGCACACGAGCGCCTGGGCGAGCAGAACGCGGCGCTTCATGCCGCCCGACAGTGTGGCGAAATCGCTGTCCGCAGGCAGGTCGAGACGAGCCAGCACCTGCTGCACGCGCCGGTCGAGATCCCAGCCGTGCTGCGCTTCGATGCGGGATTGCACCGCGCCGAGCGCCGCCAGATCGCCCGTGGCGAGCAGATGGTGGTAGTCCGCGAGCAGCACGCCGAGCTCGCCCAAGCCGGACGCGACGACGTCGAACACGCTGCCGGCCGTGTCCTGCGGCACCTCCTGGGCGAGACGGGCCACACGGATTCCGGCTTGGATGCGAACCTCGCCGTCGTCGGGGGCGATCTCCCCCGCGATCAGGCGCAGCAGCGTCGATTTGCCTTCGCCGTTGCGGCCGACGATGCACACGCGTTCGCCCGCGTCGATACCGAGATCGACACCTTCGAGCAGGAGAGGGCCGCCGACGCTGTAGTCGACGCGCTGGAGCTGGACCAGGGGCATCCGCGCATTGTATCCGGATGCGGGCGAACGGCCTTTGCAAATACTTACGCGAGAGCCCGCCGAGTTCAGGAGGAATTCATTGCGGCAGGCTCAGCATGACCTCGTCGATCGCGAGGTGGAACATGGGGCGCTTCAGTCTGTTTCTCGGTGCCGTGCTGGTGGCCGGTTCGGTCAGTGCGCAGGTGACGGGGGACCCCGACGCCGTAGCGCCCGTGGTTTACAGCGCAGGGCCACCCGCCGCGGACTGCGCGGATAACGATCCGACCTGCAACGAAGCGCCGTCGCCGGCCTACGCGCCGAGCGACGACGTTGCGGACGACGACGCCCCCGACTATGGCGACGTCACTTTCTATCCGGGCGTGAGCCTCCTGCCCGACGACTACTATTACTGGACTCCGGGTTTCGCCGTCGGTTTCGGCTGGCCTTACGTGTCGTTCGGCTGGGGTTGGCCGTACTGGGGTTACGGGCCCTATTGGGGCGGACCTTACTGGGGCGGTTTCTTCGGCGTCGTCGCCTATCACGGCCCGTATCGCTACTACGGCCATGGGCGCTACTGGGATCATTGGCGCTATGCGGGCCGCTACCACGATTGGCACGGGCATGATTGGCACGGTCACGACTGGCGCGGCGGGCAAACGCACGAGCGCGCGTTCGCGCACGCCGGACCGCATGGAACTGCCGCGGGCTATGCGACCGCCGGCGCGCACTTCTCGTCGGCGTCGTACGCGCACGCGCAACGCAGCGGCATCGCGCTG
This sequence comes from Rudaea sp., assembly GCA_035650835.1. Classification (GTDB taxonomy): domain Bacteria; phylum Pseudomonadota; class Gammaproteobacteria; order Xanthomonadales; family Rhodanobacteraceae; genus Rudaea. The sequence continues at coordinate 5,426 of DASRGX010000309.1, read as the reverse complement.
CCGAACGGCAGCCGTCAGGCGTATCGTGCGGGCGGCAACGATTTGAGCACGCGCGCGGTCAACGCCCGGGCGGCTCACAACGCGTACTGGGTGACGTCGATGCCGAGCAGCCGCGGCTACGCGGCGCACACGGGCAGCGCGGGCTACGCGTCGCGCGGCTATGCATCGCACCCGGGCTACGGCGGTTCCTGGCACGGCGGCGCGGCGGCGGCATCCTACGGATCTTCGTATTCGTATCGTGCGCCGGCCTATCGTGCCCCGACCTATTCCCGGGGCGGATACGTGGCGCATTCGGCGCCGGCCGTGCATTCCTCTTCGGGGGGCGGCTGGCACGGCGGCGGCCGCGGCGCGCCGCATTCGCACTAGGTTCCCTAGGCCGCGGTGCGCGACGGCTGGCTGCGCGAGCGCATGAGGGCTTGCTTGAGTGCCAACAGAGACTCGCGTTCGAGGCTGATGTCGCGGTCTTGCATGCCGCTGAAATAGCGGAACCAGCCCGTGCGCGGGTTCTGGCGGATGAGCCCGAGCGCCTCGTCGCCGTCGCACACCCTAGCCACCCAGCCTTCGTCGACGGTGTTGGTTTCGATGATGCGGATCGTCATGGCTAGCTCCTGAAACGCTTTCGATGCTTCGACGCAACCGCTATGCCACCGGCGTGTCGCGTTTCGTGCAGGCAGCGCGCGGTCATACTGGCTCATGCAGGGCGTTTTGCAAGACACGGACGGCGCATCGATGCCGAATGCAACGAGCAAACCTTTTCTTAACAGGCTGACGGCGGGTCGCTCGCCGCGGTAATCTAGTCAGGCAGGGGAACGCGATCCGGACCACTCGATGCTGCGATTTGTATTTTTGTACATTTGTTGCTTCGGCCTCGCGTCCGCAGCCGCTCCCGCTCCCGAGATTCCCGATCCCGCCGCCGTTGCCGCGGCGGAGCGTGCGTTCGCCGCCGCGCTCGCGCGCGACCACGGGCTCGACGCCGGCCAAGTCATGGCCGTCCTCGCAGGCGCGCGCTACCAGCAGAGCGTCATCGACGCGATCACGCGGCCGGCCGAAGCCAAGCCGTGGAAGGAGTACCGTCCGATCTTCGTGACCGAGCGCCGCACCGAAGACGGCGCCGCGTTCCTCGATGCGAATGCCGACGTGCTCAAGCGCATCGGCGCGGAATACGGCGTGCCGCCCGAACTCATCGTCACGATCCTCGGCGTGGAGACCAACTACGGGCGCATGACGGGCCGCTACCGCGTCGTCGACGCACTGACCACGCTCGCGTTCTACTACCCGCCGCGCCAGGACTTCTTCCGCGGCGAACTCGCGCAGCTTTTCCTGCTCAAGAGCCCGAGTTTCCCCTACGCGCCCGACACGCTGACCGGCTCGTACGCCGGAGCGATGGGCTGGGGCCAGTTCATGCCGTCGAGCATCGCCAAGTTCGCGCGCGACGGCGACGGCGATGGAAAAGTGGATTTGTGGAATTCGCTGCCCGACATCGCGGCGAGCGTGGCGAATTATTTCGTCGCGCACGGCTGGCAGAAGGACGGGCCGGTGGCGCTGCGCGCGACGGTCGCTCCGAATGCGCGGCCGATCGGGCCGGGCAGCCTCGAACCCGTGTTCCCGCTGCAGCAGCTCGTCGAATGGGGCTACACGATCGACGTCAAGCTCGACCCGATGACGCCGGCGACCCTCGTCACGCTCGACGGCGCCGACGGGCCGGAGACGTGGATCACGTTCGAGAATTTCTACGCGATCTCGCGGTACAACCGCAGTCCGCTCTACAGCCTTGCGGTATATCAGTTGAGCCAGGCTATCGCCGCGCGCGCTGCGGAGAACGCCGCGCCATGAGGCGCCCGGGCGCGCGCCTCGCCCTGCTAGCGGCGCTCGTCCTGCTCGCCGGCTGCTTCCATAGGCCGACGACGCGGCCGCAATCGGCGGCCGAAGCGCCGGCGGCCAAGGCGGGCGGCGGCCGCTACGCGCAGGACCGCGATTCGACCCCTAGCGACGTTCCCGACGTCAGCAAGATTCCCGAGCCCGTCCCGAAGTCGGAGCCGCGCTCGCAGTACGGCAACAAATCGCCGTACTCCGTGCTCGGCGAGACCTACCGCGTGCTGCCGAGCGCGAGCGGCTACGTCGAGCGCGGCCTCGCCTCGTGGTACGGCAACAAGTTCCACGGCTACATGACCTCGGATTTCGAACGCTACGACATGTACGCCTACAGCGCCGCGCACAAGACACTGCCCTTGCCCTCGTTCGCGCGCGTGACCAATCTCGAGAACGGCCGCAGCGTGATCGTGCGCGTCAACGATCGCGGTCCGTTCGTCGCCAACCGGATCATCGATCTGTCCTACGTCGCCGCGGTCAAGCTCGGCGTGTGGCCCAAGGGCACGGCGATGGTCGAGGTGCGCGGCATCGATCCGGCGCACCCCGAGCGCTCGGAACCACCGCGCACAGCCGCGGTCTCAGCGCGCACCGCCAGTGCGGCGCCACAAAAAACGCAGAAACCCGCGCTATACCTGCAAGTGGGCGCGTTCGCCGACCGCGTCAACGCCGAGCGCGCCGCGGCCAAGGTGCGGGCGGCGAACCTCGGCGAAGTGCGCGTCGTGGAGGCCGAGGTCGGCTCGCAAACGGTGTCGCGCGTGCGCCTGGGCCCGCTCAAGGACGCGGACGAAGCAGACCGGCTCGCGCCCCGGCTGCGCGAGCTGGGACTAGGTACGCCGCGCGTGGCGGTGGATAATTGACGTTCTGCCCGCGCCAGGCCGCGGGCCAATCGAAACGACGGAACCCGAAATGACGTTTTTGCGCGTAGTATCTTTTGCAGCATTGTCCACTTTTTGTCTCGCCCTCGCTCCGGCTCCGGGGCATGCCGCTACCCAGCACGCGCACGCCAAGCGCAAACCGGCGGCCGCGCAGCAGCAGGAGACGCCGCAAGGCCAGGACGCGCAGTCGGCGCCGCCGGCAGCGAGCGCGTCCGCCGCGGCCACGCCGGCGAACCCCAATCTGCCGACACCGAACGCGCCGCACCCGGGCGCGCTCAACGTGCCCACGCCGCCGCCGCCCGCCTTGAGCGCAAAAAGCTGGGTGCTCATGGATTTCGCCACGGGGCAGATCCTCGCCGACAACGCCGCCGACGAGCGCGTCGAACCGGCGTCGATCACCAAAGTCATGACGGCGTACGTCGTCTCGGCCGAGCTCGCCGCGGGCAAGGTCAAACTCGACGACCAAGTGTTCATCAGCGAGAACGCGTGGCGTGCCGGCGGCGCAAGCACCGACGGTTCGACGAGCTTCCTCGCGGTCAATTCGAAGGTGCCGCTCAAGGATCTGCTGTACGGCATGATCATCCAGTCGGGCAACGACGCCGCGATCGCGCTCGCCGAGCACATCGCGGGCTCGGAGCAGACCTTCGCAGAGCTCATGAACCAATACGCCGCGAAGCTCGGCATGACCGGCACGCATTACGTGAACGCTTCGGGCCTGCCCGATCCGAACCACTACTCGACGGCGCGCGACATCGCGCTCCTGTCGCGCGCCGTGATCCGCGATTTTCCCGAGGAATACAAGATCTACGCGGTCAAGGAATTCGAGTGGAACGGCATCACCCAGCACAACCGCAACACGCTGCTGTGGCGCGATGCCTCGGTCGACGGCATCAAAACCGGCCACACGAAGGAAGCGGGTTTTTGTCTCGCCACGTCGGCCAAGCGCGGCGACCAGCGCCTGATCGCCGTCGTCATGGGTGCCGCGAGCGAGAAGCAGCGAGCCGACGACAACCAGTCGCTGCTCAATTATGGCTTCCGTTTTTATGAGAGCCATAAGCTCTACGACGCCGGCAAGGCGCTCGCCACGCCCGAACTCTGGAAAGGCGCGCAGAACACGATCGCGCTCGGCGTTGCCGACGACGTGCTCGTCACGCTGCCGCGCGGCCGCTACAACGATCTCAAGGCGACGATGGATATGCCTAACCGCCTGATCGCGCCGTACACGAAGGGCCAGCAGGTCGGCACCGTCAAGGTAGCGCTCGACGGCAAGGTGCTCGTCGAGCGGCCGCTCGTCGCGCTCGCCGACGCACCCGAGGCAGGCTTCTGGGGGCGGCTCTCGGACGGTATCCTGCTCTGGTTCAAGGGCGACAAGAAGAGCGACGTCTCTTCGGTGCCGAATACGAAGTGAAACGGGTGCGCGCCGTCGGCCTTGCTCTGATCGTCCTGTTCGGCGGCGGCGCGATATTCGTCGCCTTCGTCTGGCTGAAAGTCCAAGAGGAGGCGCCCTACGATGCCGTCGAAGCGCAGTTCCACTCGGTGGAAATGAAGATATCGGCGTTCGCGCTCGACCTCCACCGGCTGCCGGCAACTCTCGATGAACTCGTCGAGAGTGCGGACGCGCAGTGGCGGGGGCCGTACGCCAGATCAGAGGACTTCGCCATTGTGCCGCTTCGGTATGAAGTCCTCGATCAGCAACGACGTGAGTTTCGCCTCTCGCTTGCAGACTCGCGCTTGGAACAGCGCCGCGTGGCACAACATAAGCCCACAATGTATCTAGGTTCGGCCGCCCTCGGAGCGCAATGAAATCCCTCGACGATCTCCAACCGCAAAACCCGCAGCAGGGATTCCAGTTCCCGGGCGCTTTCGAGATCACGGCGGTCGGCAAGGCCAATTCGGGGCTCGAAGAGCGGGTGCCCGAGATTGTCGCGGGGCTCGGCCTCGCCGTGCTGACGGGCAGCCTGCGCACGCGGCCTTCGAGCGAGGGAAACTATGTGTCCGTGAGCGTGACGTTCACGTGCCCCTCGCGGGAAAAATACGAGGCCGCGCACGCGGCCCTGCGGGCCGATCCGGCAGTGCGGTGGACGCTTTGACGCAAGCGCGGCCGCTCCTGGTCCGCCGTCTGCCCGGACTGTCGCCCTACGAACCCGTTTGGCGCGCCATGCAGGCGTTCACGGACGCGCGCACGGCCGAGACGCCGGACGAACTCTGGCTCGTCGAGCATACCCCCGTCTTCACGCTCGGCCAGGCAGGCAAGTGGGAACACGTGCTGATGCCGGGCGATATTCCGGTCGTGCCCGTCGATCGCGGCGGGCAGGTCACGTATCACGGACCCGGGCAGATCGTCGCCTACCCGCTCGTCGATCTGCGCCGCGCGGGCTTAGGCGTGCGCGAATTCGTGCACCGCATCGAGCAGGCGATCATCGACACGCTCGCGCGCTGGAACGTCGATGCCGCGCGCAAGCAGGGCGCTCCGGGCGTCTACGTGGCAGGCGCCAAGATCGCGGCGCTCGGCTTGCGCGTGCGGCGCGGCTGCACGTTCCATGGACTCGCGTTCAACGTGGCCATGGACTTGGAGCCGTTCCGGCGCATCAATCCTTGCGGATTCCGCGGGCTCGACGTCGTACAATTGTCCGACCTCGGCGGTCCTTCGCGGCTGGCCGAGGTGGAATCGGCGCTCGTCGC
>DASRGX010000308.1:0-7036 GCA_035650835.1 Rudaea sp. | reverse complement strand
GGCTTTCCGCGCGGCGTTGCGGCCATCGGCGGCGATGTCTACGTCGTCGACATGGGCGGGTGGCGACGCAATCATGGGCGCCTGCTGAAGCTTGCCGATCATGGACGTGGCAAGTCCGAAGTCGTCTTGTCCGGGCTCGACGAACCGAACGCACTGGTGCCGGCGCCGCGCGGAGGGCTATACCTCGGGCTCGCAGGCAAGGTGGCGTGGCTCGATCCCGCAGCAGCGGATGCTCCCGCAACTTTGCGCGAAATCGTCGCGCACTTGCCCGATACCGGCCGCCACCCGCTGGCCGCGATCGCGCTGGCCGGCGACGGCTCGCTGTACGTGAACGTCGGTTCCGCGACCGATCATTGCGAAGCGGCGCTCGGCGCACCCGTTCCGACCGGACCTTGCCCGGAAACCGTCGCCGCGCCGCCACGCGCGAGCATCTTGCACGTCGTGCCGCGCGACGACGCGGCGATCGATGCACGCACGCTCCAGCCCTACGCGCGCGGTCTGCGCAACAGCATGGCGCTCGCCGTGCTGCCGGCGGGCGATCTCGTCGCCGCCGTGAACGCGCGTGACGCGATCAACCACGCCGACCCGGCGCTGTCCGACGACGACTTGCCGCACGATGCGTACGTACGCGTCGAACGCGGCGCCGACTACGGGTTTCCGTATTGCTACGACGGCGTTCGGGCGAGCCCCGAATATCCGGATTTCGACTGCCGCAGCAAGCGCGAGCCGACGCTGCTGCTACCGGCACACGCCGCGCCGCTCGGCATGCTGCTCTATCGCGGCAAGGCGCTGCCCGATCTGGACGGAACGTTGTTGATCGGCTATCACGGCTATCGCGCGAACGGTCATCGCATCGTCGCGCTGGCGGTCGATGCGCACGGCCGCCCGCGCGGCGAGCCGAAGGACATCGTTTCGGCTTGGGATTTCGCACGCGACGACCACCCGTTGGGAGCAGTCGTGGCGCTTTGGCAACTCGACGACGGCAGCGTGCTCGTCAGCGAAGACGACAACGGCACGCTGCTGCGCCTCGCGCGCGAATCGCCCTGACGCCCTCAGGCGAGCGCGAAGGCGTCGCGCGTCAGATTCTCGGGCGCGCCTTCGGTGCAAACCACGTCGTCTTCGATGCGGATGCCGCCGTAGCGGCGGAACGCGTCGACTTTGGCCCAGTTCACGTGCTTGGCTTCCGGCTTGGCCTTGAGCTCGGCCAGCAACATGTCGATGAAATACAAACCGGGCTCGATGGTGACGACCATGCCGGGCGCGAGCGTGCGCGTCATGCGCAGGTACGGATGACCGGCCGGCTTCGCGATCGTGCCGCCCGTCTCGCTTTGCTGGAAGCCGCCGACATCGTGCACCTGCAAGCCGATCATATGGCCGAGGCCGTGCGGGAAGAACGTCGAAGACACGCCGCTCTCTACCGCGGCCTCGGCGCTCATGTCGATGAAGCCGTGCTCGCGCAGGATGTTCGCAAGCGCGCGGTGCGCGTGCAGATGCAATTCGGGGTAGCTTTGTCCAGGCTTCACGTTTCCCGCGAAGCTGCGCTGCGCGGCATCGACGGCGTCGACGAGCGCCTGGAACTCCCCGGCGCCGGCGCCCGCATACGTGCGCGTGATGTCGCTCGCGTAGCCGTGGAAATTCGCGCCGGCGTCGATGAGGAACGACAGTGCGTGCGCGGGCGGCGCGCGGTTGAGATCGGTGTAATGCAGCACGGCGCCATGCTGGTTGAGCGCGATGATGTTGCTGTACGGCAGCTCGTTCTCGGTCTCGTGCACGGCCTTGAGATAGGCCATGTGAATGTCGTATTCCGAAGCGCCGGCGCGGAACGCCGCTTCTGCCGCGCGGTGCGCACGCGCGCCGAGCTTGCTCGCGACGCGCATCATGGCGAGTTCGTAATCGGTCTTGTAGGCGCGGTGATAATGCAAATGATCGATCACCGCTTGCGGGTTGTTCGGTTCGACACCGGGGATGCCGGCGTTGTCCTCGCCGACGACGGCGCGGCGCCCGTCGCGCGGCAGATGCGCGGCCGCGTCGGCGGCTTCGCGTACGATCGCGATATCGAAATGCTCCGTCCAGTAGCCGGCCGGGGCTTCCGGCACCACGTGCCAATAATCGTGAGGCTGCAAATACACGATCTTCGGCCGCTTGCCGGGCGTGTAGGCGAGCCACGATCCCGGCGCCTTCGTGACGGGCAGCCAATGCTTGAAATGCGGATTGGCCGCGAACGGCTGCGGACGGTCGTCGAGAAACTGGTAGTGCGGCGTGCCGGCCGCGACGAGCAGGTGGTCGTAGCCTCCGCGCGCCAGCGCGGCGTCGCTGCGGGCCTTCAGTGTTTCGAGGTGGGCGGGATAGAGCTTGGCCAGAAGATCCGACATGAGGGCGCTCGCGTAGGGGAGAGCCCTATTGTGCCGCAGATCGCTGCGGCGGTCGGAGAGCGCGTCAGTCGAACTGCCCGCCCGGACTCATGACCCAATCGTACAGCACGTTGTAGTCTTCCTGGCCGATGTCGATGATGCGGAAGCCGGACCAGAATTGGCCGGGCACGTTCGCCGCTTCGCTCCACTGCTCGTGGACGCCGATTTCGAGCTGATGCTGCTGGGCGGTCGCGCCGCTCGGCAGATGGAACGTGAACTGGAACAACGCGTCTTCGGGCAGGCGTCGGCTGCTGATCAGCAGCATGCCGTCGATCGAGAGATTGCCGATGTGGCCCACCTCGTGTCCCGTGATCGCGTTCGTGACGTGGATGGTGTGCTGGGCGCGTTTGCGCTGCGAGCGGCGGTGTTCGGTCATGACATGTTCCTCAAGCGGGTACGGCTTCGCCATCGCGCCCGCCGACGAGCTGGCGTAGCGAGGACATGATGGCTTTCCACGCGCGGTCGACGATGGATTCCTGCTCGGGTTCGACGATCGCGGCCTGTCCGGTCACGACGTCGAGGGCGAGCTGTTCGAGTGTCTTCTCGTCGGTGCGCGCGCCGCGCTGGTTCACGAACAGGCAGCGGCTCGTCAGCGTCGAGAACCACGCGAGCTTGCGCCGGATCTTGTCGCCTTGCTGATTCGTGCGGAACTCGAACCAGGTGCCGAACGGCAGCGTCTTCAAGCGCTCGAGCATGCGCTCCTGCTCGCTGCCGGCTTTGATCGCGGTTTTCTGCCGGCCGGCATCGGGCGCCGGCTGCGCTTCCGCGGTGTCGTCGCCGAAGCGGACCTTGCTCTTGAGCTTGATCGCGATCTCGGTGTTCGAGCTCGGGTTTTCCTCGTTCGCCGCCTGCTCGGGCAGGAACAGACGCTTGACCACCGCGTGGATATCGTCCTTGTGGTAGCCGACCTGATCGAGCCCCGTTTCGATTTCCTCGCGCAGTTCGGCCGGCACGGCTTTCGAGGAGCCGGCGCGGCCGGGATCGGCCGCGAGCAGACGATCGGCGACGGCGAGGCGCTTCTTGTAGGTCTCGCTGTTCTCGCCCTGGCGCAACAGCGTCAACGCGAGCACGTCGATCCAGGCCTGCTCGAGCACGGTGCGCACGAGTTTCCCGGGCTTCGCCGCCGCCACGCGCGCGCTGATCGCGTCGTGTGCGCGCTTGCGCGCGATCGCGAGCTTCTCGCGGCCCCTTGCCGCGTCGACGTGACGGCGTTCGGTGACTTCGGCCTTGCGCGCGAGCGTGTGCATGTGCTGCGACAGCCCGCTCATCATCTCTTCGAACAGCGTGAGGTCGCCGTCGAATTCCTGCGTCACGCGGTCGACGACGAGCTGCATCTTGTCGATCAGATCGCGGTCGGCCGGGCCTTCGCTGTCGTCGAGCCAGTGCGTGCCGGTGTCGGCGATCGCGTTCAGGAGCTGGCGGGCCGGATGCGAGCGCCGCGTGAAGAAGCTCTTGTCCTTGAGTGCGACGCGCAAGAGCGGCACCTGCAGCTTGGTCATGAGCGCCTGCGTGCTGCCGTCCGGACGCACGTTCTTCGTGATGTAGTCGAACAGCATGCCGACGAGGTCGATCGTGTCGGAGTCCTCGGCGCCCAAGTGCGGCGCGCGGCCTTCGGGAGCGAACTGCCGCAGATGCGCGAGCAGGTCCTGCTTGAGATGCGCGACCGAGCGCTGCACGAGCTTGCCGCCGAGCATGAGCGGCGAGATCGGCTTCGATTGCAGCGCGCCGAGCACCGCCTGCACGTCGTCGCTGTTCGGCACGTAGGCGTTGGCGACGGGCGTGCTGGCGAGCCCGAGCGCATGGCGGCGCCCGGCCAGCAGCTCGCGCAAGGTCGCGAAAAGTTCCGAATCGCGGTCGTCGCCGGCTGCGGGCTGCGACGTCACGCCGGCCCAGCTCGGTGCGCCGGGCGTCGCGGCGTGCGCTTGCGTTTGCGCATAGGAGCCCGGCGCCGGCTGGCGTGCGCCGAAACCGGGCGAGGGCGAGTGCAAGGGCTGCGGCGCCATCGGCTCGCGCCCGGCCTGTGGATCGGGCGGCGTGGCGGGCTGTTCGCGGTCGCGGTCCGCGATCTTCGCAATCGGCGCCTGTAGCCGAAGGTGCCGCAGGATTCGGTGTTCGATGAAATACGTGTTCAGCGCTTCGTAGAACGAGCCCACCGCGTTCACGGTCATGCGGTCGAACGTGCGATACAGCAGCACGCGGTGTTCGGTGGCGATGTCGAGGCCTTCGCTCGCGCGGCGCAGCGCCTCGCCGAGCATGAGCGGCCCGATCGGCAGCGCCTCGGCTTCGAACATGGGCGCCCCGGCGAGCACGCCGAAGCGATGCCCGAGCGCATAGAGCTGCTGCGCCTGGCGCACTTCGGTCTTGGCGGCGAATTCCTGCAACGCGAGCGATTCTTCGAGCTCGCTGGTGTCGACGAGCGAGAGCTCCTGCTTGCCGTGCGCGGGATGGCGCAGCACCTTGGCGACCTCGGCCGCGGCCGTGCCGCGCTGATCGAAGCAGGCCAGAGCGTCTTCCATGGCCAGCATGTAGCGCGGCGCCACGTCGGAGCGGCCCCGCTTGATTTCGCGCAAGGTCTCGAAGCAGCGATGCTGTTGTTCGTTGCTGCGCCCCTGCTCGGCGAGCTTGAAGAGCTGCATCTCGACTTCGTTGAGCGTCGACACGAGCGCCCGCTCGAGCCCGCTTGAGCATAGCGCGAGCACGCCTTCGAGCAGGCCATGCACGCGTATCGGCAGATCCGTACGGCTCGCCAGCGTCTTCAGCGCCGGCGATTTCGCCGCGGTTTTGTTGCCTGCACCCCCGACCGCCTGAGACATGGATGTTCCCCGCATCATGCCTGCGTCCCAAGCAGATTCTATGCCTGTATCGCGCACGCGGCCAGCAGCGCACGTGCGCGGGGGGCGTCGCGGCCGTCTGGACGGCCGAATACCTTGATTTAGTGCGGTTCCCAGGTCACCTCGACATAGCCGGCCCGGCCCGGGGTGTTGTAGCCGTGGGCGAGCTCGTACGTGCGATCGAAGGCGTTTTCGAGGCGCAAACCGACGCGCCAGGTCGCATCGAGCGCATACGACGCACGCAGGTTGAGCAGCGCATAGCCGCCGAGCACCTTGGCGCCGACGTCGTCGGCCTTGCCGCTCGCGACCAGTTCGGCGCCGATGCTGCCGCGTTCGCCGACGCTGCGCTCGAGCACGCTGTCGAGCTTGCGCTTCGGGCGCCTGACCAACGGTTGGTGGCTGTCTTCGTTGCGCGGGTTCTGCACGGTCAGGTTGTTCTCGAGCGCCCACGGGCCCGAATGCCAGGCGTAGGTGAGCTCGGCGCCGTCGATGGCGGCGCGATCGATATTGATGGCTTGGTTGGTCGTGCCGCCCGAGAAATCGATGAGATCGTGGACGCGCGTGGAGAACGCGTGCAGATCGATGCGGCTCGCCGCATCGACGTTCCAGGCGAGGCCGACCTCGAACGTGCGCGAACGTTCGGGATCGAGGTTCGCATTGCCGGCGTAGTAGCCGCCGTAGCCCGGCGAATAGAGCTCGTTGAGGTTCGGCGCGCGAAACGCGTTGCCGTAGCTCGCGGTGAGGCGCAGATCCTCGCGCGGTTTCCAACCCACCGCTGCCGAACCCGAGAACGCGCTGCCGAAGTCGCTGTAGTGGTCGTAGCGCCCCGACACCTCGCCGTCGAGCGCGCCTTGTCCCGCATGCCAGCCCGCGAAGGCGGCGGCGTCGTCGCGCGACACGTCGTAGGGCGCGCCGAAGCCTGAATAGTCGATGCTGATGCCGCGCTCGTGCACGTAATCGACGCCGCCGACGAGATGCTGCATTGTGGATAATGCGACATCGTTACTCCACGAGAGCTGCTCGCGCGTGGAGCGGTAAGCGCTCTGGAACGCGGGCGTGGCGATGTCCTCGCGCGACGTGCCGAGGCTCAACCGCTGCCGCCATGCGGCGGCGAGCGGCCCTTCGAGGTTCACGCCGGCGGCTTGGTCGAGCGTGTGCGAGATGCCGTCCGTCGCGCCGTTGTCGAAACTCTGCGTGCCTTCGCTGCGGAATAGGCTGGCGGAGAGCGTCTGCGCGCCGAGCCGGTAGCCGCCTTGGGCGACGACGTTGTGGTTCTGGAAGCCATTGTCGTCGGGGTTGTAGATGCAGTACGGATCGTTCGGACCGTTGCAGATGCCGGCGTTCGTCGCGGAAAAGCCGCCGACGTGGCGCACGCCGGCCTGCACGCTGAAGCCGCCCGCTTCCGACCACGCGCCGATGCCGGCGCTGCCGTCGGCGTCGCGGTAGGTGCCGTAGCTCGCGGCGAGATGCGGCGCGTCGAGCTTGCGCGTGAACACCTGGATCACGCCGCCGATCGCGTCGGAGCCCCAATAGCTCGCGCGCGGCCCGCGCACGATCTCGATGCGTTCGATCGCATCGAGCGGCAGGTTCTCGAACGCGAACGCGCCGGTGTTCGATGAGGCCGCGCGCACACCGTCAATGAGCACGAGCACATGGTTCGAGTTCGTTCCGCGCAGGAACACGCTGGTCTGCTCGCCGGCGCCGCCCGTGCGCACCACGTCGACCCCGGCCTGCAGGCGCAATATTTCGATGAGGTCCGGAGCACCGCTGCGCTCGATGTCGGCGCGTGTGATG
>DASRGX010000307.1:0-17131 GCA_035650835.1 Rudaea sp. | reverse complement strand
AAGTGCTAAGGCCTGCGTAAATGCGATCCAACGGTGGTTTGGAGGTAAATCCGCTCCTCGACGCGCACTTCCGGGCTGCTGATCTTGCCCTGGAATGTCGGTGTTATCGTCAAGTCTCGCTCAGACTCTCCGGTAACCCGTTGAGCGAGCATCGCGGCGCGCAACAAATAGTCCGCGAGTTCGGGCGTGAGATCGGCAGCGTGTTCCGTAAGAAGGTTCTGCGCCCGTTCCGAAATATCTTTCGCATCACGTGCGGCGAGGGCAGCAAGGACATTTTCGAACTCGATGGCCAGGGAAGGAGCGTCCTTGCATGCGTGCAAGGCGTCATGCCGCCAGAGCGGCTCGAGCTCGCTCGGGTTTAGATTCGGAATCATCGCGGCGCCGATCTGGTACATCCAGCCGATCGCGATATGTGCGTCCGCCGACTTGCCGCAGGTGCGTTGGTACTCGCGCAGCGCAGCGAGCGTCGAGAGCGTCTGCCCGTCGAGCAAGGCGGTAGCGGGCGGCTCATCGCGGTAGCGGGCAAGCAGCTCGTGCGCAGCGGCGATCTCGAACGTGCGCGCAAAATTGGGATCAATCGAGACGGCCGCATCCGCTGCGGGTGCGGGGCGGTGCTGCGTCATTTCGACGAGCGGCAGATCCGATTCGAGCAGGCGCTGCACGGCGGTGGCCGACGAGTTGGCGAAGCGCGCCCGAGGCGCCTCGAGCGACAGCACCGGGTAATAGTCGGAATTCTTGAGCGTCGACAATGCCTGAAAATACGGAGCGAGGTCGCGCTTGCTGCCGAGCTCGTGTACCGAGAGGTCGTTCAACGAACGGATGCCGATATGCGCCAGCGATGCGGCGATCGCGGGATTCGCGAAGATGTTCGGGTCGGCGGGCGCGAGCTCGGCATCGGCGCTCGCGACAATGAGCAGATCCTCATTGTTGCTGAGATACAAACGATAGTCGCGGAAGTGATCGGCGAGCGCATTGGCGATCGTCGCGACGAGGGCGTTGTCGATCTCGTAGAGTTGCACCCATTGAACGAAAACGCCGCGCGGCGCGAGATGGCGAGCGACGTGCGCGTAGAATTCGTCGGTGAAGAGGCTTGCGACGCCAGTGACCCACGGGTTCGACGGTTCCGAAACGACGATATCGTAACGCGCTCGGCGTGCCGAGAAGAACACGCGCGCATCCTCGATGTGGATGTGTGAACGCGTGTCGAGAAACGCGCGCTCGGAGTATTTGCCGAAAGCGTGCGCGGCGGCTACCATGGCCGGCTCGATCTCGATCGTGTCGACGGTTTGCAGCGCAGGCGAACCGAGCAGCGTGTTCGTGGTCATGCCGGTGCCGATGCCAATGACTGCGGCGCTGCGTGCTTGCGGATTCGCCGCGAGTGGCAGCACGGCGAGCAAGGTGGTCGTATTCTCGTCTTCGGTCGGCGGTTCCGAATCGCGCATTTGAATTGCGGAATCGGACTTGCCGTTCGTCGCCACGAGCCGGATGCCATTGCGTTCACCGACATCGACGGTCGCCGTGGCGCCATCGCGATAAAACAGCAGGTGCGCATCGTCCGGTATGCGCGCTGAACCGGTGCGATACACACCCGAAGCCAGCGTACGCTGATCGAAGGGCGCGAGCTGCGTAAACGCGATCGCGAACAGACCCGAAACGGCAAGCGCGACGGCGTATCCGCGGTCATGCTCGCCTGCGGAGCGGCGGAAAAGCACGAGACCGAGCGCGATGTCGCCCAGTGCGGCGAGCGTCATCGCAAGTTTGAGGCCGAGGCCAGGGATCAGCAGCAGCACGGCAGCGATCACGCCCAGAATCGCGCCGAACGTATTCGCCGCGTAGATTCGGCCGATCGCCGCTTCGCCCGCGCCCGCGCGTGCGAGCGCGAGCGAAAACATTGGCAGTGTCATGCCGGCAAAGAATGCCGCGGGCATCATGATGACGAGTGCGATTCCGGCCGTCGCGAGGTTGAACCAGACGTATCCCGAAGCATTGCGCGCGAGCGAGTGCATGAGAAACGCTGTCCATTCGAAGGACTTGCCATACAGCATCAAAGTGGCGAGTGCCGCAAGCCCCATCGCGATCTGCACGTAAGCCGCCGCGCAGATCAGGTTGGGCAGCGCATCGATGCGCCGGCGCAGGACCCAGCCGCCGAGGGCGAGACCACCGATGAAGGCGGTGAGCATGAGCTCGAACGAGTGCAGGGTGGTCCCGAGGCTCAAGCTCAGCATGCGCACCCAGACGATCTCGTAAACGAACGAGGTTGCTCCGGTGATGAAAGCGGCGGCTAGCAGTAGCCGCGCCGGTGTCGTGCCTGCCGTTTCCTCGTGCAGCCGCGGCGCACGTAATGACGTGCCGACATGGCCCGGATCGGCGCGGCGCGATAACGCCCAGGCGACGAGAGCGACGACGAGATTGAGCACTCCCGCCGCTTGCATGGCGCCAGGCAGACCCATGCTCGGCAGCAGCACGAAAGTCGCGATCAGCGCGCCGGCTGCAGCGCCGAAGCTGTTGCTGAAATAAAGCACGCTGATGATCGCACCCGGGCCGGCGTCCATGCGGCGGATCACGCCATTCGCCATGAGCGGAAACGTCATGCCGAGCAGCACTGATTGCGGCAGAATCAGCAGAGCGCCGCTGACCCACTTGGCGAGCGAGACGAGCCCGTCGTTCGGCATCGCGGGCAGCAATGTATCGTATGCGAAGCTCGTGCTCGCGACGAAGACCGGGTGGAACACGAGTCCGAACACGCCGATCGCCGCTTCGACGAGTGCATAACGCAATAGCAGGTTGCGCCACTGCTGCCCGCGTCGGCTCGCGAACCAGGAGCCGATCGCGAGGCCGCCCATGAAAATCGTCAGCACGAGACATTGCGCGTACGCCGAATGACCGAGATAAAGACCGAGGTAATGCGACCAGATCGATTGATAGATGAGCCCCGAGCAGCCCGAGACGGCAAACACGGCGACGGCGATGGCGACGAGAGGAAATTTCGAAGGTGAATCTGACGAGGAGTCGGTGAGCGTCGTCACTAGGGCATTTCCATTCCGGGGCAGGCGTTCCGAGCGATTCTAGCGGATGTGCGGCGGCGAGGAAGGGTCCCTCACTTGCGCCGCACCAATTATCTGACTAAAGTCAGCTAATCGTGCGTACCGACATCCAGCGTATCCGCGCCTTCAACCGCACCGTCGCGCAGCGGCTCGGCATGTTGAACGAGCGCTTTCTCGGGCGCGATCGGCCGTACGCCGAGTCGCGCGTACTGTTCGAAATCGGCGCGCGGGGCGCGACCGTGCGCGAGCTGCGTGCGCGGCTCGATCTCGATTCCGGCTTCCTGAGTCGGCTGCTGCGCGGGCTGGAACGCCAAGGGCTGGCCGAGACGCGGCCCTCGGCGCAGGATCGCCGTGTGCGCTGCGTGCGCCTGTCGCGTGCAGGGCGGGCGGAGCTGCGTCGGCTCGACGATTTGTCCGATCGTTTCGCGCAGACGCTCGTCGCGGGCCTGACGCCGCCGCAGGCCGAGCGCCTGGTCGCCGCGATGGACGACGTCGAGCGTTTGCTGCGCGCGGCGAGTGTCGAGCTCGTGACGGTCGATCCTCGCAGCGCGGAGGCGCAGCTCTGCCTCGGGCGCTATTTCGACGAGCTCGATGCGCGCTTTCGCGGCGGTTTCGATCGCGGCAAGGGCGGTACGGCCGATCTCGACGAATACGTCGCGCCGCGAGGCGTCATGGTGTTGGCGCGGCTTTCCGGTGCGCCAATCGGCTGCGGCGCGCTGCGCAAGTTTGCGCCCGGGATCGGCGAGATCAAGCGCATGTGGATCGCGCCGCAAGCGCGCGGTCTCGGTCTCGGCCGGCGTATGCTGACCGAGCTCGAACGGCTCGCACGCCAGCGCAAGCTGCACCGCGTTCGGCTCGACACCAACGGTTCGCTCGACGAAGCGCTCGCGCTGTATCGCTCTTCGCAGTATCGCGAGATCGCGCGTTTCAACGACAATCCCTACGCTCAGCATTGGTTCGAGAAGACGCTGCGCTGATTTCTTCCCGGTTCGCAGCCAGGGCTTTGGCTTCTTGATACACTAAGTGCATGGACCTGCAAACCCTCGAGCGCGAAGCGCTCAACCTTCCGGTTGCCGATCGGGCGAAGTTGGCGCATGAGTTGCTGGAGAGCTTGGACAGCCTGTCTCCGCAAGAGCTTGACGAGCTGTGGCTCGACGAGTCGGAGCGACGCCTGAAGGAGTTCGATTCCAGCGCCGTTCAATCAATTCCGGCCGAAGAGGTTTTCAGAAAGGCGCGAGCATTGCTTCGGTGAGGGCATCTTTTCTCCCGGCCGCGGAGGCGAGCACCTGAAGCAAGTCGAATATTACGAATCCCAGCAGGCGGGACTCGGAGCCCGTTACCTTGCGGAAGTCATAGCTGCTCTCGAGTACGTATGCGAATCACCGCAACGTTTTCCCATAGTTCGCCCGCCTTACCTGCGCCGGCTACGTCTGCGGCGTTTTCCGTTTTCGATCATCTTTCGTGAGCTCTCCGGCGCGATTCAAATCGTCGCTATTGCCCATCATCGTCGTGCTCCTGTCTATTGGATGAAGCGGTTCGCGCCTTGACGGGCGGAACTCTCGTTCAATGAAAATCCCGCGACGCAAATCCCAAGGCAGGCAGCAAACCGCTGTAATCGTGCAGGCGTTCGGCGATCAGATGATAGATGCCTTCGCTGGCCTGCAGCGTGCCGTCGACGGCCATGACCGAAGCCTCGTGCAGCACGCGGTGCTGGGTTTCGGCGATCTTGTTCCAGACGACGACGTTGACCTGGCCGGTTTCGTCCTCGAGCGTGACGAAGACCACGCCCTTGGCCGTGCCCGGGTGCTGGCGCACCGTGACGAGGCCCGCGCAGCGCAGGCGCCGGCCGTGATTGTCGGCGCGTGCGGCGGCGCGCGCCGTGACCGCGCGGCGTTTCTCGAGCGTGGGCCGGATCAGTGCGAGCGGGTGCAGCGTCAGCGAGAGACCTTGCGTGGCGTAGTCGTTCATCACATCTTCGCGCAGCGACGGCGGACGCAGGTGCACATGGCGCTCGCGGATCGCGGCATCGGCGAGCACGGGCAGCGGCAGCTCGGCACCGGCGCTGTCCCAACGCGCACGATGGCGATGCTCGCTCAGACTTCGCAGCGCACCGGCATCGGCGAGGCGCGCACGTTCGGCGGCGGCGAGGGCAGCGCGACGCGTCAAGTCGGCCACATCCGCGAAGGCGCGCTCGCGGCGTGCGGCGACGATGCGCCGCGCGAGTTCCTCCGATAGCCCTTTCACCTGGCGCAAGCCCAGGCGCAGCACGGGTTCATCGCGCAGCGTGCCCGGCTCGAGCGTGCAATCCCAATCGCTCGCACCGACGTCGACGGGCCGCACGCGCACGCCGTGGCGCTGCGCGTCTTGTACGATCTGCGACGGCTGATAGAAACCCATCGGCTGCGAGTTCAGGAGCGCGCACGCGAATGCGGCCGGATGGTAGTGCTTGAGCCAGCTCGACGCCCAGGCGAGCAGGGCGAAGCTCGAGGCGTGCGATTCGGGAAACCCGTATTCGCCGAAACCCTGGATCTGCTGGAATATCTGCTCGGCGAATTTGCGGTCGTAGCCGTTCTTCGCCATGCCCGTGAAGATGCGTTCCTCGAAATGCTCGAGCCCGCCGCGGCGCCGCCACGCGGCCATCGAGCGCCGCAATTGATCGGCCTCGCCGGAGGTGAAGTCGGCCGTCACGCGCAGAAGCTCCATGACCTGCTCCTGGAAGATCGGCACGCCGAGCGTGCGGCCGAGCACATCTTCGACGCGGGTTTTGTGGGCTTGCGCGCTCTCGAATTTCGAACGCGGATATTCGACGGCCTCGGGATTTTTGCGGCGTGCGAGATACGGATGCACCATCTGGCCCTGGATCGGGCCCGGCCGCACGATCGCTACTTCGATGACGAGATCGTAGAATTTGCGCGGCTTGAGCCTGGGCAGCATCGACATCTGCGCGCGTGATTCGATCTGGAACACGCCGATCGTGTCGGCGTCGCAGATCATGTCGTAGACCTTGGGATCGTCGTCCTGCGGAATGTCGCGGAAGGTCGGTTTTTCGCCGCGGTAGGGCCGCGTCCACAAGCCGCATTCGTGCAGCAGGTCGATGCACTTGCGCAGGCAGGTCAGCATGCCGAGCGCGAGGCAGTCGACCTTGAGCAGCCGCATCGATTCGAGATCGTCCTTGTCCCACTGGATGATCGTGCGATCCGGCATCGCCGCGTTCTCGACCGGCACCAGATGGTGCAGCGGCTGGTCCGAGATCACGAAACCGCCGACGTGCTGCGAAAGATGGCGCGGGAAGCCCTTGAGCTCGCGCGCGAGCGCCACGAGCTGCACGAGCACGCGGCTTTCCGGATCGAAGCCGCGCGCGCGCATTTCCGTCGCGAGCGGCTGGCCGCCCGGCACTTGGGTGGCGATCGCGCTCAACTGATCGAGCGCGTCGTCGGGCAGCCCGAGCGCGCGGCCGACGTCGCGCAGCGCGCTCTTCGTCCGATAGCTGATCACGGTCGCCGCGAGTGCGGCGCGATCGCGGCCGTACTTGCCGAACACGTACTGGATGACTTCCTCGCGGCGTTCGTGCTCGAAATCGACGTCGATGTCGGGCGGTTCGTCGCGTTCGCGCGAGAGGAAACGCTCGAACAGCAAATGTGCCGTTTCGGGATTCACCGCCGTGATGCCGAGGCAATAGCAAACGGCCGAATTCGCCGACGAGCCGCGACCCTGGCACAGAATAGGCGGAGTCTGCCTGCGCGCCCAGGAGACGATGTCCTCGACGGTCAAGAAAAAATGCTCGTATTCCTTTTCGGCGATGAGATCGAGCTCCTTCTCGAGCTGGGCGCGCACTTTGTCGGGCACGCCCGCAGGCCAAATGCGCGCCGCGCCCTTCCACGTCAGGGCGCGCAGGTGCCCGATCGCGTCGCGGTCCGCGGGAACGAGCTCCTTGGGATAGCGATAGTCGATTTTCGCGAGATCGAAGCGGCAATCGTCGGCGATGCGCAGCGTCTCGGCGAGCAGATCCGCAGGATAGATCGAGGCGAGGGTCTCGATGCGGCGCAGATGCCGTTCGCCGTTCGGAAACAGCGCGTGACCGGCTTCGGCGACGGTGCAGCCGAGGCGAATCGCGGTGATGACATCCTGCAGCGCGCGCCGGCGCCGCACGTGCATGTGCACGTCGCCGGCGGCCACGAGCGGCAGACCATGTCGCGCGCCGAGCGTGCGCAGACGCGCGAGCTCGGCCGTATCGTCGGGGCCGCGGTGCAGCTCGACGGCGAGCCAGGCGCGGCCGCAAAAATATTGCATTATCCACTTTGCAGCATCGTCGAGAACGGCTTGGCCGGCTGCTGCCGTCGGACCGGGCATCCACAGCACGCGCACGCCGGGCCCGAGCTTCTCCGCATCGGCGCGCGTGAGCCGGTACTCGCCTTTGACGCTGGCGCGGCGGCCGGTCGTGATGAGCCGGCACAGATCCGAATAGCCCGCCTGGTCGGCCGCGAGCACGACGAGCTTCGGCCCGTCCACGAGCGCGAATTCGCTGCCGACGATGAGATCGACGCCGGTATCCTTCGCGGCCTCCCAGGCGCGCACGATGCCGGCGAGCGAGCACTCGTCGGTGATCGCGAGCGCGGCGTAGCCGAGCTTTTTCGCGCGCTCGAACAGCTCTTCGGCGTGCGAGGCGCCGCGCTGGAAGCTGAAATTCGACAGGCAATGCAACTCCGCGTAGCTGCGCTCGGGCGGCGGCGTCGCGCGTGCGGCGGGCTGATCGCGTCTTCGCGCGAAACGCTCCTTGACGCGTATCGAGGGCTCACCGACTTCGCGTCCGGGCCCGTCGAGGCGCGTGTGGCGGCCGAAGCGGTGCGGCGGTTCGTGCGTCATGCGAACCACCCGTGCAGCATCCAGCCGTCCTCCGCTCCAGGCGCGCGGTACGCCCAGGCGCGCTGGCCGGTGCGCGTTTCGACGATGTAGTAATCGCGGCGCATGTCTTCGCCGTCCCACCAGCCGCTTTCGATGCGCTCGGGACCGGCGAGGATGCGTGCCGCGCCGCGCAAGGGCAGTGCGCGCGGCAACAGCCAGAGTGGTCGAAGCCGCTGCGCTTGCGCGATGCCTTGAATGGCATCGCGCGCAGCGGCTGAGGGCGAGGCAGGATGCCGAGCGGAGGACGCTCCAGGGATGGATAGCGGCGTTGCCTGAAGCCGCTGCGCTTGCGCGATGCCTTGAATGACATCGCGCGCAGCGGCTGAGGGCGAGGCAGGATGCCGAGCGGGCAGGGATGTCTGCGGCGCGAATCGCCAGGCTTTCTCCGGCCGATGATCGGCTGCGTGGATCAAGCCGCGCACGGCTTCGTCGCCCAAGTGCGCGCGCAGGCGTTCGGCGAGCGCAGGCCAGTCGAGCGCTTCGGCGCGCTTCGTATCGAACAAGTCGCGATGCTGCGGCGCGAGCGTCGGCAGGTCGTCCGCGATCAGGGCGATGCCGCAGACCGGCTGCGCGATTTCGGCGCGCTCGAGCCGGCTGCGCACGAGTGCATAAAGCGCTTGCGCCTCGCGTTGCGGCGTCAGCAGCTCGACGGCGATGCGCGTCTTCGTACCGTCCTCGTGATCGAGCTCGAGCGCGCAGCGCTGCACGCCGCCGTCGCGCGCGGCGAGGAACAGCGCGAGCTCGGCAGTCAGACGGCGCAGCGGGAACAGGAGCGGCGGCCACGCCTCGACGCGGTCGTCGAGCTCGATGCGATGCGCGAAACGGTCCGGCGGCCGGTACAGCGGCAACGGCGCGGGCATGGTATCGCGCAGGCGGTCGAGTATCGCGAGCGCCTGCGGGCCGGCGCGGCGTGCGAGCTCCGCGCGCGGCAGCGCGAACACCTCGCGCAGCGTGCGCAGTCCGACGCGGTATAAAAGTGCAATTGTATCTTCATCGAGCCCCGACTGCGCGATCGGCACCTCCGCGAGCGCGCCGAGCATCGGCTCGCGCTGCGCGGTGAAGAAGCCGTCGCGGCTGCGTGCGAGCACGCGTGCCGCTGCCGCCACAGGCGCGGCGGCGATCGCGGGCCGCTGCTCGAAATCGGCCAGTTCGCCGCGCAGGCGGCGTTCGAGCGCCGGCCAGCCGCCGAACAGGGTGAGACTCGCGCCGACTTCGACGAGCAAAGCATCCGGCGCGCTGATGCTGACATGGCTGCTGAAGCGATAGGCCCAGGCCGCGAGGCTGGCGAGCAGCCGCTGCTCGGCGGATTCGTCGCGCGGTCGGATCGCGAGCTTCGCGCAGACGGCACGCGCCGCCGCGAGCGGCTGTCCCATGCGTACGCCGGCGCGCGCGGCGATTGCGCCGACACCGGCGATGTGCTGGCGCTGGCGCGGGCCCGCGGCGATCGCGCACGCTTGCGCAAGCTCCTCGGCCTCGAATACGGCGCGCAGCGGCAGGTCGGAAAAATGAAGACAAGCCCAAAGCATGACGACGGTCGGAAACGGAAGTGGAGCTTGCGCGAAGCGCGTCTCAACGGTTGAGGCAGAAGCGGGCTCTTGCGTCGGCTTTCAGGTCCGGCATCGCAAGCGTGTGCTGCGACGCATGTCGAGCGTGCGGCATTTGAGGATTTCGAGCGACGTGCCTTCGCCGTCGCGCTGCAAGCGCAGCCGGAGCGCCGCCGGGCTCTGCTTCGCCGCGGCGCGCGCCGGCCGGAACAGGAACGCGAGCGCATCGCCGCTCTCCGCCGCGAGCTGCAGACGGCGCAGGGCCGTGTACTCGGCGTGCTCGAGCCAGCCGAGCACGGCACCGCAGGCGCCCGAGCGCAGGCATTGTTCGGCGCTCCAGGCGCCGGCGCCCGCCGCGGCTTCGATTTCGACGACGTAGCGCAGATCGAGCCCGCAGGCGGCGAGCGCCGGCGCGTAGGGAATGTACGGCGGCGCGACGAACACCACGCGCTGTCTCCGCCGCGTGAGCTCGGCGAGCGCCGGCATGACGAGCGCGAGTTCGCCGATGCCGTCGTATTCGAACAGGATTTCGCTGAGCGCACCGAGCGGCCAGCCGCCGCCGGGCAATAGCGCATCGAGCTCGGCGAGCCCGCTCGGCAGCGCGCGCACGTGCGCCGGCCCCGCCGAGCGGCGCCACACGCCGGGGTGCTTGAGGACGGCTTCGAGCGCTTGCGGAACGGCGGACATCGTCAACCTTGGCGGATCACGCCGACGTAAACGCCTTCGATCGCGAAGCTGCCGACACGCTGCGGGTCGACGTCGATCGGCTCGAAGTCGGGATTCTCGGGCAGCAGCAGCAGGCGTCCGTTCCGGTGCTTGAGCCGCTTGACCGTGATTTCGTCGTCCAAGCGCGCGACCACGATGCGTCCGTCCTCGGCGTTCGGCGTACGGTGCACGGCGAGCAGATCGCCGTCGACGATGCCCGCATCGCGCATGCTCATGCCGACCACGCGCAGCAGGAAATCCGCACGCGGCCGGAACAGGGCAGGATCGACCGCGTACTCGGCTTCGATGTTGCTCTCGGACATGATCGGGCTGCCGGCGGCGACGCGCCCGACGAGGGGGAGCGCCGCCGCCGCCGACGGCCGCGAAGCGTCGACGAGGCGCAGTCCACGATGCCGCGGCGAGCGCTCGAGCGCCCCCTTGCGTATCAACGCCTCGACATAGTCCTGGGCTGAAGAATGGCTGCTAAGTCCCAGATATTCCGAGATTTCTCTGAGGCTCGGAGCGTGGCCGTTCTGGTCCAGGTAATCCCGGATCATGGTCAGCACGCGACGCTGGTTGGCGGTAAGCGGCTCGTTCATACGTACAAATGTACGTATATATCGCCCTCTTCGCAAGGAGGTGCCCATTCGGGGACTATCTCACTTTGAAATTTGACCGGCTCGCATGACGCCGGTGGGACGGGTATGTTTAGCGGTAACTATGACCACGAAAAGAAACCGAGTAAGCGTCCAGGCGGCATGGGTGGCAAGGCAAGAGCCGCGGAAGCGTCGCAGCGAAATTGCCCAAAAAGCAGCTGCAAGTCGTTGGAAAATGAGAAAAGAATAAAATTAGGAATATTTTTCTTGATTTTTGTCTGTCATTGACCTACGATCGAAGCTCCGCATCCACAGGGGTCTCCAGATGTCCTCGGAGTCGATCGACGCGGCCATGGACCGCATCAGCAATGACCTGCTCGTCCATATCGACGAGATCACGCGCTCTGGATTCAATCGCTATCAGAGCATTCCGGCAGAGCTGAAAATCGAACTGGGACCGCGCGCTCAGGCCGCCTGCATCTACGACTTCATGATGGCCGAAGCGGATCGCAGATTTCGAGATCGTTCCGATCTTCGCTCCATAGAGCTGCGCGGACTTCAGGTGTGGGCAATCGACGACCATACTTTGTTGCGGTTCAAGAAAATGGATGCTTCTGGGATGAAGCAAAATTACAGGACGAAGCAGACACGCGAATATGATCGCGGCGACAGCTTCGCAGAATTTCCGCCTGAAGCCATCCGCCTGACTGTCGGCTACTTTGCCGACAGCACTTCCAGCTTTATCGAGCGAGTGCAGATCGCGTATCAGCGCGGCAGGAAAGTCGACTGGTGCGCGGCGATCGTTCCGGCTGAGCAGCGCGCAGAAGGCCAGCGTATTTGGCAGGATGTGACGACGCAGCGCCGATTGACCGGCACGGGCTGAGGGAAGCCATGCAGCCTGCGGGGGAAAAATTCAATCATCATCTGCTCGTTCTTGCGAGGGAATCGCGCGGCCACACGCAGGCCGAGCTGTCCGCGCTTTCGTCGATCGCCCAGGGGACCGTATCGAAGTATGAAACAGGCGCGGCTGAGCCGCCATATACCTTCGTAGAAGAAATTGCGCACGTTCTAGACTATCCGCCGTCTTTTTTTTATGAGGCCGGTAGGCCGTATGGATTTCCGCCGTTTCACTATCGGCGACGCAAGAAATTGTCCGCAAAGGTTCTCGGTCGCATCGTCGCGCAGATGAACATTCGTCGCATGCACATTCAAAAGATGTGCGTCTCATTCGATTTGCGGAACGTAGCCACGAATCGTATTCCAGAGGTAGACCCAGATGAGTATGTTCGCGGCGCGAAAGGTCGCCCAGCGCCCGAGGATATTGCACGGAATCTTCGCGAGATGTGGATGCTACCGCGTGGCCCAATTCCGAGTGTGGTCGAATTGATTGAGGGCAGTGGTGGCATTGTCATTCATTGCGATTTTGGTAGCGATTTGATCGACGCAATGAGCCAGCGTATTGACGGCCTGCCGATTCTTTTTTTCGTCAATACGCATGCACCAGCTGACCGTGTGCGTCATACCTTGGCTCACGAATTGGGACACATGGTCCTGCATACGACAACGCTTAATGACGATGACGTCATGGAAGCGGAAGCCGATGCTTTTGCTGGCGCTCTGCTCTTGCCAAAAGAAGAATTCCGCTCGCAATTGCGCCGATTCGATCTGCGACAACTTGCGAACATGAAGCAGTATTGGAAAGTGTCCATGGCTTCGATGGCGGTTCGCGCAGACAAGCTTAATTTGATCACTCCGTATCAGAGCAAGAGCTTTTGGATGGAAATGGGAAAGCTCGGGTATCGCACGCGTGAGCCGCACGAGCCAGAACATGAATACGGAACACTCTTGCGCCGAATGGTGAAGTATCACACCGACAAGCTCGGATATTCCGCCGATGATATGTGTAAGCTATTGAATGTTAATAGAAAGGACTATGTCGCCATGTATGGCGATGAGCCTATGCGTATCACTGAAAAGGCACCGTTGCTGCGTCTTGTAAAATGACATAGTACTTGACGCTAAACATGAAGTTCAGTTCGACGCAACGCGTTACCTGACCGACGACGCGGCCATCGCCGAATACGTGACCGCCGTGCTCGAAACCGAAGATTCCGACCTGTTGCTGCGCGCGCTCGGCGATGTGGCACGAGCGCGTGGCATGACCGGTGTTTCCGACCGAGCAGGTCTCGGCCGCGAGAGTCTTTACAAGGCGCTCGCACCGGGTGCGAAGCCGCGGTTCGATACGGTGCTCAAGGTCGCACGGGCACTCGGCCTCAAGCTTGTGGCCAAGGCGGCTTAGCTGCTCTCAGACGTTCGCCAACGATCGGTTGAGACGCCGGCCACGATCGGCTAGCTCGCCTTCTTTTTCGCCAGCATCAGCCAGGTATCGACGACGGTATCCGGATTGAGCGACACCGATTCGATGCCTTGCTCCATGAGCCACTGCGCGAGATCGGGGTGATCCGATGGTCCCTGGCCGCAAATGCCGATGTACTTGCCTTTCTTCTTGGCCGTCTGGATGGCCAAGGCTAGCAGCTTCTTGACGGCCGGGTCGCGTTCGTCGAACAGGTTCGCGACGATGCCCGAATCGCGATCGAGGCCGAGCGTGAGCTGGGTCAGATCGTTCGAGCCGATCGAGAAGCCGTCGAAGATGTCGAGGAATTCGTCGGCGAGCAGGGCATTCGACGGCACCTCGCACATCATGATGACTTTGAGGCCGTTCTCTCCGCGCCGCAAGCCGTTTTGCGCGAGCACGTCGACGACCTTGCGGCCTTCCTCGAGCGTGCGCACGAACGGGATCATGACCCAAGCATTCGTGAGGCCCATCGTGTCGCGCACTTTCTTCATCGCGCGGCATTCGAGTGCGAACGCGTCCTTGAACGTGGGATCGACGTAGCGGCTCGCGCCGCGGAAGCCGATCATCGGGTTCTCTTCGTGCGGTTCGTACCTCGAGCCGCCGAGCAGGTTCGCGTATTCGTTGGATTTGAAATCCGAGAGCCGCACGATGACCGGATTCGGCGCGAACGCGGCCGTGATCGTGGCAATGCCTTCGGCGAGACGGTCGACGTAGAACTGCACGGGGTCGGCGTAGCCGGCAATGCGCTCGTCGATCTTCTTCTTCGTGTCGGCATCCTGGGCGGCGTATTCGAGCAGCGCTTTCGGATGCACGCCGATGTGGCTGGCGATGATCATCTCGAGACGCGCGAGGCCCACGCCGGCGTTCGGCAGCATGGCGAAATCGAAGGCGCGCTCCGGGTTCGCCACGTTCATCATGATCTTGAGCGGCGCGGGCGGCATGGCGCCCAAGTCGGCCGTGACCTTGTCGAAATCGAGACGGCCGTCGTAGATGAAGCCGGTATCGCCCTCGGCGCAGGAGACGGTGATCGCGGCCCCGTCCGGTACCTTGTCGAGCGCGTCGCCGGTGCCGACCACGGCCGGTACGCCGAGCTCGCGCGCGATGATCGCCGCGTGGCAGGTGCGGCCGCCGCGGTTCGTGACGATCGCCGCGGCGCGCTTCATGACGGGCTCCCAGTCAGGGTCGGTCATGTCGGCGACGAGCACGTCGCCCGGCTGCACGCGGTTCATGTCCTTGATCGAGCGGATCACGCGCGCCGTGCCGGCGCCGATCTTCTGGCCGATCGCACGCCCTTCGCTCAGCACCTTGCCCCGGGTCTTGAGCTGGAAGCGCTCGATCTGCGTGGCGCGTGCGCGCGACTTCACCGTCTCGGGCCGCGCCTGCACGATGTATACTTTTCCACTATTGCCGTCCTTTGCCCATTCCACGTCCATCGGGCGGCCGTAGTGCTGTTCGATGACGAGCGCCTGACGCGCGAGCTCCTCGACGTCGGCGTCGGTGATCGAGAAGCGCGCTCGATCGGCGGCAGGCGTGCTTTCGATGCGCACGCGCTCGCCGGGTTTGCTCGAATACACCATGCGCTGCTGCTTGGCGCCGACCTGGCGCCGCAGTATCGCGGGCTTGCCGGCCTTGAGGGTCGGCTTGTAGACGTAGAACTCGTCGGGATTGACCGCGCCCTGCACGACCATCTCGCCGAGACCGTAGCTCGCCGTCACGAACACGGCGTCGCGGAAGCCCGATTCGGTGTCGAGCGTGAACAGCACGCCCGAGGCGCCGACATCCGAGCGCACCATGAGCTGCACGCCGGCCGAGAGGAACACGTCCTCATGCTTGAAACCGTGGTGCACGCGATAGGCGATCGCGCGATCGTTGTAGAGCGAGGCGAACACTTCCTTGATCTTGTGCACGACGTCGTCGACGCCGCTCACGTTCAGGAACGTTTCCTGCTGGCCCGCGAACGAGGCGTCGGGCAGATCCTCCGCAGTCGCCGAGGAACGAACCGCGACGGCGGTGTTCTCGGTGCCCGCATCCTTGCAGAGCTTGGCATAGGCCGCGCGAACCGCTTGATCGAACTCGGGGATGAGCGGCGTCTCGATGACCCAGCCGCGGATTTCTGCGCCGGCCGCCGTCAGCGCGTCGACGTCGTCGACATCGAGCGCCGCGAGCTTCTGCTGGATGCGTCCGGCCAGGCCGCTCTGCGCGATGAACTGCTGGAACGCATAGGCCGTTGTCGCGAAGCCGCCCGGCACCGACACGCCGAGCTTGGCCAGGTTGCCGATCATCTCGCCGAGCGAAGCGTTCTTGCCGCCCACCTTGCCGAGGTCGGACAGCCGCAGTTGATCGAGCCAAAGCACGAGGTCGCTCAAGGGATTCTCCAGATTTACGCATTCGGGCCAGGCAGGACCCGGCAAGACCGTCAATTTTCGGGGTTTCAGCGCGACGAAACAAGCGTTGACACTGGCGGCGGCTTGCCTTGACGCGGGTAGCGAGGCGAATGCGACACCGCGGATGAGCGCAACGCCGCAACTGGCAGGACTGACAGGGGCCGCTATGGCGGCAACGAGGGCGCGCTCGCGTATTCGACAGTGAGAGCGGGGTCCACAGGGAGGTGATATGCAACGCGAGCTGACAATCCATTGTTCAGCGATGCTGGCTTTCGCAGCCATCCTCATCGGGAACGCGGCAGGTGCGCAGGAAGTCTGCGGCATCGATTCGATTTTCTACGATGGGGTGGAGGGCAAGGTCCTAACGCTGGTTCGTCATCCGGGTGCCAAGCTTTCCCCTGGCGTTGCGCAGAGCATTGTGGGGCCTTCCACCTTCGACGTAACCATCGTCTCGCCTTCAGACGGCGCGATGATCGGAGATCCGACCGTCCCGGTGTCAGGCACGTTTTCTGGACCAAGCGACACGGGTATTACGATCAATAACGTCGTGGCGCACATAGAGGGCGATAGCTTCGTCGTGCCGGCGGTCCAACTCCTCTCCAACGGCACGACGTCGCTGAATGCAACTGCCACCAAGCTCACGGGCGAGACCGCAAGTGCCAAAGTCTCCGTCGAGCAGGGCGGCGCCCGATCGCCGATAAGCTTTTTGGTGGAACGTACTGCCGGTTTCGCCCCCTTTAGAGTCAATTTTCACTACACGATCGGCGCGTTGCCGAGTGGCGGGGGAATAACGTATGTGGGAATCGACTACGACGGCGACGGCGCAGACGACGTTGCAAATCCCGCTCGCGGTTCAATTCCCACCTATGTCGCCACCACGCCAGGCATCGTTCGTGCGAGGCTGACGGTCAAGGACGACAAGAACAATGTGTATACCGCCTATCGCTACTATGTCGTTCATGATCTTTCGGCGCGGGGCGGCATGCTCTGCGATGTTTACGGCTACATGCGCAGCCAGCTTAACGCGCAGCCACCCAATATCGCCGCTGCTCTCAATGCAATTCATCCGAACGCTCGGGATGAAGTGCAGCCCATATGGGAAGAGGCGAGTAGCGGGTTGGCAGCCTACGTCGAAAACATGGGCAATATCGCCAATGCGACCATCGCGCCAGATTTTGCGACCTTCTTATTGCTGCGCCGAAACGCCGACAGTTCGTTGTCGGGGTTTCACATGACGTTCTCGCGGGATCGCGCAGGTGTCTGGCGCATCTCCAACTTGTGAAACCTATGAAACATAAACCGAAACGCTTCATGGGCTTCGATAGCTTCGTGATCCTTGTTCCGATGGTGTCCTTTACAACACTGGTGGTCGCCTTCGGTTTAGCGGTGCCAGGCGACAACGGCGTTGTTTCGCAAATAGTGGCGGCGGTCATCCTTGCAGGGCCATTTGTCGGATTCTTCGGTGGAATAACCCTCGCAGCGGGTCGCGGCCCTGCTTCTTGGCTATGGATTTCTTTTTTCAGCGCAGTGCTTTTTTTCTTTGATTGTGTGTATCTGCTTGTTCGATACGCACCTGTGGGTCATTGAGACCAGTCGCGTG
>DASRGX010000306.1:0-8295 GCA_035650835.1 Rudaea sp. | reverse complement strand
GGATCATCCAGGCATAGTCGATGTCGCGGAACGCGCGCGTCGTTTGCGCCGTGCGCCACGCCGCCTGCGACAAGAGCGCGAGCGGAATGTCGACGCTCATTTTGTTCGTCTTGGCCTCGTCGCCGACCGCGGCCTGGAGATCGGCGAGCACGTGGCTCACGGCCGCTGCGCTGCGCGCGTATTCGCGTCGGTTCTCGGCAAGTTCGGCGAGGATCGCCGAACGCGCCTGCGCCGCGCGCTCGGTGTCCTCCCGGTACTCGTGCCAGGCGCTCGCCGCGAGCGCCAGCAACAGCGCAAGGAACACGGAGCCCGCCTCGATGAGGATCTCCGGCAGCTTCTCGGCTAGGCGCCGGCGCAGCGGGTGGCCATGCGCGGGCGGGAGCGGGAGCGCCTCGGCGCTCCGCGGCGAGGGCTCGGATGTGGGCGCGTCGGTGCGAGTTTCAGGCGGCATGTCGCGATTATCCGTCATGCTCCCGCTTGCCGCGACCGGAATTTGAGCTTACAGCCCTGCGTCGTTCAGGCAGGCATGCGACAATGGCGCCCGCATGTCATCGCCGCCGCTCGCCATCACCACAACGGATGTGGATGCAGGGACGCTGCCCGACGCACGCGCCAAACGCACTTTGCTCTGGCTCGTCGCGTTCTCGTTCTTCATGCAGATGCTCGATTCGACGATCGTCAACACGGCGACACCGAGCATTGCCGCGAGCATGGCGATCGCTCCGCTCGCGCTCAAGACCGCACTCACGAGCTACACGCTGAGCCTGGCGATCTTCATCCCGATCAGCGCCTGGCTCGCCGACCACTTCGGCACGCGCCGCATCTTCTGGACTGCGATCCTCGTGTTCACGCTCGGCTCGCTCGCCTGCGGCCTCTCGCAGAACCTCTGGATGCTCGTCGCCTCGCGCGTGGCGCAAGGCATGGGCGGCGCGATGATGATGCCGGTCGGACGGCTCGCGCTCGTGCGTGCGTTCGACAAGGCGGAGTTCGTGAACGCGATGAGCATCGCGACGATCCCGGGCCTCCTCGGCCCCGCGATCGGACCGCTGCTCGGCGGCGTGTTCTCGGACTATCTTTCCTGGCGCATGATCTTCTTCGTCAACGTCCCGTTCGGCATCGTCGGACTTTTGCTCGCGCGGCGGCACATGCCCGACTATCGCGGTCCGCGCGGCGTTCCGCTCGATCTTGCCGGATACGTGCTGCTCGCGCTCGGCGTCGGCTCGCTGTCGGCCGCGCTCGACCAGGTGACCGACGCGAACTACGCGTTCGCGCTGCCGATGGCGGTGTTCGCCGCCGGGATGCTCGCCTGGTACGCGCGGCGCAGCCGCCGCATCGAAGCGCCGATCGTCGATTTCGGCCTGCTCGGCATCACGAGCTTCCGCGTGGCCTTCGTCGGCGGTTTCGCCACGCGGCTCGGCGTCGGCGGCATTTATTTCCTGCTCACGCTGCTGTTCCAGGTCGGTTTCGGCTACTCGGCCGTGATGGCGGGGCTCCTGCAGATACCGCAGGCGCTCGCGATGATCCTCATGCGTTTCTTCGCGAGCGGGATCATCAAACGCCAGGGCTACCGGCGCGTCCTCATGCTCAACACGGTGCTCGCCGGCGCGCTCATCGTGGCGTTCGCGACGATCTCGAAAGCCACGCCGCTCTGGCTCGTCTGCGCGCAAGTGTTCGCGTACGGTTTCGTGATGTCGCTCCAGTACACGGCGATGAACACGCTCGGCTTCGTCGATCTCGCCCCGTCGCAAGCCAGCATGGGTTCGAGCATGACGAGCACCGTGCAGAATCTCTCGATGAGTTTCGGCATCGCGTTTGCGTCGCTGCTCATGGCGCTGTTCTTGGGCGCGAGCCAGGATACGTCGCGTTACGTCGAGTCGTTTCGCCTCACGATGCTCGTGCTCGGCACGACGACGCTGCTGTCGACCTGGGTATTTCGGCGACTGCCTGTGCATTCGGCGGTCGGCCCGATGCGGTGAGGTGTCCAATTCTTACTTTGTATACTTTTATTGCTTGAACAAGAGCTTCCGCTCGGCCGCAGGACGAGCGGAAGCTCTGTCTTTGCAAGAAAGTATACAAAGCAAAAATCCTCCGCCCCGCGGGGATGACGGACGACGACCCGCTAAACGTAGTGGCGCAACGTCGCCTCGGCATCGGCCGCGGCGATGGTCGAACCCCAATCCTCCATGAGCGTGATGAGCGTGAGCTTCTCCACTTCGCCGACGAAGCGCTGCACGATCTCGTCGGGTTCGGGCACGCGGCCGGCATCGGCGATCAGGCCGAAATGGACACGGCCGTTGTAGCTCAAGATCGACACGCCCATGCCGATGCTGCAGTTCTGCGGCACCCAAAACATGATCTCGCGCACCTGGCAGCCGGCGAGGTAAAGCGGCATCTGCGGGCCGGGCACGTTCGTGGCGACGGTCGTCGCCTTGCGGCTGAAGAGCTCGAGCGCCACGCGCTGAAGCGTGACCGGCGCCATGCCGACGGCCGCGAGGAGCCCGAACGTGAGCGCCGCCTGGCGCGAGCGCTTGAGCTCGCGCATCGACGCTGCGACGCGCTCGAGCCGTCGCAACGGGTTCGCCTCGCCGATCGGCAAGTCGAGAAACACGAGCCCGAAATGGTTGCCGAGCTTCTTCGCATGTTCGAGCGGGCGCAGGTTCACGGGCACGGTCGCGCGGATCGTCATGCCGTCGACATCTTGGCCGACATCGCGCAAGTAGCTGCG
This sequence comes from Rudaea sp., assembly GCA_035650835.1. Classification (GTDB taxonomy): domain Bacteria; phylum Pseudomonadota; class Gammaproteobacteria; order Xanthomonadales; family Rhodanobacteraceae; genus Rudaea. The sequence goes on along the minus strand of DASRGX010000306.1, from coordinate 5,570 downwards.
CAGCGCGCCGGCGGCACAGGCCAGCAGGACGTCGTTGACCGTGCAACGCAACACCTTGCCGATGGCCTTGACGTCCGCGAGCGGCAGCGGCTCGGCCCAGGCGCAGCGCTTGCGCGTGCCGAGCGGCCCCTTGAACGCGGTCGGCGGATCGTCGGCGAGACTCAGAGCGATCGCGAGTTCGCGCGTGATTTCGGTGCTTTCGCGCGCGATCGTCGCGGCAAGCGCCGGATCGCGCAGCATCTCGAGGCCTTTGTCGAGCGCCTTTTCCCCGAATTCGACGGCCTTGGCGATGCCGGCGCGTGTGGGCTGCAGCAGGCGTTCGAGCACGCCGCCTTGCTCCTCGCGCTTGAACCACACCTTGGCAAGCTCGGCGCGCGTCTCGGGTTTCGGCGCGGCGTCGGTCAGCGAGAGCATGACCTGCACCAGGGCGAGGCCGTCGGCATAGCAATGATGGATGCGCGCGATCGCGACGCTGCCGCCCTCATAGTCCTCGACGAGATGGAATTGCCAGAGCGGCCGCGCATGGTCGAGCGGCGACGAGGCGAGCTCGCTCACGTAGGTTTCGAGCGCGAGCTTGTCGGCGTTGCGCCCGAGCTTGACGGGCCGCACGTGCCGATCGATGTCGAAATGCTCGTCGGTTTCCCAATACGCGGCCGAGCCGGTGTCGACCGCCTTCTGGCGGAAACGGCGGAACGCGAGAAAGCGCCTTTCGATGAGCCGCTTGAGCTTGGCGAGCTCGAGACGCTCCGCGAACACGAGCACGCCCGTGATCATCATGCGATTGGTCGGGCTTTCCATGCGCAGCCAGGCGGTGTCGACCTTCGACATCGGTTCGCGCACCGCGCGCCTTGCGTCCGGCATCTGACTCTCCCCCACGCTCGGTTGCCGCCTAGGATCGGGTTATTGACACAAAAACGCAACGCGGGCCCGATGCCACGCCTTCGATGTCAGGTTTTGCGCCCTGGCCGGGTCCATATCGCAAGCCCGAGCGCGGACGCGGAGGCAGGTTTACCCCACCGAGCCTGAGGACGACGTCCTGGTCCTCAGGTCTTTTTTCGCCTGCGGCTCGGCGCGCTTTAGCGCGATCAGCAACGCCGCAAGCGCGACGTAGCCCGCCAGCATGCCGATACCGTTGCCGAGCACGCGCCAGTAGCCGAGGTGCGCCACGTCGAGGAACGGATACGGATAGAAGTGCGTCGCCGCGCCGCGCGCAAGCGCATAGAAGAAGTATACGATGGGATAAATGCACATCGTCGCTAGCGCGCGCCAAGCCAGGCTGCCTCCCGGTACCGCCAGCCACCAATAGACGGTGAACAGCGGCGGCACTGCATCGTGCATGAGGACGTCGGCCAGAAGCTGCCAGCCGTGCGGATGCCATAGATCGCGCAGCAGCACGTTGTAGACGATGCTGACGACAGCGATCGACGCCGTCATGCAGGTGACGACGTGAGGATGCGCAAAAAAGCGTCCGGCGACCGCGCCGGCCGCGAGCAACGGCAGCGCGAGCGTCAGCGCGACGGCCAGGTTCGTCACGATCGTGAAGAATGCGAAGTACATCCAGATGCCGTGCGCCGCGCCTTGGCCGGCGGCAACCGCCTGCTCGACCGACAGCACGAGTTGGAGGATCACGGCGAACCAAGCGACGGCGGCCAATCCGGCCGCGTAGACACGGCTCATGCGGCGACCTTCATGTCGCGCCTCGCATGCTCCGAAAGGCGGCGAGCGCCTCTGCGCGCGACGCGTCGAGATCGACGATCGGCGACGGATACCCCACGCGGTGCAGCAGTTCCGGCATCTTCCACGGCGCGTGGACGTGACTTCCCGGGAAATCGGCGAGCTCGGGAATCCAGCGGCGGACGTAGGCGCCATGCGGATCGAAGCGCTCGGCCTGGGTCACGGGGTTGAAGATGCGGAAGTACGGCGCCGCGTCGGCGCCGCACCCTGCGCTCCACTGCCAGCCTTGCGAGTTGTTGGCGAGATCCGCATCCACGAGCGTGTCCCAGAACCAACGCGCTCCGAGCTTCCAGTGTTGGCGCAAGTGCTTGGTCAGGAAACTCGCGACGATCATGCGTACGCGATTGTGCATGAAGCCCGTCGTCCAGAGTTCGCGCATGCCCGCATCGACGATCGGCACTCCGGTGCGGCCCTGCTGCCAGCGCTCGAGAAGGCGAGCGTTGCGCCGCGCCCACGGGAACGCGTCGAAGCGGGTGTCGAGATTGCGATCCGCCATGCGCGGATTGTGCGCCAGCAGATGGTGCGCGAACTCGCGCCAACCGAGTTCGCGTACGAAAGCCTCGACCGCCGCGCGCATCCGCGTGTCGCGTCCGCGGGCACGTTCGGCGACGGCCCAAAGCACTTGGCGCGGCCCGATCTCGCCGAAATGCAAATGCGCGGAAAGCCGCGACGTGCCGCGTTCCGCCGGGAAATCGCGCAGACGCGCGTAATCGCCGAGCGCGTCGTCGCAGAAGCGACGCAGCGCCGCCTGCGCACCGCGTTCCCCGGGCCGCCAGAGCTCGTAGAACGCGCCGTCCCAGGTATGTCGCGGCAACAGGCCGAGCGCTTCCAGACTCGTGCCGCCGAGCCGCATCGCATCGATGGTCTTCGGCGCCGCAACGGGCGGGCGCGGCACGATCGCCTCGCGCGCATTGCGCCAGAACGGCGTGAATACGCGATACGGCTCGCCGGCCCGCGTACGCAGCTCATCGGGCTCGCACAAAAGGTGGGCGTTGTGGGTCTGCACCTCGACGCCGCTTGCGCGCAGCGCCTTGGCGGCGCGAGCGTCGCGGCGTGCGATCGCCGGTTCGTACAAGCGATTCCAGTGCACCGCAGAGGCCCCGCTCGCGCGCACGATCTCGCCGAGCGCTTCCGCGCTCGGCCCGGTGCGCAAGCAAAGCTCTGCACCGCGCGTCCGCACGTCAGCCATCAGCGCGCCCAGCGCATGGTGCAACCACCAGCGGCTCGCCGCACCGGGCATCCACGGCGCTTCTTCGTCGGGCGCATGCACGTACGCCAGAACCACGCGCTCGTGCGTGTGCAGCGCCGCAGCCAGTGCGGGATTGTCTTCCAGCCGCAAGTCGCGGCGGAACCAGACGACGGCGACGCTCATTGCCGGAGCGTAGCGCGCGCACGCCGCGGCGAGAAGCCCTTTTTTGTGCGTCGTTCGTCGAATGCCGCAAAAAAGCGTCCGGTGCCGACGGCAAGCGGAAGCCCCGCTCCGCCGCCGAGCCGGAACCACGGTCAGGCGCTCGACGGCTCAGCCCTCGGCACCGGGCAAATGGAGAACGGTTAGCGCGCGGACTGCCGCAGCGAAAGCGGCAGGAACTTGCTCGGCAAGGTGCTGCCCGATTTCCAGGTCGAGCCGTCCTCTTGGAGTTCGTACCAGATCTGCTTGCCGTCCGTATCCGACGGGCCGAGATTCTTGAACACGACGATCACGCCGCATTTTCCGCTGTCCTTGAGCGGGCCGACATTGATCGACGCGATCGTGGGCGTGGCGTAGTCCTTGGCCGCGCCCACGCCGGCTTCGCCGTTGTGCGGACATTTCTGCTCGGCTTCGTAGGCTTCGGCGACCGCGACCTTGACCGGGTCCGCCGCGGCGACGGCCACGATGATCTTGGCCCGGATCGTGTAGTCCTGATAGGCCGGGAGCGCGATCGCCGCGAGTATGCTCAGGAAGACGATGCCGCCGAGCAGAAGCACGACGACCACCACGACCGCGCTGCTCGAAGAACTCGTCGGCTTGACGATGCGCGTCGGCCCGCTGCCGGCGGGCAGCGGCGGAGGCGCGGCGCCGACGATGATGATGCCGAGCTGGGCCGCCACCTGGCGCAGCGGCACCCAGCCGCTCAGACCGTCGCGCCAGACCAGCGTTTCGGGTTTTACTGTGCCGCTGCGATAGGCCTGCGCGAGCCACGAGGCCGCCACGGGTCCTTGCTGCTGGTTTTGTGCATCCGCGTAGAACCATTCGGTCGCCATCGCATCCTCCGGGTTTGTATACTTTGCGTCAATTTGCTCAAAGCCGCGCCGCGCGTTTCACGGCCAGATAGTGTTCGACGAGCGCCGCAGGCAGCTCGCGGCAGGTGACGTCGAGCACGTCGGCGCCCTCGGCGCGCAGCGTGCGGTGCGTGCGCTCGCGTTGCTCGAGATACTGGCCGGTGGCGGAGAGATCGATCGCATCGTCGAGGTTCTGCACGGGCTGCCGGACGGCGCGATCGAGCACTTCCTCGCGCAAGCTCGCCACGCAGACCACGTGGCGGCGTTGCAGCTGGCGTATGGCGGCGAGCAGGTCTTCGATGTCCTCGTCGCGCGCATTGGTGATCAGGAGCACGAGACAGCGCCGCGACTGGCGCGCGCCGAGCGCCGTCGCGGCTTCCAGGTAGTCGGTCGCCACCGGCTGCGCGTTGAGGTCGAACACGGTGTTGAGCAGCGCGTCGACCGTTCCGAGGCTCCGGTGCGGCGCGAGATAGCGCGACTCGCCGCCGGACGCGAGCAGACCGACCGCATCGCCCTGTCTGAGCGCGATGTAGGCGACCATCAGCGCGGCGTTGAGCACGTGGTCGAAGTGCGCGAGCGCGTCGTCGCGCGCCAGCATGCGGCGGCCCGTGTCGATGAGCAGCATGACCTGCTGGTTGCGCTCGTCCTGGTAGTCGCGCGAGATCAATTTGCGCGCGCGCTGGGTCGCTTTCCAATCGATCTGGCGCAGCGAATCGCCGATGCGATACTCGCGCAGCTGCTGGAACTCCGTGCCCTCGCCGCGTCGGCGCTTGAGGTGCGCGCCGACGACGCGCGAGGCCTGTTCGGCGCCGACCAGCGCGAGCCGCGCGAGCGGCGCGAAATTCGGGTAGACGCGCACGGTCTGTGCGGTCGCCACGATGCGCCGTTGTCGCCACAGGCGGAACGGCGAACGCAGGCGCAGCGCGCAACCGTCGAAACGGAACGTGCCGCGTGCGGCCGGCGTGAGCGTGTAGGGCACCGCAGCCTCGCGCCCGCGCGCGAGCCGCACACGCCGCGGCAGACCGCCCACCGTCCAGTCGCCGGGATGAAGGTCGTTGAGATCGAGATCGAGCACCGCACCGTCGTGGCGCAGGCGCAGCGTGACCGTACGCTCGATGCCGACCGGCACGACCGGCGGCAGCTCGCGCACGACGTGCGGCGTCGGCAACCGGCGCACGCGCAGTGCGTCGAATGCCGCGACGATCGCGAGCGCAGCGCAAGCAGCGCCGAACAGCGTGAGCGGCAAGAAGCCGAACGCGGCGACCGCGCCGAGCGCCGAACACCCGAGCAGCAACGCGACGAATGCGGGAGCGGGTCTCATATCGCCGCTGCGCTATTCCCACGAACGGACCGGAGCGAGCCTCTCACTGCCGCGGCGCCTCGACTTTGAGCAGCAGCGCATCGAGCACGTCGTCGATGCGCCGGCCTTCGATCTGCATCTCGGGCGCGAGGCTCAAGCGATGGCGCAGGGCCGGCTTGGCGATGCTGCGCAGGTCGTCGGGAGTGACGAAGTCGCGGCCGTCGATCACGGCCTGCGCGCGCGCCGCGCGCACCAACGCGAGACTGCCGCGCGGACC
>DASRGX010000305.1:0-37996 GCA_035650835.1 Rudaea sp. | reverse complement strand
AAGCCGCCGCGTTCCGAGCCTGAAGGCTATGCGTTCGGCTGGACCGCTCAGGGCCGCATGCGCGGCGCGGAAGTCAAAGGCGAGGGCCGCATCGGCAGCGTGCTCGCGCTCAGGAACCCGGAGCGGCCGTTCCCGTTGCAGGCCGACGTGCACTTCGGCGACACGCGCGTAGCTTTCGTCGGCACGTTGACCGATCCGCGCGACCTCGACGCGCTCGACCTGCATTTGTGGCTATCCGGCACGACCCTCTCCGAGCTCTACGACGTGCTCGGCGTGACGATGCCCGAATCTGGGCCGTACGCGACGAGTGGACAGCTCATCGGCAACTTCAGAGATGCGACGAAGCTGCACTACAAGAATTTCACCGCACGCGTCGGCGAAAGCGATCTCGACGGCGATCTCACCTACGAGGTGAAAAAGCCGAGGCCGCTGCTGTCGGGCAAGGTCGTCTCGAATCTCCTGCAATTCGGCGACCTCGCTCCGCTCATCGGCAGCAGCAAGAAGGCGGCGCCGCAAGCCGACCAGGCGTCGAGCAAGGTGTTGCCCGAGGAACCGTTCCGGCCCGAACGCTGGAAAGTCATGGATGCCGACGTTCAATTCACGGGCGACCGCGTGTTTCGCGATTCGGAGCTGCCGATCCACAAACTCGTTACGCGGATCGTCATGAAGGACGCCGTGCTCACGCTCGATCCCCTGCGCTTCCGCTTCGCCTACGGCGACGTCGACGGACGCATCCGCATGGACGGCACGAATGCACCGATCAAGGGCGCGATCAACGGCTCCGCACGCGGCGTGCAGTTGAAGCATCTCTTCAAGACCGCCGATTCTTCGCAGCTCGATCTCGGCAACGCAAACGCGACGATCGATCTCTCGGCCAGCGGCAATTCGGTAGGCGCGCTGCTCGGCGCGGCGAACGGCGAGGTCAAGGCGTTGCTCGACGGCGGCAGCATCAGCAAGGAGCTCGTCGAAACCGCAGCCCTCAACGTGCCGAACATCGTGCTCGCCAAGCTCGTGGGCGATCGGCAGATCCGCATCGGTTGCGCGGCGGCCGATTTCGCCGCGAGCAACGGCGTATACAATGCGCGTCTGTTCATCATCGATACCGACGCCGCGCAGATCAACGTCACGGGCGACGTCGACCTCGCCCACGAGCGGCTCGACCTCGTCGTGCACCCGGACAGCAAAGGGCTGCGTCTGCTGTCCTTGCGCTCGCCGATCCACATCACGGGTCCGTTCCGCAAACCCGACATCGGCATCGACAAGGGTGTGCTGCTCGCCCGCAGTGCGGGTGCGATCGGGCTCGCCGTCGTCGCGGCGCCCGCGGCGGCACTGCTGCCGCTCACATCGACGAACTTGGGCAACGACCAGGATCACTGCACGCCGCTGCTCAACGCCATCCAGCAGCCCGTCGAGAAGCGTGCGCAAGGCGTGCAGAAATCGCCGGCCGCCCGTTGAACGCGTGCAAGTTGCAAACACTCCATGCGCGACGAATGCAAACGGCACGGACGATGAGCGCAGTCGCGCATGCCAGCCCGCAGGCGCGCATGGCACGGAGGTTGCGTCGCCGAGTCGACACAGGAGATCGAACGCCATGGAATTCCGGCGCCCGCCGCACGCCGCCCGTTACGCCGCCGCCGTCATCTTCGCCGGCGCAGCAGCAGGAGCGGGTTTCGTGTACAGCCAGCCACATCCACTGCCTCCGCCGCCCGCACCGCTGCATACGACGGCGCCGGTGACCATGGCGGCTGCGCCGGCGAACGGGCGCACGCTCACCATCTTCCTCGCGCTCGATCGCGCCCATCGCGGCTATCTCGTACCTTCCGATTTGGCGTCGAACGATTATCTCGCGCGCAGCTTCCGCCGCTGCGACAGCAATGGCGATGGCCGGCTGACCTACGACGAAGTCGACGCTTGCCTGCCCGCTTCACCGGCGCGTTGACGCTGCGCGCCCGCCCACTACGCCGAGGTGACGAGTCGAATGCGATCGATGCCTCTCCGAGTGTGCCTGTCGTTCGTCGCGCTCCTTGCGGCTCCGTCGGTGCACGCGTTCGGACTGGCCGATGTGGACCGCCGTGCGCGCGATTTGGCGAGCAAGGCATACAAAGACACGGGTGCGAACCTCCCCGCCGCCTTCGCCCAGCTCGACCAGGAACGCTATCAAGCGATCACGTACCGGCCGAATGCTGCATTGTGGAAACCCGCGAAGCTGCCGTTCACGCTCGAATTCTTCCATGAGGGCTGGCGTTTCGACCGGCCCGTGAAGATCGACGAGATCGCGGGATCGAGCACGCACGAAATCGCCTTCAACCCGCAGTGGTTCGACTACGGCAAGAGCGGTCTCGATCCGATCGCGGCGAGCGGCCTGGGCTACGCCGGGCTGCGCATCGACTATGCGGTCAACGCACCGCAGCACATGGACGAAGTATTGTCGTTTCTGGGCGCCACCTACTTCCGCGCGCTCGGCAAGGGACAGGTCTACGGCTTGTCCGCGCGCGGGCTCGCGATCGACACGGGTCTCGCCTCGGGCGAGGAGTTTCCGCGCTTCGTCGAATTCTGGGCCGAACGGCCGAAATCGCACGCACAGCAGCTGACCATCTATGCATTGCTCGATTCGCCACGCGCGAGCGGCGCGTACCGTTTCGTGCTCAAGCCCGGCGTCGATACGACGATCGAGGTGACCGCGCGTCTCTATTTGCGCGAGAACGTCGGCAAGCTCGGCGTCGCGCCGCTCACTAGCATGTACTTCTTCGGCGCGAACCAGCGAGCGGAACACGCCGACTACCGCCCGCAGGTGCACGACTCGGACGGTCTCTCGATCGCATCGTCGACCGGCGAATGGATCTGGCGGCCGCTCGTCAATCCCAAACGCCTGCTCGTGACGTCGTTCAAGCTCGAAAACCCGCGCGGTTTCGGGCTCATGCAGCGCGTTCGCGATTTCCACGCTTACGAGGATCTCGACGCGCACTACGAAGCGCACCCGAGCGCCTGGGTGGAAACTCTCGGCAACTGGGGAGCGGGAAGCGTCGAACTCGTCGAGATCCCCTCGCCCGACGAGACCAACGACAACGTCGTGGCGTACTGGATACCCGAGCACCTGCCGGCGCCGAAGCAGCCGTACGAAGTGCATTACCGGCTGCATTGGCAGAAGGATCAGGAGACGCGGCCGTCGACGGGCTGGGTCGCGCAGACGCTGAGCGGCAAGGGTTACCTCAAGCAAGCCGACGACAGCATCGGCTTCGTCGTCGACTACGTGGGACCGATGTTCGCCGGTGCGACGGACGGGCACGTCGAGGCGAACGTGAGCGCCCCCGCGAACGCGCAGGTGGTCGCGCAAGACGTGCGCCGCAATCCCGAGACGGGCGGCTGGCGCATCCGCGTGCGCTTCAAACGCCAGGACGCGGCACACCCCGTGGAGCTGCGCGCAAGCCTGCGCAGCGACGACAAGGAGTCGGAGACATGGAGCTACGTCCTTCCGCCGGAGTAGAACGCCGCGCAAGCGTCTACGAGCGCTATCTGGCGCTGCTGTCGCGCAAACGCAGCCTACCTACGTCTGCGATCGCGTCGCGGGGCAGCGACGCGATCGGCGATCTGCTCGGCTCGCTGGCAGGCGCGCGCGATGGTGGCGACGACCCTGCATACGCGTCGATCGGCGCGCGACTGCGTCTGGCCGGCATCGGCGATGCACCGATCGTCGAGGATGCGCGGCGCGGCGTGTGTCTCGTTTCCACTCCGCCGATCCGACGATCCACGATGGCGCCGATGTCATGGCGCGAGCGGCGCCTGGCGGCGGCGCTGCGCCGGCGCGGCGCACGCCCAGGCGGCCCCTCTTCGCGCGGACGCTGGCATCGCATCGCGGCTCTGCGGCGCAGCGTGCTGCTCGCGCTCGTGCTCGGTCAGACCTACCTCGCCACAACCGCAATGGCCGACGTGCTGCCCTACCACGGCACGAAACCTCTCGAAATCGCGCAACTCGTGCTGTTTGCGATCCTGATCGGCTGGATTTCCGCAGGCTTCTGGACGGCCATGGCAGGCTTTCTGTTGCGCCTGCGCGGACACGATCCGTCGGCGATCTCGGCGAGCGCGCTCGCGCCCTTCGAGCTCGACGAAAGCGCACGCACCGCGATCGTCATGCCGATCTGCAACGAAGACGTCGCGCGCGTGTTCGCCGGGTTGCGTGCGACTTACCGCTCGATCGAGCGCACGGGCAAACTCGGCCTTTTCGACTTCTTCGTGCTCAGCGATACGAGCGATCCCGATGCGCGCGTCGCCGAACGCTCGGCGTGGCTCGATCTCTGCCGCCGGCACAAAGCCTTCGGCCGCGTCTTCTATCGTCTGCGCCAGCACCGCATCAAACGCAAAAGCGGCAACATCGCCGATTTCTGCCGCCGCTGGGGTAAGAACTACCGCTACATGGTGGTGCTCGACGCCGACAGCGTCATGAGCGGACGCTGCCTCGTCGAGCTCGTGCGTCTCATGGAAGCGAACGCCGACGCGGGCATCATCCAGACCGCGCCGCACGCCTCAGGACGCGAAACGATGTATGCGCGCATCCAACAATTCGCTGCGCGCGTCTATGGTCCCCTGTTCGTGGCCGGCATGCATTACTGGCAACTCGGCGAGGCGCATTACTGGGGACACAACGCGATCATCCGCGTCGAGCCGTTCATCCGCCATTGCGCGCTCGCGCGGCTGCCGGGACGCGGCACGCTCTCGGGCGAAATCCTCTCGCACGACTTCGTCGAGGCGGCTCTGATGCGCCGCGCGGGCTGGGGTGTGTGGATCGCCTACGACCTTCCCGGCAGCTACGAAGAAATGCCGCCGAACCTGATCGACGAGCTCACGCGCGATCGCCGCTGGTGCCAGGGCAATCTCATCAATTCGCGCCTGTTCTTCGCGCATGGCCTGCATCCGGCGCATCGCGCGGTATTCGTCACCGGCGTGATGGCCTATGCCTCGGCGCCGCTCTGGTTCGCGTTCCTCGTGCTGTCGACCGCGGCGCTCGCCGTGCACACGCTCATCGAGCCCACGTATTTCGTCGCGCCACGGCAGCTTTTCCCCCTATGGCCGCAATGGCACCCCGACCGCGCGATCGGGCTCTTCGGCGCGACGGCCGCCTTGCTGTTCGTGCCGAAAGTGCTCGGCGTCGCGTTCGCCGCAGTGCAGGATTCGCGTCGCTTCGGCGGCGTCGGTCGCCTCGCCACGAGCGCATTCGGGGAGTTCGTGTTCTCCGCGCTGCTCGCGCCGATCCGTATGCTGTTCCATACCGAATTCGTGCTCGGCGCACTATCGGGCTTCAAGATCGCATGGAAATCGCCGCCGCGTGACGACTCCGAAACGCATTGGGGCGAGGCGTTGCGCCGGCACGGCTCGCATTCGCTGCTCGGCGTGGCGTGGGCCGCGTTCACGTTCTGGCTCAATCCGGCGTTTCTGTGGTGGCTCGCGCCCGTCGCCGGCGCCCTCATGCTGTCGATTCCGCTGTCCGTGTTCTCCAGCCGCGTGAGCTTCGGCAGACGGCTGCGCGAGCAGAAACTCTTCCTGATCCCCGAGGAATCGCGCACGCCACGAGCGTTGCGGCGCATGCGGCGCTACCTGCGCCATTCGCCGCCGCTTCCCGATTTCATCGACGTCGTCGTCGACCCGCTCGCCAACGCCATCGCCTGCGCGAGCGATGCGGCGCGCGCACATCACTCCGATGCCGTGCGCGCAAGCCACGGACGTCTGGTCGAACGCGCGCTGCGCGGCGGCCCCGGCAGCTTGCGCGCAGAGGAGAAACTCGCGTTGCTCGGCGACGCCGTGGCGCTCGCGCGGCTGCATTACGCCGTATGGACGAGGGCCGATGCGGCTCCGGCATGGCATGCACATGCAGCGTCGCTATGCGCACGACGCCGGCGCGCGCCGCGCAAGACCGCGCCGCGATTGCCGCGTCTGATCGCCGCGAAGCCGGATTCCATCGCCGTCGAGCCGGGCATGCCTTTGCCGCCGCTGCCGGCGCTCGCCGCGCGCAGCCATAGCGGCGGTTTCGACCCGCGGGGCGCGTCGCCATGAAGCGCCGCGATCTGATGCAGGGCTCGATCCTTGCGCTCGCAGCTGCGCCGTTCATCGCGCATACCAAGGAAAACGACACGCCGTTCGACTACGCCTGGCTCAAGGGCGAGGCGCGTCGCCTGGCTTCGCAGGCCTACTCGCCGCGCGCGGAAACGTTCCCGCTCGCGCTCGCGCGGCTCGATTGGGATCAGTACCAACGCATCCGGTTCCGGCCGGAACGCGCCATATGGGCCGATGCACCGACGAAGTTCCGGTTGCAATTCTTCCATCTCGGCCTGCAATACCGGCGACCCGTGCGCATCCACGTCGTCGAGGAAGGGCGCGCGCGCGACGTCCCCTACGACCCAGCGATGTTCGATTTCCGCGGCAGCGGACTCGACGCCGATACGCTGCCGCGCGATCTCGGCTTCGCCGGTTTCCGTATACATTTCCACAAAGATTTCGCGCACGACGTCACCGTATTCCTCGGCGCGAGCTATTTCCGCGCGGTCGGGGCATCGGGCCAATACGGCATGTCGGCACGCGGACTCGCGGTCGACTGCGGCATGACCCGGCCCGAGGAATTCCCGGACTTCACGGCGTTCTGGATCGTCCGCCCTGCGCCGGACGCGGACACCTTGACCGTGTACGCCCTGCTCGATTCGCCGAGCGTCGCCGGCGCGTACCGCTTCGACATCACGCCAGGCGACGTGCAAGTCATGCGCGTGGACGCCGCATTGTACCCGCGCAAGAAGATCGATCGTCTCGGCATCGCGCCGCTCACGAGCATGTTCCTTTGCGCGGAATACGATCGTCGCGTGGACACCGATTGGCGCCCCGCCATCCACGATTCCGACGGCCTCGCCATGTGGACCGGTGCCGGCGAGTGGATCTGGCGCCCTCTCACGAATCCCGCGAACGTGCGCTTCAATGCATTTCAGGACGCGCAGCCGCGTGGCTTCGGCCTGCTGCAACGGGACCGGAATTTCGATCACTACCAAGACGACGGCGTGTTCTACGACCGGCGTCCGGGCGTGTGGGTCGAACCCTTGTCCGGATTCGCACGTGGCGCGGTCGATCTGCTCGAAATCCCAGCGGGCGACGAGACCGCCGACAATATCGTCGCGTTCTGGACGCCCGCCGAGATTCCCGAGCCCGGTCGAGAACTGTTGTACGCATATCGATTGTACTGGGGCAGCCGGGCACCCGCGGAGCCGCCGCTCGCGCGAACCGCAATGACTTGGAGCGGTATCGGCGGCGTCGTCGGGCAACCGCGCCGCTATTTCTCGTGGCGCTTCGTCGTCGATTTCCAAGGCGGCGATCTCGCGTCGCTGCGCGACGCCGAGGTCGACGCCGTCGTCGATGCAAGTGAGGGCCAGGTGGAGCTCGTCTCGGCACGACCGCTCGCGTCGATCCACGGCTGTCGGGCCATGTTCGACGTCAAACCAGGCACCGCGACCGGGCAGATAAACCTGCGCCTCTATTTGCGCCGCGCGGGCAAGCCGCTGACCGAAACCTGGCTGTACCAGTGGACCCCACCCGCGCATCCGCCGACGTGATCCCGTGCGAAAAAATTTGCCCGCCACCCCTTCGTTACACGCCGCTTCGCGCCGCCGGCCGCGCTCGGCCGCAGCCAGCCTGAGCCGAAGCGCGAAGCGGCTTTTGCACGAATGATGCATATGCGCGACCAAAGGATTGTTGCTAGCCAAGGAGAGCGACTTGAACTCGAGCACCGTTCGCGTCGGCATCGTGGGCGCCGGAAACTGCGCTTCCTCTTTCGTCCAGGGACTGACGTACTACCGCGACGCGCGCGACGACGATGCAGTGCCTGGCCTCATGCACGCCATGGTCGGCCGCTACGGCGTGCGCCACATCGAGATCGCTTCGGCTTTCGACGTGCACGCGGGCAAGGTCGGTCGCGATCTCGCCGAAGCGTTGGCCGCGCCGCCGAACAACACGCGCGTGTTCGCCGAGGTGCCGCCGACGGGTGTCACGGTCGAGCGCGGACCGACGCTCGACGGCATAGGCGCGTATCTGCGCGAGGATATCGTCGAATCCGAGCGGCCGGCCGCCGACGTCGCCGAAGTGCTGCGCCGCACGGGCACCGAGGTGCTCGTTTCGTATCTGCCGGTAGGATCGCAGCGCGCGACCGAATGGTACGCGTTGCGCGCGCTCGAAGCCGGCTGCGCCTTCGTCAACTGCATTCCGGTGTTCATCGCATCCGACGCCGACTGGCGCCGGCGCTTCGAGCACGCCGGCCTGCCGCTGCTCGGCGACGACATCAAGAGCCAGGTCGGCGCGACCATCGTCCATCGCGTACTCGCGAGCCTCATGCGCGAACGCGGCGTGCGCCTGGACCGCACCTACCAGCTCAATTTCGGCGGCAATACCGATTTCAAGAACATGCTCGAGCGCGAGCGCCTCGCCTCGAAAAAGCTGTCGAAGACGCGCTCGGTGACGAGCCAGGTCGAAGTCGCCCCCGAGAACATCCACGTCGGGCCGAGCGACCACGTCGAGTGGCTCACCGATCGCAAGCTCGCCTATATCCGCCTCGAAGGAACCGCGTTCGGCGGCACTCCGCTCAATATCGAGCTCAAGCTCGAAGTGTGGGATTCGCCGAATTCGGCCGGCATCGTCATCGACGCGGTGCGTTGCGCCAAGCTGGCGCTCGACCGCCGCATCGGCGGCGCGCTCGTCGGTCCCGCGAGTTATTTCATGAAGTCGCCGCCGCAGCAATTTCCCGATCACGTCGCCCGCGAGCTCACGCTCGAATTCATTCGCGGACCGGCGGCGGCTTCGGCACAGGCGGCCCGGCCTCGCCCCACGGAACGGAAGCACAAGGATCATGACTACGCGATTCATGCTCGCGCGCCACGGCTCGTGCGCACAGACTGAGAACGTACTGGTCGGCCGGCTCGTCGATGCGCCGCTCGATGCGCGCGGCGAACGCGAAGCGCTGTCGCTCGCCGCGAGGCTCGAGCAGGAACATCCGGTACTCGTGCTGACGAGTCCGCGGCTGCGAGCGCGCCAGACCGCCGCGGCGATCGCCGACTATGCCGGATGCCCGGTCCGCGCCGTCGCCGAGCTCGACGAAATGGATTTCGGCGAGTGGTCCGGGCGGCGCTTCAGCGAGCTCGCGCACGATACGCGTTGGCAGCGTTGGAACGCCGCACGAGCGTCGAGCCTCACGCCGGCCGGAGACGGCATCGTCGCCGTGCAGAGGCGCATCACCCGCTATCTCGACGAGCTCGCCGCGGCGTTCACCGGTTGTACGCTCGCGCTCGTGACGCATGCCGAAATCATCCGCTCGGCGCTGCTCGCTTATCTCGACGTGGAGATCGACGACTGGCAGACGATCGAGATCGCGCCTGCCTCCCTGACGGCGCTTTGTGTCACGCGCGCGGGCGTCGAGGTCGAGTCCGTCGGTCTGCGCTGCACGTGCGAGGAGCACCTCGCCGCATGAAACTCGTCATCTTCGGCCTCAGCATCAGTTCCTCGTGGGGCAACGGCCATGCGACGCTCTGGCGCGGGCTCTGCACCGCATTGATCCGCGCCGGGCACACTGTCGTCTTCTTCGAACGCGACGTGCCTTACTACGCCGAGACGCGCGACTGGCATACGCTGCCCGGCGGCGAGCTCGTGCTCTATCGCGATTGGGACGACGTGCGCGTGCGCGCCGCGCGCGAGCTCGCCGATGCGGACGCGGCGATCGTCACCTCGTACTGCCCCGACGCGCTCGCCGTGCGCGCGGCGATGCTCGAGGCGGAACGGCCACTCGCGGTGTTCTACGATCTCGACACGCCCGTCACGCTCGCGCTCATCAAACACGGCGAGCCGGTGCCGTACATCGACGAAGACGGGCTGCGCGCCTACGACCTCGTGCTGAGCTACACGGGCGGCGCCGCACTCGACGAGTTGCACGATCTGCTCGGCGCTCGACGCGTGCATGCGCTTTACGGGCACGTCGACCCCGACGTGCATCGGCCGACCGCGCCCGATCCGCGCTACGTGGCGCATCTGTCGTGGCTCGGCACTTACGCCGCCGATCGCCAGGCGATGCTCGAAGAGCTCTTCATGCGTCCGGCATTGCGCCGACCGCAGCAGAAATTCCTGATTGCCGGCGCGCAATATCCCGCCGATTTTCCGTGGAGCCCGAACGTTTACTTCGTGCGCCATCTGCCGCCGCACGAGCACGCGGCTTTCATGAGCTCGTCGCGCCTGACGCTCAACGTGACGCGGGCGCAGATGGCGGCGCTCGGCTGGTGTCCCTCGGGCCGGTTGTTCGAGGCGGCCGCTTGCGGTGCGGCGATCCTGAGCGACGAGTGGCCTGGGCTCGGCGAGTTCTATCGGCCCGATTCCGAAATCCTCCTCGCCCACACGGCCGAGGACACGCTCGCCGCGCTCGATCTCGACGATGCGACGCTGCGGCGCATCGGCCGGCTCGCCCGCGAACGCACGCTCGAGGAACACACCTCGACGCATCGGGCGCGGCGCCTCGTCGGCCTGCTCGAAGACGCCTACGCGTCGGCGCTCGTCAGCCGTCTTCCTCTCGACGCACGCGCGCGCGCCTCGCACGGATACGGCTCATGTGGGGCGTGATCCCGGCAGCAGGCCGCGGCAGCCGCATCCAGCCGCTCGCGTTCTCGAAGGAGCTCCTGCCGGTCGGCAGCCGCGTGCTCGACGACGTGCAGCGTCCGTGCGCGGTCGGCGAGTATTTGATCGAGCGCATGATCCGCGGCGGCGCCGACAAGATCTGCTTCGTGATCGGCTCGGGCAAGTCGGACATCCTCGAATATTTCGGCGGCCGGTTCGGCTCCGCCGATCTCGCCTACGTCGTGCAAGCACAGCCGGCAGGGCTGTGCGACGCGATCTTCCGCGCGCGCCCGCTCATCGCGCCAGGCGAGACGGTCGCTATCGGGCTTCCGGATACGGTGTGGTTTCCCGACGACGGCCTGGCGGCGCTGCCTGACGACGCGCTCTCGTTCCTGCTGTTTCCGGTGGAACGCCCCGAGCTCTTCGACGCGGTCGTGCTCGACGGAGACGATCGCGTGCGCGAGATCCGCGTCAAGCAACGCGACGCAGGCACGCCATGGATCTGGGGCGCCTTCAAGATGCCGGCCCGGGTGTTTCACGAGCTCCACGCGCTGTGGCTCGAGCGCGAACCGCGCGACGAGTACATCGGCACGCTCGTCAACGCGTGGATCGCGGCGGGAGGCAGCGCCGTCGGCGTCAAGGCCGGCGAAGCCTACGTGGACGTCGGCACGCTCGAGGGTTATCGCGCGGCCATGCAGATGCTCGCGGCGCGCGACGACGCCATGGCGCTCGACACCCATGCTCATGCCGCGGTCCCACACACTTCCCTCCCGTACCCCAGCGAGTCGCCGCGATGATCGAAGCCGCCATGCTCTGGAACGAGCCGAACAACAAGTCGCATTGGGATCCCGACGTCGATCCCGATTGGTCGCGCTACGCGACCATGGTCCGGCTCGCCGCGCAGGCGATCCGCGCCGAGCACCCGCATCTGCCCCGCGTGCTCGGCGGCATCTCGCCGATCGATCCCGCGTTCATCCGACGCATGATCGGTTATGGAGTGCTCGACCACGTGGACGTGCTCGCCGTGCACGGTTTTCCGCTCGACTGGAATCTCTGGCAGATCGACGAGTGGCCGCAGAAGCTCGCCGAGATACGCGCGCTGAGCCAGCTGCCCGTGTGGGTCAGCGAGGTCGGTGTGTCGAGCTTCGGCGCCGACGACGTGCAGGCTTGGGGCGTGGACCGCACGGCCGAACTCCTGATCGGGCAGGCGCCGCGTATACATTGGTACAGTCTGTACGACCTGCCGCGCACCTGGGAAGCGACCACGCGCCACAAAGAAGCCGAAGGCTCGTCGTACTACCGGCATTTCCACATGGGCCTGCTGCGCGAAGACGGCACTCCGAAACCTGCGCTCGCACGCTTCGCCAAGTACGCGCCGGAGCTCGGCATCTGCCAATGGTTCCATTTCGAAGACCATCGACTTGCCGACGCCGTCGCCTGGCTCAAGCGCCTCGGCGTGCGTCACTTGCGCACCGGCCTCTCGTGGGCCGATCGCTTCCGCCCGCGCGCACTCGCCTGGTTCGATCGCCAGATGGCCGCGCTGCAGGATTTCGACGTCACGGTGACGTTCTGCTTCACGCCCGAACATCTCGGCATCATGCCCCATCACACGAGCGCGCCGCGCGAGCCCGAGCGCTACGCCGAGTTCTGCGCGGAGATGGTGGCGAGGTACGCGGACAAGCCGGGAATGGGCCGCTGGGAATCGCAGATCGCACCCAGTTCCGCCGATTCGCGACTCCCGATTCCGGATTCGCGGCTCGCCCTATGACGCGCGCCTTCATCCTCGTGCTCGATTCGCTCGGTGTCGGCGGTGCGCCCGACGCCGACGAATACGGCGATGCGGGTGCGGATACGCTGGGGCACATCGCGCAGCGCTGCGCCGAAGGCGATGCGGATCGCTGCGGTCTACGCGGAGGTCCGCTGAGGATGCCGATGCTCGCGGCGCTCGGGCTCGGCGAAGCCTGCCGTGCAGCGACGGGCACGCTGCCTGCGGGGTTCCGCGCGAGCCTGTGGCAGCAAGGGCGCGCCGGTTGCGCAGCGGAACTCTCGAAGGGCAAGGATTCGCAGACCGGCCATTGGGAGATCGCCGGCACGCCGGTCGAAATCGAATGGGGCTATTTTCCGCGCACCGTTCCGTGTTTTCCGGCGCCGCTCATCGAGGCGCTGTGCCTGTGCGGGGGTATCGACGGCATTCTCGGCGCACGCCATGCCTCGGGCACCGAGATCATCGCCGAACTCGGCGCCGAGCACATCGCGACGGGCCGTCCGATTTGCTACACATCGGCCGACAGCGTGTTCCAGATCGCCGCTCACGAGGAGCACTTCGGACTGGAGCGTCTCTATCGCCTTTGCGAGCTTGCACGCGAGCTCGTCGATCCGCTGCGCATCGGCCGCGTCATCGCGCGGCCCTTCGTCGGCACGGCGGCGAGCGGCTTCACGCGCACGACGCATCGGCGCGACTACGGCGTGGCCCCGCCTGCCGATACCGTGCTGCAGCGGGCGATCGGCGCCGGCCGCGACGTGGTCTCCGTCGGCAAGATCGGCGATTTGTTCTGTCATGCCGCGACCGGACGCGAACTCAAGGCCGGCGACAACGCACGCGTCTTCGACGACGTGATCGACGCGACGCCGCGTCTCGGCGACGGCGGCCTCATGTTCGCAAACTTCGTCGATTTCGATACGCAGTTCGGCCATCGTCGCGATGCGATCGGCTACGCTGCGGCGCTCGAAGCCTTCGATGCGCGGCTCGCGGAATTCGTCGGACTTCTGCGCGCCGGCGATCTCGCCATCGTGACCGGCGACCATGGCTGCGATCCGACGTGGCCCGGCAGCGATCACACGCGCGAGTGCATCCCGCTGCTCGCATTCGGTCCCGGCATCGACACGGCGCCGCTCGGCCGCCGCGATACGTTCGCCGACATCGGCGCGGCCGTCGCCCGGCATCTCGGCCTCGCACGCGCCGGCGCCGGACGGGCTTTCGCCGTGACGTGAACGGCAAGGCGTGCGGCCGGAACGCATGGACGCCTGGATGAGTGCAATGCAACGCGGGGATTTCGCCACTGCCTGGCGCATCAGCGATCGCGTGCTCGCGGAACGGCAACGCCTCGGCGTCGTCGAGCACGCACCGCCGCGGCACTTGCAACAGGTCTGGAATGGACAACCGCTCGGGGGCCGGCGCGTGCTCGTGCATTGCTACCACGGTCTCGGCGACACCTTGCAGTTCGTGCGTTTGCTGCCCTTGCTGCGCGAGCGTGCGGCACACGTGACGCTGTGGGTGCAGCCAGCCCTCATCGGCCTGCTGCACGAGGTCGACGGCTGCGACCGGCTCGAAGCGCTGCACGACGGCGAACCGGCGATCGAGCGCGATGCTGACGTCGAGCTCATGGAGCTCGCGCATATCCTGAGACTCGACGCAGCCCACGTTCCGGCGCGCGTGCCGTATCTGCGCCTCGGCGTTCGCGCACGGCCGCGGCGCTCGCGCGTGCGCCGCATCGGCATCGCCTGGCAAGCCGGCGAGTGGGACCCGGCACGCTCGATCCCGGCGACGGACCTCGCTGCGCTCGCCGACGCGTCGCACGTGCGCTGGTGTTCGCTGCAGTTCCCGCCGGTTCGTGCGCCGTTCGCCATGTCGCAGCTCGCTTGCCGCGATCTCGTCGAACAGGCGCGACGCATGTGCGGCCTCGATCTCGTGATCTCGGTCGACACCATGGTCGCACACCTCGCCGGTGCGCTCGGCCTGCCCGTGTGGCTGCTGCTGCCCTCGCCCTGCGACTGGCGTTGGATGTGCGGTCGCGACGATTCGCAGTGGTATCCGACGATGCGCATTTTCCGCCAACCGCGGCGCGGCGACTGGCGCAGCGTGATCGAGCGCGTGCGCACTGCGCTCGCGCACGCCAGCGCGCAGCGGACGCAACGCGCCTGCGCGTGACATGCCGCTCACGGTGCTCAACGTCGCGTTTCCTTTCGCGCCAGTGGACGAGGATCCCGTCGGCGGCGCGGAGCAGGTGCTGGCAGCCCTCGACCGCGCGCTCGTCGCTCAGGGTCACCGTTCGATCGTGATCGCCGCGGCCGGTTCACGCACTTGCGGCGAACTCGTGAGCTTCCGCAGCGACACGCACGCGCGCGCCGAAACGCATCGCGCCGTGCGCGCCGCCATCGACGAAGTGCTCACGCGCCGCCGCATCGATCTCATGCATTTCCACGGCACCGACTTCATCGACTACCTGCCCCCGCACGGACCTGCGGCGCTCGTGAGCCTGCATTTGCCGCTCGACTGGTATCCCGCGCACGCGTTGCAGCCGCGTCGTCCGCTCGTATGGCTCCAACCTGTGTCCGCGAGCCAGGCGAGCCGCGCCGAACGCGATCTGGGTTTCCTGCCGCCGATCGAGAACGGCGTCGACGTCGCGGCGTTTCCGCGGTTGCGCAAACGACGCTACGCGATCGTGCTCGGCCGCGTGTGCGCCGAAAAAGGTTTCCACGACGCGATCGAGGCGTGCAAACGCGCCGGCGTCGCGCTGCTCGCCGCGGGGCAGGTGTTCGGCTGGCCCGAACATCGGCGCTATTTCGAAGGCGAGGTGCTGCCGCGGCTCGATCGCGAGCGGCGCTTCATCGGCCCGGTGGGCGGCCGTCGCAAGCGCCGCCTTCTTGCCGCAGCGCGTTGTCTGCTCGTGCCGAGCCGCGCACAGGAGACGTCTTCGCTCGTCGCGATGGAAGCGCTCGCCGCAGGTACGCCCGTCATCGCGTTTCGCAGCGGCGCGCTGCCCGACATCGTCGAACACGGGCGTACCGGTTTCGTCGTCGACAATGCGGCGCAAATGGCGGCGGCGATCGGGCGCGTTGCAACCATCGACCCGCAGGCGTGCCGACGTGCGGCGCGCGAGCGCTTTCCGCAGGAACGCATGGTCGCCGCGTATCTGGCGCGCTACGCCCAACTCGCCGGCTGCACCGGCGCGACTGGCACGCAGTGCGGCCATGTCCCCCTGTCGGGCGGCTGAATATGCGCGGACCGCTGTCGATCAAACCCACGCGCCTTTTCAAGGACGCGGTGCGCGGCTTCGCCGAGCACGACGATTTGACGCTCGCCGCGAGCATCTCGTACTACACGGCGCTGTCGCTCGCGCCGCTGCTCGTCCTCGTGTTGTGGATCGCCGCATCGATCTCGCCCGGCGCAAAGATCGAACTCGTGCATCAGGTCGCCCTCGTCGCAGGACCCGACGCGGGGGAAGCCGTGAACGCGATCGTCACCGCTGCCTCGCGCCGGCCGTCGCTCGGCAGCGTCGCCGGCGTGTTCGGCGTCGCCATCCTCGTCGTCGCTGCGAGCGCGGTCTTCGTCCAATTGCAGACTGCGCTGAACCTCATCTGGGCCGACCGGGACGACTGCGAACGCCGCAGCAATGCCTTCCTGCTGTGGTTGCGCCGGCGGCTGCTTGCGATGGGCATTCTTGCCGCGTTCGCGTTCCTGCTCATCGTCTCGCTCGTCGTGAGCGCCATGCTCGCCGTGCTGCTGCCCTGGCACGGGCCGATCTTGGACATCGTCAACCAGATCGTCTCGCTCGTCGTTTTCGCACTGCTGTTCGCCGGGCTTTTTCAACTCCTGCCGGACAAACGCGTGGGCTGGCGGGATGCGACGGCGGGCGCGATCGTCACTGCCGTGCTGTTCGCCGCCGGCAAATTCGCGATCGAGGAATACCTCGCCCACAGCGGCATCGCCGGATCGTATGGACCGGCGGGATCGCTCGCCGTGATCCTCGTATGGGTGTACTACTCGGCGTCGATCTTCTTGTTCGGCGCCGAGTGCGTACGCGTGTTCGCGGCCTTTTGTCGCGACACGCCGGGCGCGTGTGCAGAAACGATTCAGGATTCTCAATCGCGCTCGAACGAGCCGAACTGACGCGCGCGGCGTGGCACAGCGCTTGCTCCGTGCCGAACAGGAGCGCCACAGCGTGAGGAGAACACCATGAGCCGACGAGCACAACCGCATCCGGACGAGCGCGATTACGCACGTCACCGTCCGCTTGCGAACGATCCGTACCGCAACCTCGATGCGGATTCCGCCGCACGCGTGGCTGCCCGTTCGTACAGCTCGGGCGGCGAGTACCTGCGCGACGCGCCCGAACATCGCGAGGGCTGGCCCGACATCGAGTACGAATACGAACGCAGCGGTGCCGGCATCTACGCAGACGATGTCGTCGGTGGCAATTACCTGCGCGGCTACGGAGAAGGCCGCAATGCCGACACGTTCGAGCGTTACCACGAAGACGAGCGCGGCGATCGCGGCCGCCCCGCCTATTGGACCGGCCGGTCGCGCGACAGCCGCCATCGTCTGCGCACGGGCTACGGCGAACGCAGCGGTTATGCGGAGAATGCCGCGCCCGGAGACACTCGCATGTCGCAATACGGAAGCGGACACCCGCTGCGCGGCGGTTTTCGCGGACGCGGTCCGCGCGGCTACGCGCGCTCGGACGAGCGCATCCGCGAGGATCTCTGCGAGCGTCTCATGGAGGACGACGCGATCGATGCGAGCGACATCGCCATCGCGGTGCAGGAAGGCGTGGTCACGCTGGAAGGCTCGGTCGACGAGCGCTGGGTCAAGCATCGCGTCGAGGACATGGCCGAGGCTTGCACGGGCGTGAAAGACATCGTGAATCACCTGCGCGTGGAAGCGCGGCAACCTCCCGGGAGCTCGCCGCATCCGGGATGATGCCGATGCGCCGCGACCGGTCGCGGAACCCGCACGCGCCGGCGAGAACAATTACTTCGCTGTCGAAATGTTTTCGTGGCGGGAGGCGAAGCCATGCCGATTCTCGAGCCCGGGCGCAACTGCTGGCGCATTGAAGCGGCCCATCGCCTCGCCTTCTTGGTCGACGGCGCCGCGTGTTTCGGCGCGATGCGCAAGGCATTCGCCGCCGCGCAGCACTCGATCGAGCTTCTGGCTTGGGACATCGACAGCCGCATGCGTCTCGTGCCGCAAGGCGCGAACGACGGCTTGCCCGACGAATTGGGCCCGTTCTTCGATGCGCTCACGCGACGTCGACGCGGCTTGCGCGTGCGACTTCTCTGCTGGGACTACGCCATGCTCTACGCCCTCGAACGCGAATGGCTGCCGACGCTGAAGCTCGGAAGACGCACGCACCCGCATGTCGCGTTCGCGCTCGACGGCCATCATCCGTTCGGCGCCTCGCATCATCAGAAACTCGTCGTGATCGACGACGCGATCGCCTTCGTCGGCGGCCTCGATCCGACTTCGGCCCGTTGGGATACGTCCGAGCACCGCGCCGACGAGCCTCTGCGGCGCGATGCGCAGGGACATCCGTATCGTCCGTTCCACGACGTGCACATGGTGCTCGAAGGCCCCGCCGCGCGCGCGCTCGGCGAACTCGCACGGCGGCGCTGGCGCGAAGCGACGGGTGAAAACGTGCGCGCTCCGCCGGAGCGCGAGGGATCGGCATGGCCCGAGCACGTGCGTGTCGATCTCGTCGATAGGCGCGTAGGCATCGCGCGCACCGCGCCGGCCTTCGGCGCCCGCCCAGCAGTCTCGGAGATACGCCAGTTGCTGCTCGACGGCGTCGCTGCGGCGGCGCGAGACATCTACGCCGAAGCGCAATATTTCACGGCCGACGCAGTCGGCGAAGCTCTATGCGATCGGTTGCGCGAGGAGCGAGGGCCAGAGTTCGTCCTGGTCGGCTCGCCGGAACAGTCGGGCTGGCTCCAGCAGCATACGATGGGTGTCCTGCGCGCCAACCTCGATGCCACGCTGCGTGCCGCCGACCGCTACGATCGCTACCGTGCGTACTATCCGCACGTGCCGGAGCTTGCGGGTTGCCTCAACGTGCACAGCAAGCTCGTGATCTTCGACGACCGCTTGCTCGTGCTCGGATCGGCCAATCTCAACAATCGCTCGATGGGGCTCGACACGGAGCTTTCGATCGCGCTCGAGGCCGGCGACGACCCGCGCTGTGCGGAAGCCATCGCGCGACTGCGCAACCGTCTGCTCGGCGAGCACCTCGGTTGCGATCCGGCCGAAGTCGCCGCCGCGCACACCGCGCACAAGAGCCTGATCGGAGCGATCGACGCTCTGCGCCGCGACGACGGCCGCTCGCTGCGCGAAATCCGTTTCTCGACGGCCGAAGAATCCTTGCCGGTGCCGCCGCCCGCGGTCGTCGATCCGGAACGGCCGATCGATCCCGCACGGCTCATTGCCGAAATCGCGGCAGACCGGCGCCGCCGCTTGCGCCGGCGATTCGCGATGACCGCCGCCGTCGCCGTCGTGGTCGGCGCGCTGGCCGCCGTTTGGCTCGGCACGCCCATCCGCGAATGGCTCGACGCGGCGAAACTCGTGGGTCTCGTCGGTCGCTTCGGCGAGGCTTCCTGGGCGCCGTTCGCCGCGGTGGCGATCTACGTGATCGGCGGAATGATCGTGGTTCCTGTGAATGTACTGATCGCCGTGACCGTCATCGTTTTCGGCCCGCTGCTCGGCGCCGTCTATGCGCTCGTCGGCTCTCTCGCGAGTGCAGCCGCGCTCTACGAAATCGGCCGGCACGCCTCGCGAACGACATTGCGACACTGGCTCGGCGATTCGATGCAGCGCTTGCGCACTCGGCTCGCACGGCATGGCGTACTCGCGGTGACGCTCGTGCGCATCGTGCCGGTGGCGCCCTATTCCGTCGTGAACCTCGTGGCCGGCGCTGCGCACGTCGGTCGCGGTCAATACCTCGTCGGCACCGCCCTCGGCATGCTGCCCGGCATCGTCCTGAACGCCGTGTTCATCGATCGCATATTGGCGGTGATGGAAAAGCCCGATCCGTCGAGCTACGCCCTTCTCGCCGCCGTCGCGGTCCTCGTCGCCGCACTCGCGGTCGCGATCCGCCGCCGGCTCGGCTCCGCCGCAACGGAGTGAATCGTGGTCGAGATCCGCATCGCCTCCTACAACACCCACGGCGGCGTAGGTATCGACCGCCGTTTCGTACCGCGCCGCATCGCTCGCGTGCTCGGCGAGATCGGCGCGGATGTCGTGGCCTTGCAGGAACTCGAATCGAGCGCGACGGGGTTCGATATGCTCGAGTACCTGCGCAACGAAACGGGCTTCCACGCGATCGCCGGACCGACGCTCGTGCACGCGCGCGGCGATTTCGGCAACGGGCTCTTGACGCGGTTCCCGGTGCTCGCTTCCGCTTCCGTCGATCTGAACGTCGCCGGACGCGAGCCGCGCGGCGCCATCGACGCGCGGCTCGACTGCAGCGGGACGACGCTGCGCGTGATCGCGACGCACCTCGGCTTGAATCGCCGCGAACGCAGCGACCAAATCGCGCGGCTATTGACGCGCGCGCGCGCCGAGCCCGATCTGCCGACGGTGCTGCTCGGCGACCTCAACGAATGGTTCCTGAGCCGCCGCACGCTGGGCGCGTTGCACGACTACCTCGGTGAATCGCCGGCGCGTGCGACATTTCCTTCGCCTCTGCCCGTGTTTGCGCTCGATCGTCTATGGATGCGTCCCGCGTCGGCATTGCGCAACGTGCACGCGCACCGCAGCCGTCGGGCGCGCGTCGCGTCGGATCACCTACCGCTCGTCGCGGATATCGCCCTGCATCGCACCGAGGCGCATCGGGATGAAGCTGCATCGTGAACCGCTCCTATACGGCGGTCCAGCCAGATTGATCGCGACGGCTCGGTGGCGAGCGCGAGGCATGCGCCTTGCAGAGTTCGCTCGTACGCATGGAAGGAAGACCGATGCAAACGGAACCGCATTCGCAAGCCTGGCGACGTTGGTATGCGCTGTTGATCCTGGTGGCTCTCGCGAGCGCATGCTCTTCGCTGCGCACGAGCTACGTCAAACCCTACTCCGCCGCGTTTGCGCCTGCACACGCATCGCCCACGGCGCGTCTCGTCGAGCCGAAAGTCCACGGACACGCCGGCCAATCGGGATTCCGCTTGCTCGTCAACAACAACGACGCCCTCATGAGCCGCGTCGTGCTTGCGGATCGCGCCACGCATTCGATCGATCTGCAGTATTACATCTTCGACGACGACGCGACGGGGCGGCTCGTCGCGCAGCGGCTGCTCGCCGCGGCGGACCGCGGCGTGCGCGTGAGGTTGCTCGTCGATGATCTCGGCGTCGGCAAGGCCGAGTCGATGCTCGAGGGGCTCGATGCGCATCCGAACGTCGAAGTGCGCCTGTTCAATCCGTTCCGCACGCGCGCGCCGTCGTTCATATCCAAGATCGGGCAATTCGTCATCGACGGGCCGCGCCTCAACAGGCGCATGCACAACAAATCGTTCATCGTCGACAATCTCGTCGCGATCGTCGGCGGGCGCAATATCGGCGATGCCTATTTCGAAGACGGCCAGACGCAACATTTCCGCGATCTCGACGTCATTGCTATCGGCCCCGTCGTGCAGCAGAGCTCGCGCGCGTTCGACACCTACTGGAACGACAAGGCGGCTTACCCGATCGCCGCGTTCGGTTCGGTCAAGCGCGGAGACGGCGCTCTCGAGCGCGTGCGACGATCCTTGACCGAACGCGCCCGGGTGCTCACGTCGTCGGACTATGCCGCGAGCTTGATCGACGCGCTCCCCGGTGGCGCGAACGTCGACCGACCCGGACAGTGGCTTTGGGGAAACGCCGCTCTCGTCGCGGACAAACCGCAGAAGGTCGACGACGGCGACGACAGCAATGCCGCGACGATCGCGCCGACGCTGGACGCGATGATCGGTTCGGCCCAGCACGAGCTGCTGCTCGTTTCGGCGTATTTCGTTCCCGGCGACGAAAACACGCGCTATTTCGCTTCGCTCGCCAAACGCGGCGTCGCCGTGAAGCTGCTCACGAATTCGCTCGCCGCCACCGACGAGCCGATGGTGCATGCCGGTTATTCGCGCTATCGCCGCCAACTGCTCGAGGCCGGCGTGCAGATTTACGAACTGCGTCCCATGCTGCCCGACCAGCCGTCGGCGCACGGCACGTCCTCG
This sequence comes from Rudaea sp., assembly GCA_035650835.1. Taxonomy (GTDB): domain Bacteria; phylum Pseudomonadota; class Gammaproteobacteria; order Xanthomonadales; family Rhodanobacteraceae; genus Rudaea. Next base: position 16,417 of record DASRGX010000305.1, on the reverse strand, counting down.
GGAGTCAGCCTGCACGCGAAGGCGATCGTCGTCGACCGTCAACGCGTATTCGTGGGGTCGATGAATCTCGATCTGCGCTCGCGTCTGCTCAATACCGAGATGGGCGTGCTCGCCGACAGCCCCGAGCTCGCGGCAGCGATCGCCGATTATTTCGATCGCGCCAGCCTGCCACGCAATGCGTTCCACGTCGAGCTCGACGATCGCGGTCGCCTGACCTGGACGTCCGAAGACAAGAAAGGCGAGCGCATCGTCTATCGGCACGAACCTCAAGTGAGCTTGAAGCGACGGGTGGAAGCGGATTTCCTGCGCTTGTTGCCGATCGACGGCTTGCTGTGATCGAAACGAGAGAGTGCGAACTCATCCCGCCTGGCAAGGCGATTCATTTGTGGGCGCGCCGCTCCATATCGCCACGCTCGCGCTTGTGCTTCTCCGGCGGAACGTCCTCGTAAAGCTTCTCGTTGAGTTTGGATTGCATGTGCTCGGACATGAAGCGGCGCGAAAAGACCATGGCCTTGTTCGCCGCGCCGGGCACGACGATGCGCTCGCCGCGCATCAACCCTTCGTAACCCGCGGCGGCGACGTCCTGCGGTGCCATGAGGTTGGCCTGCTGGAAGCCGCGCGTTTCGAGCATATTCGCTTTCGGGAAGAAATCGGTGTCGGTCGGCCCCGGACAGAGCGCCGTCGATGTGACAGGCGTGTTTTCGAGTTCGGTGGCCAGCGCCTCGCTCCACGAAAGCACGAACGCCTTGCTGGCGTGGTAGACGGCGAGCATCGGCCCGGGCTCGAAGCCAGCCACTGAGGCCGTGTTGAGTATGCGTCCGTGACCGCGTTCGAGCATCGGCGGCAGGAACAACGCCGTCAAGCGCAGCACGGCTTCGACATTGAGACGCAGGATCGAAAGCGTTCTGTCGATCGGGATTTCCCAGAAGCGGCCTTTCTGACCGTGTCCCGCATTGTTGACGAGAATATCGATGCGCACTTCGTCCTGCATGAGCTGGTCGAACACCCGCGCCGCCGCGTTCGATTGTTCGAGATCGCAGGCAAGGATCCGCACGGGCGCCTTGTGCTCGCTTTGCAGGTCGACGGCGACGCGGTGCAATTCCGCTTCGCTCGGCGCGATGAGCACGAGCGGATGCCCGCGACGGGCGAACTCGTGCGCGAGGTGCAGGCCGATGCCGCTCGAGGCTCCCGTGAGGAGGACGGTTTCCATGGTTCTGTTCACTGCATTCATGTCGTGAGTCTCCGCAATATGGGCAGGCGGGGGTTCGCCAAACGCATCAAACATGCCATGCAATCCCACGGACGGCAGTCGTCGGTTTCGGGTTTCGCGCGAAGAAGTTTTACGTCCAGCCGTAAGGTTTTCCGCGCACACCGGGCGCGAGCATGCCGGCGTCGCGGTCGCATCGTGGCACCCGAATTGCGTCGTGTCGCCGATCAACTGCCGCGGCCTCCCGATGCGCCCCGAACCTTGCGTTGTGACGCTCGCCAAAACCGTGTCGGCCGACCGCGGCGGTCATGAAGCGATCTCGCGCGCGGCGCTCGCGCAGCGTCTTGCGGACTTGCTCGGTTACGCGTTCGCCGGCGAATACGATCCGCATCGCGACTACGGGTCGCATGTCTATTTCGTTCCCCAGGAAACGCTGCTCTGCGCCCGCGCGCGACGCCTCGGCGTGCGCGAGGAAAACGATCTCTACGGCGGCGCCGTGCCGCGGCGTTTTCTCGCGACGAAGGCGATCACGCATCGCGCTTTCGGTACGCGACTGCCTGCCGGATGGCCGCATGCGCTCGCCGCGCGCCTCGAGGATGCCGTGCTGCCCGGCTACACGGTGTTCGCCGCCGAGGATGCCGACCGCGCCGCGCGCATCCTCCTGCGCGACGGTCCGGTGCGGCTCAAACCTGCGCATGAGATCGGTGGCGCCGGGCAGCGCGTGGTCGAAGACACAGCAGCGCTCGCTCCTGCCATCGCCGTGCTCGACGCGCAGGCACTCACGCGGCATGGCGCCGTGGTCGAGCGCAATCTCGAAGCGGCTTCGACGCTGAGCATCGGCGAGGCATTGGCCGCCGGCATCCGCATCGCGTATTTCGGCGTGCAGCAATCGACCATCGACAAGCATGGCAACACGGTTTATGGAGGCTCGGATCTGCACGTCGTGCGCGGAGGCTTGTTCGATTTGCTCGACATGGATCTGCCGCCGGCGATTCGTCTTGCTGTCGAGCAGGCGTGCCGCTACGACGCCGAAATCGGACGCGCATTCCCCCGTTTCTTCTCCTCGCGGCGCAACTACGACGTACTGCAAGGCCACGATGCGCGCGGGCGCTTCCTCTCGGGCGTGCTCGAGCAATCCTGGCGCATCGGCGGCGCCAGCCCCGCGGAGATCGCCGCGCTCGCGGCCTTCAAAGCGCATGCCGGACTCGGCTCTGTGCGCGCGAGGTGTCGCGAGATCCATTCCGCGATCGTGCCCCCGCCCGCGGATGCCGACGTGCACTTTCGCGGACGCGACCCCGCGCTCGGCTGGATGCTCAAGTACAGCACGGTGGAGCTCGAACCGCGGGGTCTCGCGCCGGCCGCGTAGCTGGCGCGCTCGATGCACGGCGCTACGGCCGCTTCGGACACAAGGACGTGGACATGCAAGCATTGACCTACCACGGAAGCAAGGACGTCCGCGTGGAAACGGTGCCGGACCCCACGCTCGTCGACGACGACGACATCATTCTGCGCGTCACCGCAACCGCGATCTGCGGTTCGGATCTGCATATCTACCGCGGCAAGATTCCGCGCGTGGAGACCGGCGACATCCTCGGCCACGAGTTCATGGGCATCGTCGAAGCGGCCGGCCCCGCGGTCACGAAGGTCGTGCGCGGCGATCGTGTCGTGGTTCCGTTCGTGATCGCCTGCGGCAGCTGCTTTTTCTGCCAGAAGGAACTCTTTGCCGCTTGCGAGACGAGCAATACCGGCCGCGGTGCGATCCTCAACAAAAAATCGACGCGCCCCGCCGCAGCGTTGTTCGGCTACAGCCACCTCTATGGCGGTGTACCGGGGGGCCAGGCCGAGTTCGTGCGCGTGCCGCACGCGAACGTCGGTCCGCTCAAAGTGCCCGGCACGCTCGCCGACGAGCGGGTGCTGTTTCTCTCCGACATCCTGCCGACCGCGTATCAGGCCGTGCTCAATGCACGAGTGGGTTCCGGCTCCACGCTCGCGATCTTCGGCGCGGGGCCTGTCGGTCTGCTCACCGCGGCATGCGCGCGCATGCTCGGCGTCGAGCGGATCTTTATGGTCGACCATCATTCCTACCGGCTCGCGTTCGCGTCGCGCACGTACGGGGTTGAGACGATCGATTTCGACGACTGCGACGATCCCGCCGGCGAAATCGTCGAGGCGACGAACGGCCGCGGCGCGGATGCTTCCGTCGACGCGATCGGTTTCGAGGCGAAAGGCAGCGGCATCGAAACCGCCGCCGCGACGATGAAGCTCGAAACCAGCAGCGGCACGGCCGTGCGCTGGTGCATCGCGGCGACGCGTCGCGGCGGCGTCGTCAGTCTGCCGGGCGTCTATGCCGGGTTCATCCATGCCTTCCTGCTCGGCGATGCGTTCGACAAGGGCCTCTACTTCGCCATGGGCCAAACGCACGTGCAGAAATATCTGCCGGAGCTCCTGCGTGTCGTCGAAGAAGGCAGGCTCCTGCCCGAGATCATCATCACGCATCGGCTGCCGTTGCGCGACGCGGCCCGCGGCTACCAAATCTTTGCCGAGAAGACCGAAGAGTGCCGCAAGGTCGTGCTCGTTCCGGAACGCGCCGCTGCGTGATCGCGTCCGGCGTCTCCGAACGGCCTCGAGCGCGAGCGCGCCGGCGCACTGCGGCATGGTAGCTGCATCGCGCGCGGCGATGCACGAGAAGCACGCGATGGTATCCGTTCACAATCGCAGGCGCACGAGCCGGCGACGCGCGTGAGCATCGTCGAATTCCTGCTCGGCCGCAGGCTCGCCAACCGCGAAGCCGAGACGCGCAAGATCGGCGCTTTCGAAGGCATCCCCGCGATGGGGCTCGATGCGCTCGGATCGAGCGCTTACGGACCGGAAGCGGCGCTCACCATCATGCTGCCGCTCGGCGCCGCAGGGCTTGCCTGGCTCGGCTGGGTGATGGCGCCGATCGTGCTGTTGCTCGCGATCCTGTTCGCCTCGTATTGGCAGACGACGCGGGCCTATCCGAACAACGGCGGCGCGTATTTCGTCGCACGCGAGAACCTCGGTACGAACGCGAGCCTGCTCGCCGCGGCGGCGCTGATGACGGATTACGTCCTCAACGTCGCGGTCGGCATCTCGGCGGGCGTGGGCGCACTCGTCTCGGCGGTTCCGGAACTGCAAACGCACACGCTAGCGCTATGCCTCGCGATCCTCGCTGCGATCACGCTGATCAATTTGCGCGGCACGCCGGAATCGGGCCGCGTGCTCGCGGTGCCCACGTACACGTTCGTCGCATGTTTCGTCTGCATCGTCGTGCTCGGCGTCTGGCGAACGCTGCAGTCCGGCGGACATCCCGCGGCGATCGTCCCGCCGCCGTCGATGGCGGCCGCCACGGAAGCCATGGGACCCTGGCTCTTGCTGCGCGCCATCGCGAGCGGCTGCACTGCCATGACAGGCGTCGAGGCGATCAGCAACGGCGTCGGCGCGTTTCGCGAGCCGCGCGTCCGCTACGCTCATCGCACGTTGAGCGTCGTCGTCGCGGTGCTCGGTTTCCTGCTCGCCGGCGTGGCGTGGCTCGCACGACGCTATACGATCGGCGCGATGGACGAGACGAAACCCGGCTACCAGAGCGTGCTCGCGCAGCTCGCAGGCGCCGTGGTCGGACACGGCGTCTTCTATTACGTCGCGCTCGCATCGCTGCTCGCGGTGCTCGCGCTGTCGGCGAACACGAGCTTCGTCGGTTTTCCCCGCCTGTGTCGCATCGTCGCCGAGCACGGCTTCCTGCCGAAACCGTTCGCGATCGCCGGCCGGCGGCTCGTGTTCACGAGCGGCATTCTGTATCTCGCCTGCTGCGCAGGCCTGCTGCTCGTCGCTTTCGACGGCATCACGAATGCACTGATACCGCTGTTCGCGATCGGTGCCTTCCTGAGTTTTACGCTATCGCAAGCCTCGATGGTCGTGCATTGGCACCGTCTGATGGCGGCCGGCGAGGCGCCGCACCATGCCTGGGCTTCGCTCGCGATCAATGCCCTGGGCGCGGCATCCACCGGCGTCGCGCTCGTCGTGATCGTGCTCGCCAAATTCGCGGAAGGTGCGTGGATCACGCTGCTTGTCATACCGATCGTGATCGCGGCGCTGCGCCGCATCGGCGCCTACTACAGACGCCTGGCACAACGCGCAAGCGCGCTCGAGCCGCTGAAACCGGGCGAGCTCCGGCCGCCGATCGTGGTCGTCGCCATCGACTATCTCGATGCGCTCGGCATGAAAGGCATCAGGCTCGGACTCGGCCTCTCGCACGATCTGGTCGCGATCCACCTCACGCATCTCACCGGCCCCGATTCGCAAGATCACGAGCGCCGGCTGCGCGAGCGCTGGGCGAGCCACGTCGAGACACCCGCACGCGCCGCCGGGCTGCCGCCGCCGAGGCTCATGTTCCTGCCCGCGTCGCGCCGCACGATCCTCGAGCCGATGCTCAAATTGATCCGCAGGATCCAAACGGAATTCCCCGACCGCGACATCGCCGTGCTGATCCCCGAGGTCGCCAAACGACATTGGTACCAGCAGCTTCTGCATGCGCACCGGGGCCGACGCTTGCGCGCGCGGCTCATCAAGCTCGGCGACGCGCGGCTCACGGTCATCAGCGTGCCTTGGCTCTTGGAAGGCGGGCAAGATCACGCCACCCCTGCGGGCTCGGGAAACCCTAAAAAACGCAAAGGCCGATTGCGGCGGCGGCCATCAGCACCGTGGTGGCACCGACGGCGATACGGACCGGACGGGAAACCGTCTGCCCAGCCATGATGTCCCTGTCGGTGGACACCAGGTACATGCATACGAGCACGAGCGGCGCGAGCACTCCGTTGATGACCGCGGACCAGAACAGCGCCTTCATGGGATCGATGCCGGCGGCATCGATGCCGAGCGCGAGCGCGGTCGAGAGAACGAACACGCCATAGAACCACGGTGCGCGGTGAAACCGTTTGTCGAGCCCGTAATTCCAGCCGAACGTCTCGGCGAACGCGTAGGCCGCCGATCCGGCGAGCGTCGGGATCGCGAGCAGTCCGGTGCCGATCAAGCCGGCGGCGAACAGCCAATAGCACAATTGACCGCCGAGCGGTCGCAGCGCTTCGGCCGCCTGACGCGTCGTCTCGATCTGCAGATGCCCCGCTTTGTGCAGGGTGGCCGCCGTCGTGACGATGATGAAGAACATAATGACGTTCGAGAAGAACGTACCGATGCCGACGTCGATCCGCCGCGCATCGATTTCGCGGCGGCTCGCACCTCGGCGCGCGACCACGCTGTTGCGCCCTTTGGCTTTCTGTTCTTCGATTTCCTGTCCCGCCTGCCAGTAGAAAAGATAGGGACTGATCGTCGTGCCGAGGATCGCGACGAGCGTCGCCCACGCTTCCTTGCCGTGCGGCAGCGCCGGAACCACGACGGCCTTCGCGACGTCGGCCCAATCGACATGCACGAGGAACGCGGTCGCCACGTAAGCAAACAACGCAAGCGCCAGCCATTCGAGAGCCAGCGCCAGCTGACGGTAACGCAGGCGAATCGCCGCGACCGAGAGTCCCACGCCGAACGCGATCGCATAGAGCAGCGCGCGGCCGCCGACGAGCATCGCCACAGCGTCGCTCATCGCGGAGAGGTCGCTCGCGATGTTGATCGTATTGGCCGCGAACAGCGCGCATGCGAACGAGGTCGTGAGCCACCGTGGAAACTTCTGCCGAAACGCGCCTGCGAGACCCCGCCCCGACACCATGCCGACGCGCGCACTCATCATCTGCACGGCGCCCATGAGCGGCCAAGTCAGCAGCGCCGCCCATAGGAATTGGTTGCCGAACTGCGCCCCGGCGATCGAATACGTCGCGATGCCGGAAGGATCGTCGTCGGCGGCGCCCGTGACCACGCCGGGGCCCAGCGTGCCGAATAGACGTCTTACCGCCGATGTTTTCCTGCCGTCGGATTTGCCCGTCATCGCTGCTCCCTGCGAACGCGGAAGCCGCAGTTTACGTGGCGAACGTTCAGCGCGTCAGGTAGTCGCCGGCCGCGATCGAAACGAGCACGCAGAGCCAAGCGAAACCCGCTGCTGCAAACAGGCGCACCACGGCCGGCGATGTGGTGAGCCGCATGAAGACGCTCATCACGAGCAGCGCCTTGGCGACGGAGACGCCCATATTGATGGCCGCGTTGAATACGCCGAGCGGCAGCAATGCACTGCCGGCGCTCAAGGCGAGCAGCGCGAGCAGTGCGGCGTAGGTGATCGCCAGTGGCCGCAACGGTTCAGGTCGCCGTACGTTCACGAGCGCGAGACGAGGTAGAGCGCCGGATAGACGAACACCCACACGATATCGACGAAATGCCAATACAACGCGGCAATTTCGACAGGTGTGGAACGCAACGGGCCGAACGCGCCGAGCGCGCAGCGCCACGCCATTACGGCGAGCAACACGACCCCGATCAACACATGGAGGCTGTGAAAACCCGTGATCAGGTAATAGAGGCAGAAGAAGATCTCGACGCCGCCGGCGCGCTCGCCCGCGTAGACGAAATCGAGCCCCGGGATCAGATGCTCGGTGTACTCCTTGTGGTATTCCATGCCGTGCAAGCCGAGGAATGCCGCGCCGAGCAGCGCGGTCGCGACGAGCAGCCTCACCGCCGAGCGCCGGCTGCCGGCTTCGATGGCGCGCAGCGCGAGGACGAGCGTGAAGCTGCTCGTGAGCAGGATCGCCGTATCGAGCGTGCCGGCCAGCATATCGGTGCGGCGGCTCGCTTCGGCGAATGCCGCGCCGAAGCGCAGGCGCAACATGAGATACGCGGCGAACAGCACGCCGAAAAACAAGACTTCCGTGGCGAGGAACACCCACATGCCGAGCGTCGCCGCTGTGCGTTGCTGCACGCCATCGTCGAATTGTTCGGCGCTCAGCGCGTGTTCGGCCATGGCTCGCTCGCGTCGTAGGCATAAGGTGGGCCGGAGACGACCGGCGTCTCGTCGAAATTGTGCTCGGGCGGCGGCGACGGCACCGTCCATTCGAGCCCGGTCGCACGCCAAGGATTGGCGCCTGCGCGTGCGCCGTAGCGCAGCGACCAAAGCAGATAGCCGACCGGCAACAGATACGACACGGCGAGAATCGACGCGCCCGCCGACGAGAGCACGTTGAGCACCTGGAACTCCGGCGCGTAGGCATGATAGCGGCGCGGCATGCCGAGCCACCCCAGCAAATACTGCGGGAAGAACGTGAGATTGAAGCCGAAGAACATGAGGATCGCCGCGAACCGCGCCCACGTCTCAGGATAGAGCCGCCCGGTGATTTTGGGCCACCAATAGTGAATGCCGCCGAGGTAGGCCATCACCGAGCCGCCAACCATGATGTAGTGAAAATGCGCGACGACGAAATAGGTGTCGGTGAGGTGGACGTCGAGTGCCGTCGCGGCGAGGAAGAGACCGGTGACGCCGCCGAGCATGAACAGGCCGACGAAGCCGAGCGCATACAGCATCGGCGCATGGAAATCGATCGTGCCCTTGTATAGCGTGGCCGTCCAGTTGAACACCTTGACCGCCGACGGCACCGCCACCGCGAAGCTCAAGATCGAGAACACGAGGCTCGCGTACAGCGATTGCCCCGCGACGAACATGTGGTGACCCCAAACGAGAAAACCGATGATCGCGATGCCGAGGATCGAGTACGCCATCGCGCGGTAGCCGAATACGGTCTTGCGCGCGCCGCAAGCGATGAGCTCGCTCGCGACGCCCATGGCGGGCAGGATCATGATGTAGACGGCCGGATGCGAATAGAACCAGAAGAGGTGCTGGAACAGGAGCGGATCGCCGCCGAGCGCGGGGTCGAAGATGCCCACGTGAGCCAGGCGCTCGATGGCGATCAAGGCCAAGGTCATCGCGAGCACCGGTGTGGCGAGCACCATGACGAGGCTCACGCCGTACATCGCCCAGATGAACAGCGGCAAGCGGAACCACGTCAGTCCCGGCGCCCGCATCGTGTGGATCGTCACGAGGAAGTTGATGCCGGTGAAGATCGACGAGAAGCCGACCACGAACACGCCGACGACGACGAGGATCACGTGCGTGTTGGAGAACATCGTCGAGAACGGCGTGTAGAACGTCCAGCCCGTGTCGACGCCGCCCGCGAGCAGCGTTGCGACAGTGAACACTCCGCCTATCACGTAGAGATACCAGCTCGCGAGATTCAGCCGCGGGAACGCGAGATCGCGCGCGCCGATCATGAGCGGCAGCAGGAAATTGCCGAGCGTCGCCGGGATCGACGGTATGAGGAAAAACCAGACCATGACCACGCCGTGGAACGTGAACGCCTTGTTGTACGCGTCCGCGCTCATGAGATCGCCGTTCGGCGTGATGAGCTCGAGCCGGATCAGCGTCGCGGCAATGCCGCCGAGGAAGAAGAATCCCGTGATCGCAATCGCGAACAGGATGGCGATGCGCTTGTGGTCGCGCGTCGTGAGCCACGAGCGCAGACCATAGCCCGCGTCGAGATAGCTGCCCTGCCCTGCGCCGGCGTTCATGGCGGCTCCGGCCGGCGATGCAGCGATTCGATGTAGGCGACGAGCGCGAGCACGTCTTCTTCGCCGATCTGCCCCACATAGCTCGGCATGATCGGCGCGTATCCCGCAACGATGTCCTTCTGCGGCAGCAGGATCGAATCGCGCAGATAGTTCTCGTCGGCAAGCTTCGTCGTGCCGTTCGCGAGCGGCACGGGACGGCCGTAGACGTCGTCCAGCGACGGCGCATGCACCTGCGCGTTCTCGCCATGGCAGCCGCTGCATCCGAGGCTCCGGAACAGCCCGGCGCCGCGCTGCGCGAGCGACGTCGCGCCAGCGTGGCCGGCGAGCCAGCGCGCATAGTCCGTCACCGCCATGACGATAACGCGCCCGCCCATGCCCGCGTGATTCGTGCCGCAATACTCGGCGCAATCGAGCGGATATTCGCCCGGCGTAGTCGCCTTGAACCAGAGTTGCGTGTAGCGTCCGGGCAGCACGTCCTGCTTCACGCGAAACGCCGGCAAGTAAAAGCTGTGGATCACGTCCTGCGACGTCATGAGCAAACGCACGGGCGTACCGATCGGCACGTGCAGCTCGTTGAGCTCGGTGACGCCGCCCGCGTGCTCGATCTTCCAGAACCACTGCTGCGCAAGCACGTACATCGTCTGCGCATCCTTCGGCGGCGTCTGCATTTCCGCGAACAACGCGATGCTCCAGGCGAAGACGCCGAGAAAGATCGCGAACGGGATCAGCGTCCAGGCAAGCTCGATCACAACGTGCCGATCGGGCGGAGCGCTGCGGTCGGCTGTGCTGCCACGGCGATACCTGACCGCAAACCAGATCATGACCGCCCACACGCCGATCATGACGATCGCGCTGACCACGAGCAGCGTGACGAACAACGCATCGACGCGCTCGGCGATCGTCGATGCTTGCGGCTCGAACAAGCGCAACCCGCTCATGGCGCCGCCTGCCTGCGCCGCTCGAGCAGAGCAAGTCCGGCGCCGAGCACGACAAGGCACACCGCGGCGGCAATTTTCAGCAGCCTTCCGATCAAGAGATTGTAACGGCCGCTCTGTTCGTCGAATCCACAGCAGAGGAGCAGCAAGCGATCGGCCAGCGAACCGATGCGTTCGCCCGAGGCGTCGACGAGCGCAAGCCGCACGGCTTGCGCGTCGAAGCCCACGCCGAAGAAATAGCGCGACACGATGCCCTGTGGCGTCAGGATCACGATGCCGACCGGATGCGCAAAGGACGCGTCGGCAGGACCGCGGCGATAATGAAACCCGATCGCCGCGGCAAGCGTATCGACTGCCGCCGTCGACGCGCCGGCCAGGAAATGCCAATGGGTTACGAGCGCCGCGGGATGGCGCTCCGCGAGTTCCCGTTGGCTTGCGCGCGCGAGCGCCGGTTTCTCCGCGGCATCGATGCTCGCGTACACGACATCGAAATCCACGCCGGGCGTAAGGCTGCTCTGCGCAACAGCGCGCGCGATGCCGTCGCGCACCGGTCCGCAGACGTTCGTGCATCCGTAATAGCCGAGCGCCAGCAGAACGGGCCGGTCGTGCACGAGATCGCGCAGACGTACGGTTCTGCCTTCCTCATCGAGAAAAACGGCGTCGAGCGGCACCGCCGCACCGAGCCGCTGATCGAATCCGACGTCCGCCAAAGGACCTTGCGGCGGTTGCGCCGCTGCAGCGCACGCCACGAAGATCATGGTGAGAACGAACAGACGTTTCATCGCGTCGTCTCCGGCCGATCGTGGCCGGCGCGTTCGGCCTCGATCGCCATCGCACGCTCGACCGGGATGCGCGCGTAGCGATGCTCGGAATCGAGCCAGGCATAACCTTCGAGCTGCGCTTGCTGGCGCGCACGCAAGTCGGCGAGCTGTTGCACGGGCAGGCTCGGCGATGCGCGCAACGCCGCGTCCGGCGGCGGCGCGAGCGCACCGCGCCAAAGCCAATACATCGATACGAGGACGCCAGCGAGGATCGCTGCGAGCAACGCCGCAAATTCACAGACGCGGCGCGCATCGACGAACGCATTTTCGTGCTCGTGTCGGCGCTCAGCCATGTGCCGGCGCCTCGTCGAGGTGGGAATCGCGGTGCAACGTGTACCGCAGCGCCGCCCACCAGCACGCACCGATACCGAGGAACGCCAAGGCGTCGCTCGGATGGAGCACGACGCCCCCGCGCCGGGCGCTCGGCAATATGCGCCAGCACGCGTCGAGGGCGCCGCCGACCAGCAGCAGCGCCGCGGCCGCGCCGACGCCGCGCGCGCTGCGCCTTACCGCTGGGGACAGCAGCAGCGCAAACGGCAGCACGCCATGGACGATGGCGAGGGAAAGCGACAGCCTGCGCCACGTCGTCTCGGTGCGCGGCAAATACCAGGCCGTTTCCGCCGGCAAGTCCGCGGTCCACACGGTCAGGTATTCCATGAAGAGAACATAGGCCCAGGCGAGCACGAGTGTGAGCAGCAGCAGACCGATATCACCGCGACCGCCGCCGAGTGCATCTCGTACACAGATATACAATGCAGCAAACGCCGCAGCGTTGCCGATCTGCGCGGTGGCGGCGATCAAGCCCGCCGCGCTCGAGTGCCAGCCCGGGACGAGCCGCGTGCTCCAATCCGCCGTGGCGGCAAGCAGAACGAAGGCGTAGACGATCACCCCTGCCGCAGCCGCGCCCGGAGTGGGCCGAGCCGTCGCCGCGCGAGAAACGAGCATGAGCAAGCCGAAATAGACGACGGCGCGACATGCGACGAACGGCATGCCCATGTAGATCTGACGCGCGTACGCGAGCGTCTCGTCGGCGGCGACGTGGCCATACAGTGTGTCGTTGCCGATCACGAGCGGCAGCACCAGAACGGCGAACAGAGGCAGCGTCCGCGTGGACGCAACCAGCGGGATGCGCAAGCGTTCGCCCCACTCGCCTCCCGTCAATGCGTGCACGAGCAGCAGAACCGCGCCGCCGAGTGGAATGCCGAGCCAGAACCAATAGCTCCACAAATAGGAGAGAAGATTTTCACGCGGCGATTGCGCGCCGAGCGCGGCGCAAGCGCCGAGCGCGAGGACGCCCGCACCGAGCGCGAACGCAGGATGCGAGATCGCGCGCCGCACGCTCATGGCGTCCCCTTGCTCAACGCCGCCCGGTCGTTCTCGCTCAGTAGCGCTGCGGGCGCGTGTTGGCTGAGCTGCAAGGCACGTACGTAGGCGACGATGGCCGCGCGGTCGGCCGCGTCGACGCGATCGCCGTAGGCCGGCATCGCTCCGTACCCGTCCGCGATGACTTCCGCGATATGCGCATCCGGCGCGTCACGCAAGCGATCGATGTGATAGCTCGGCGGATGCGGAAAGCCCCGCCGCGGCACGATGCCGTCACCGTCGCCGACGCTGCCGTGGCAGGGCTCGCAAAAAACACCGTACCGCCCGCGTCCACGTTCAAGGAGCGCGGCAGTCACGGCCGGAGCGATGAGCTCTGCTTCGAGACCGCGGCGGCCCGCCGACGACGCCGCACGCGAACCCGCAGAATGCGCGAGCGTCCCGGCTACGCCGCGGCGCGACGAATTGCCATCGGCAAACAGCGCGCTCGGCGCCAAGGGTCCGTACTTCGGCTGATCGTACATGTCGCGCATGCCACGCTCGCAAGCGCCGAGCGCGAGCGCGGCGGCGGCGATGCCGAACCATGCTGACTGCTTCACGGCGGCAGCTCCGAAACTTCACGCGCGCCGTTTTCACGCAAGAAGCGCAGCGCGCGGTCGCGATCGAAGACAGCGCCGTCGGCGCGCACGAGCAGGAACCACCGATCGTAGCCGTCCGCGAAGCGCGGCACATCGAACGCGGCTTGGTGCAGCCGCGGCATCCGAGCGGCGATCAAAAACCCGGCGACGGCGAACAGGACAGCGCCGAGCAGCGTCGTCTCGAGTGCCGGCGGTACGAAAGCTTGCCAGCTCGCGAGCGGGCGCCCGCCGACGTCGATCGGATAGTCGAAGATGGCCGCGTAGCACTCGAGGCCGAACATGCCGAATCCGCCGAGCGCGCCACCGGCCAGCGCGAACCAGGGCAGGCGCGGCGCAGCGAGGCCGAGCGCCGCATCGAGGCCCGGGATACGCGTCGGTGAATAGGCCTCGAGCGAATCGTAGCCGCGGGCGCGCGCCTCGCAGGCGGCGTTCAACAACGCGTCGGCGCTCGCGAACTCAGCGAGGATGCTCATCGCGCCGCCTCCGTGCGCAGCTCCGCAATCGATACGACCGGCACGAGTCTGAAACAGAGCATGATCAACAAGGCGAAAAGCCCAACCGATCCGAACAGGAAAACGAAGTCCCACGTCGTCGGGTAGAACATCGCGCGCTCGTTCGGCAGGAAGGTATCGTGGAGCGTCGTCGCGATGAGCATGAAACGTTCGAGCCACATACCGACGAGCACTGTGCACGCGATGGCGAACAGAGCGACGGGGCTTCGCCGCACGCGCGGCGACCAGAGCGGCTGGATGGCGGCGACGTTGCAAACGAGCGTCGTCCAGAACGTCCACGCGTAAGGACCCTCGAGACGCGACGCGACGACGTGCACTTCGTGCGCGTCGCCGCCGATGAAGGTGCTGAAGAGCTCCGCCGCGTAGCAATACGCGACGACGAAACCGGACGCGAGCATGAGTTTCGCGAGACGGTCGAGATGCACATCGCCGATGATGTCGCCGAGACCGAACACGCGGCGCAATCCGATGCCGAGCACGAGCACCATCGCGATACCCGAATAGACCGCGCCCGCGACGAAGAACGGCGGAAAAATCGTCGAGTGCCAACCCGGCAGGAGAGCTTGCGAGAAATCGAGCGCGACCATGCTATGCACCGAGAACACGAGAGGCAGCGCTATGCCTGCGAGCAGCCGGCTCAGGCTCTCGTGCTGCTGCCATTGCCGTGCTTCCCCGGTCCAGCCGAGCGCGAGCAGGCCGTAGAAGACCTGTCGGCCGCGCGTGCGTGCGCGGTCGCGCACGGCGGCGAGATCGGGGAGCAGCGCGACGTACCAGTAGAGGATCGAAACGATGAGGTACGCGAGGATCGCGACGAAATCCCAATACAAGGCGCTGCGCCACTGCGGCCACAGCGCCATCTTGTTCGGATAGACGAACAGCCAATATGAAAACCAAGGCCGGCCGAGATGCAGGATCGGAAACAGACCCGATACCGAAACGGCACAGACCGTCATCGTCTCCGCGTAGCGGTTGAGGGCGCTGCGCCAGGGTTGCCGTGCGAGCTGCAATGCTGCCGAAATGAACGTGCCGCCCATGCCGATCGCGATCCACCAAACGTAATCGGTGATCGCGAAGGCCCAGGCGATCGGGATATTGATGCCCCAGATGCCGACGCCGACGGCGAGCAGGTAAATAATGCCTGCGACGAACAGCAGCGTGCACGCGAGCGACGCGACGAAACCGAGGCGCTCACCGCGGCGCGCGCGCGTGCGCAATGCGAGCCCGGCGATGCGGTCGACGACGCTGACCGGCGCAACGGCCACGTCAGACATCCTCCAGGCCGGGACGGGCGTCGGTCACGCGCGCGAGATACGTCGTGCGCGGCCGCGTATTGAGCTCGCCCAGCAGGGCGTAATCGAGCGGCGAACGTTTGGCAGCGCTGACCTCGCTCGCCGGATCGGCGAGATCCCCGAAGCGGATCGCGCGCGTCGGGCACGCGGCCTGGCAAGCCGTCACGACGTCGCCGTCGGCCAGCGGACGTCCGCCGGCATCGGCGTCGCTGCGCGCCGCTGCGATGCGCTGTATGCAAAAAGTACACTTTTCCATCACGCCCGAGCGGCGCACCGAGACTTGCGGGTTGTGCAGCGCCGGCGCGTTCTCGCCGGCAGGTTCCGGGTAGCGCAGGAAATTGAAGCGCCTCACCTTGTAGGGACAATTGTTCGAGCAGAACCGCGTGCCGATGCAGCGGTTGTAGACCTGCACGTTGAGGCCTTCGCTGTCGTGCACGGTCGCTTCGACCGGACACACGAGCTCGCAGGGAGCATGCTCGCAATGCATGCAGGGCACCGGCTGGTGGTAGCAGCGCGGACGCTCGGCCGTGCCTTCGTAGTAGCGATCGACGCGCAACCAGTGCATCTCGCGGCCGCGCCGCACCTGCTCCGCGCCGACGACCGGCACGTTGTTCTCGGCCTGGCAGGCGACCACGCAGGCCTTGCAGCCGATGCATGCGCCGAGGTCGATGCTCATGGCCCAGGCATGCTCGCCGCGCGGGAATTCCGCGTACAGGCTTCGCGCTTTTTCTTCGCGACGAGCCGCTTCGGGATGCGCGCGGTACTCGGCGTAGCGCAGGCGGCGTACCGGATCGCCGCCGTCGAGCTCGAAGTGCCGTTGCGTGCAGGCGAGCGCTTCGCGCGCGCCCGTCCGGCGCAGCGTGAGGCCCGCGCCGAACCACGGCGCGTCGGCAGTGCGCAATGTATACGCGTCCACACCGACACCGTCGCCGACATGGCCGGCGCCGCGCCGCCCGTAGCCGAGCGCCAGACAAACGCTGTCCTCGGCCTGTCCGGGCTGGACCATCGCGGGCGCGAGCAAGGTTCGACCGTGAAAGCGCAGCTCGACGACATCCCCGTCGCCGAGGCCGAGCGCCGGAGAGACGAGCACCGCATTGCCCCAGGTGAGCTCGCTGAACGGGCGCGGCATTTCCTGCAGCCAGGCATTGTTCGCGTAGCGGCCGTCCCATACGGCCGTATCCGCA
>DASRGX010000304.1:0-25440 GCA_035650835.1 Rudaea sp. | reverse complement strand
ACGTCGACGGCGATTTCGAATTGGTGGCGAAGTTCCAGGGCCATCTCTGGTCGGCAAAGATCGATCATTCGCCGCTCGACGTCGTCGCCTGGCACGGCAACTACGCGCCGTACAAATACGATCTGCGCCGCTTCAACACGATCGGTTCGATCAGCTACGACCATCCCGATCCGTCGATCTTCACCGTGCTGACGTCGCCGTCGGATACGCCCGGCGTGGCGAACCTCGATTTCGTCATCTTCCCGCCGCGCTGGCTCGTGGCCGAGCACACGTTCCGGCCGCCGTGGTTCCATCGCAATGTCGCCAGCGAATTCATGGGCCTCGTCCACGGCGCTTACGATGCGAAAGCGGGCGGCTTCGTGCCGGGCGGCGCGAGCCTGCACAATTGCATGAGCGGCCACGGGCCGGATGCGGCGAGCTTCGACAAGGCGAGCGCGGCCGACACGACGCGCCCCAATCACATCGTCGACACGATGGCCTTCATGTTCGAGACGCGCCTCGTGATCCGTCCGACCAGGCAGGCGCTCGAATCGCCGCAATTGCAGCGCGATTACCACGAGTGCTGGAAAGGCCTGCGCAAGCATTTTTCCGCGCCGGCTTGACGGTCGCGGCCGTGAACGACGCGAGCGGGGACGGCGGCCGCCTTTACGACGCGTATGCGGCGTGGAAGGACTGGCGCGGCGAATTCGCGGTCGGCGAGCGCCAGGCGCGCTATTACGCCGCCGAGCTCGACGGCATCGCGCTCGAGGGTCGCCGCGTTCTCGAGATCGGCTTCGGCGACGGCGGATTTCTCGCGTGGGCGAAGGCGCAGGGTGCGAATATTTCGGGCACCGAGATCGACGCGGACGTGGTCGCGCTTGCGCGCGCGAAGGGTTTCGACGCGCATCCGCCCGCACTCGAGGCGCTCGTCGCGCAAGGCCGGCAGTTCGACCTCGTCGCAGCATTCGATGTGCTCGAGCACTGGGACAAGGCCGCGCTCGTCGCGAATCTGCGCCAGATCGCGGCATTGCTCGTGCCCGGCGGTCTCTTGATCGCACGCTTTCCGAACGGCCAGAGCCCATTCGGCCGCGTGCACCAGCACGGTGACCTCACGCATCAGACGGCGCTCTCCGCGACGAGCATCGAGCAGCTCGCGATCATGACGGGACTCGAGCTCGTGCGCGTCGGCAATGCCGCACGCGTGCCGGCGCGTCGCGATGCCTGGACCGTGCTCAAGCACCGCTGGCGCCAGTTCCGGCGCGATCGCATCGAGAAGGCCTACGGCAAGCTCTATTTCGGCAGCCGTCTGCCGCTCGACCCGAACCTGACCGCGCGCTTGCGCAAGCCAGCGGCGAAGCCGGCATGACGTCGATTTTCACGCGCGATATCTTCGCCGGGTGCCGGACAGGAGAAGTCATCGAGCCGACGCCGAGGTCCCCGGGCGCCAGGCTGCGCACCGTAGGCATCGGCATAGCGGCCGTGGCACTGCTTGCGGCGTTCAAGACGTCGCTTTGGGAACCGTGGTTGGCCGAACGTTCGGCGGCGCTCCATCGACTCATGGCGACCGATCCGGTTCTCGGTTCGGCGCGTTGGGCCGATCACGCGAGCGTCGCGCTGCTCGTCCCGGTGTTGTTCGGTCTTGGCGCTGCGGCGTGGATTACGCTGGTCTCGTGGCGCGTGCTGCGCGCAGGACGCTGGCCGCTGCCTGGCGCACGTGCGCGGGTGCGTACGCACGTAATCGGCGGCTGGTGCGTGTATCTGCGTTTCGGAGGGGTCGCAGTGCTCGGGCCGGTACTCGCTTGCGTCATTTGGTATCAATACGTGCAGTTGGTAAGCTTTTTCTGGAATCGGCATTTCGACACGGTCGCCGCAGCGGCGGTTGCGGCTCACTCCCACACGAACGTGCCATCGAAATTCTCCAAGGAGTCACGGTGAAACTCGGATCATTGAAAGAGGGTGGCCGCGACGGCACGCTCGTCGTCGTCAGTCGCGATCTCGCCAAGGCCGTGCGCGCGAGCGACGTGGCCGCTACGTTGCAGGCGGCGCTCGAAGACTGGAGCAACGCAGCGCCGCGGCTCGCCCGCATCTACGAGCTCCTGAACGCGAGCCATGCCGACACGATCAACGGCGAGGCGGTGTTCGCGCTCGATCCGGCCGCGCTCGCCGCGCCCTTGCCGCGCGCCTACGAATTCGTCGATGGCAGCGCGTATTTGCCGCACGTCGAGCGCGTGCGCCGTGCGCGCGGGGCCGAGGTGCCGGCGAGCTTCTACACCGATCCGCTCATGTACCAGGCCGTGAGCGCGGGCTTCTACGGCCCGCGCGATCCGGTCGTCGTGACGAGCCAGGATTACGGCATCGATCTCGAAGCCGAAATCGTCGTCGTCACCGACGACGTTCCGATGGCCGTGACGCCGGCCGACGCGGCGGCGCACATCCAGCTCATCGGCCTCGTCAACGACGTGAGCCTGCGCAATCTGATCCCGAACGAGCTCGCGAAGGGCTTCGGTTTCCTGCAGTCGAAGCCGCGCTCGGCCTTGTCGCCCGTGTTCGTGACGCCCGACGAGCTCGGTGCCGCCTGGCAGGGCGACAAAGTGCACTTGCCGCTCGTCACGCACATCAACGGCGAGTGGTTCGGCGCGCCAGAAGCGGGCGAAGACATGCAGTTCAGCTTCGCCGAGCTCGTCGCGCACGCGGCGAAAACGCGGCCGCTCGGTGCAGGCACGATCGTCGGCTCCGGCACGATCGCGAACCAAGACGAAAGCCGCGGCGCTTCGTGCCTCGCCGAACGCCGCACGCTCGAGACACTTGCGGCAGGCAAGCCGAGCACGCCGTTCCTCTCGTTCGGCGACACGGTGCGCATCGAGATGTTCGATCGCGAAGGTCGTAGCATCTTCGGCGCGATCGAGCAGGTCATCAGGCCGCCCGCTGCGGCGTGACGCCCGCATGTTGCGCCGGGCTTTGATTTTTACCGGGCACTTAGGCACCCTGGCGGCTGCCGAGCAGCAGGCGGGGAGAGATCGGAATGCCGAATGAAGGCTTGAAGCTCTACAGCTACTGGCGCTCGAGTGCCGCGTTCCGCGTGCGTATCGCCCTCAATCTCAAGGGCCTCGTCTACGACATCCTGCCGACGCACCTGACCGACAACGGCGGCGCGCAGCACAGCGCGATCTTCCGCCGCGTGAACCCGCAAGGGCTCGTCCCCGTGCTCGTCGACGGCGAGCGCGTGATCCGCCAGTCGATGGCCATCATCGAGTATCTCGACGAAGCCTACGACGGCGAGCGCAAGTTGCTGCCCGCGACGGCGCGCGAGCGCGCGCGCGTGCGGGGTCTCGCGCAGATCGTCGCCTGCGACATACACCCGCTCAACAACCTGCGGGTCATGCAATATCTCGAACGCGAGTTCAATGCGCCGCAAGTGGAGCGCGATCGCTGGACGCAGCACTGGATGCGCGAAGGCTTCGCGGCGTTCGAGTCGCTGCTTGCCGACAATCCCTCGACCGGGTTGTTTTGCGAAGGCGACGAACCCACGCTCGCCGACATCTGCCTCGCTCCGCAGGTCTACAACGCGCGGCGCTGGTCGCTCGACTTGAGCCCGTTCCCGCACATCAGCCGCATCGCCGAAGAATGCATGAAGCTCGACGCGTTCGAACGTGCGAAGCCGGAAAATCAGCCCGACGCGCCGCGGTAGTTTGGGAATCGGGATTGGGGATTGGGGATTGAGTTGCGTCGAGCTGGTGCTTTTACGAATCCCGAATCCCGAATCCCGACTCCCCACTCCCTCTCGTCAGAACGTCGCGGCGTCGAAAGGATCGTGCACGGGAGCGTCGCCGCCTTCGGCAAGGCGGACCTTGAGCGCGAGGCCGTCGCGCGAATCGGCCTTGCTGAGCGCTTCCTCGAGCTCGATCTTGCCTTCCTTGTAAAGCGTGAAGAGCGCCTGATCGAAGGTCTGCATGCCTTCCTGGAGGCTGCGGTCCATCGCATCCTTGATCTCGTGGATTTGGCCGCGGCGGATCATGTCGCGGATCAACGGCGTGTTGAGCAGGACTTCGGCCGCCGGCATGCGGCGGCCGTCCTTGCCGATCACGAGGCGCTGGCTGATGACCGCGCGCAGGTTCAGCGCGAGATTCATGAGGATGTTGCGGTGCGCCGACTCGGGGAAGAAGTTGAGGATGCGCTCGAGCGTCTGGTCGGCGTTGTTCGAGTGCAGCGTCGCCAGGCACAGGTGACCGGTTTCCGAGAACGCGATCGCCGCCTCCATGGTCTCGGTGTCGCGGATCTCGCCGATCATGATGACGTCGGGCGCTTCGCGCATCGCATTCTTGAGCGCCTCGTGGTAGCTGCGCGTGTCGAGGCCCACTTCGCGCTGGTTCACGACCGACTTCTTGTGCCGGTGCAGGTATTCGATCGGGTCCTCGATGGTCAGAATGTGACCTGAAACGTTCGAGTTGCGATGGTCGATCATCGAGGCGAGCGTCGTCGACTTGCCCGATCCCGTGGCGCCGACGAGCAGCACGAGGCCGCGCGGCTCCATGATCAGCTCCTTGAACAGGACCGGCAAGCGCAACTGCTCGATCGACGGGATGTCGCTCTTGATGGCGCGGATCACCATGCCGACTTCGCCGCGCTGTTTGAACACGTTGATGCGGAAGCGGCCCGCGTCCTTGACCGCGATCGCCAGATTGAGCTCGAGATCGCGCTCGAATTGCGGCACCTGACCTTCGTCCATGAGCGAATACGCGATCTTCTTGACCATGCCGCCCGGCAGACCCGTGTTGCCGAGCGGGTAGAGCTTGCCTTCCACTTTGATGTTCACCGGCGCGCCCGTCGTGAGAAACATGTCCGACGCGCCTTTTTCGGTCATCAGTTTGAGAAAATAGCCGATGTCCATGATTGCCTCTGCTGCTCGATCGCGCCGTCGCGAACGGCGACGCTTTTTTTTTTTCCGGAATTCCGGCGCTGCGACGGTGGTCGGGCCATTGCCTTGCGCGGCCGGCTTTCCCACAATAGCGTCGCCTTCTTTCCACCCCTGTTGCGACGTGACGTTTATGACACCAAATCGGCGAAAAATCCATCGAGCGCTCGTCATAGTGCTGCTCGTAACCGCCGGTTGCGGACCCACCAAACCGCCTCCGCTGGGCATAGACGATGCGGCGCGCGCGCTCGACGCGGCCCGCAACGCAGGAGCAGCAACTTACGCGCCACTCGAACTGCGCAACGCCGAGGAACGGCTGAGCCAGGCACGCGCGACGGCCGACAAGCACGATTACGCCGCAGCGCAGCAGTTCGCCGACGAGGCGCGCGTGAACAGCGAGCTCGCTGCCGTCAAGGCGCGGCTCGGCAAGGCGCGCGAGAAAGTCGAAGCCCGCACGCGCGAGAACGCGCAACTGCGCCAGGACCTCGCGAACAACCCGGCCACCGCCACGGAGACGAGCCAACCATGACGCGCGCGGCACATTGGGTAGCACTCGGCCTGCTTGCCGCGGGCGCCGTAACCGCCGCGCACGCGGCCAAGCACGATCTCGACTACGAGCGCCTGCGCGCGAGCCTGAACGAGCTCGAGGCCGATCCGGTGCTGGGGAACCTCGCGCCCGCCGAACGCGCGCTCGCCGAGCAGGCCGTGCAGGCGCTCGCGAACGACAGCGGCGGCAAGCAGATGCGCGCGTACCGGCTCTACATGGCCGAGCGCCGCGTCGACATCGCCTATGCGGCGGCGCAAGCCGCCGATCAAGAACACCGTCTCGAGGCGCTCGATCACGAGCACGATCGCATGCTCGTGGAAGCGAGCCGCCGCGACGCCGAGCAGGCCAGGCTCGAGGCCGAGAAGCAGCGCATACAAAGCCTCGCCCAGGCCGAGGAGGCCGAGCGTTTGCGCGCCGAGGCCGAAGCTGCGCGTGCGCAGAGCGAACAGGACGCACAGGCTGCCGAAGCTGCGCGTGCGCAGGCGGCGCAGACCAAGCGCATCGCCGACGCGCAGGCCAAGGAAGCCGAGCTCGCACGCAAAGAAGCCGAACTCGCCGAGGCCGCCGCCGCGGATCTGCGCGGACGCTTGCAAAACCTGCGGCCGACGCGCGGCGCGGAAGGCATGCAGATGACGCTCGACGATATCGCCTTCGCGCCCGGACAGGCGGCGCTGCGGCCCGAAGCCAAGGCGAGCCTCGGCAAGCTCGTCGGTTTCGTGAACCAGGATCGCAGCAAGCCGATCCGCATCGAAGGCCACACCGATTCGCGCGGCAATCCGAATGCGAATCAGTTGCTGTCGCAAAAACGCGCCGATTCGGTGCGTGACGCACTCATCGCGGCCGGTGTGGCGCCTTCGCGAATCACGAGCATCGGCATGGGCGCGAGCCGTCCCGTTGCTTCGAACGACAGCGAAGAAGGGCGTGCCAAGAACCGTCGCGTGGACGTCATCCTCGAAGACCACTGAACGGCTCGGAACGTCTTAATAGTTGCCTGAAATCAGTTACTTAATAATTCTGAAAAAAAGCGGTTGCACGGCCGAAACCGAAGGAGTAGGGTCGAACGTGCCGCGGAAGCTTCGAGCCATCCCCGCGGCGCCACAGCGAGCCCTATGATCGCAGCGATCGTGAACGAACAGGCGCCTGTCTCACCACACCGGTGGGCGGCGCGAGCGGTCGCGCCGCCGGGTTCACCCATCCCCACCCAAGCTTCAGCGAACCCGCGCCGCTGCCGGGATGCGCGGCCGCGCGTTCGCCCCTGCGCAAAAGAGGAGGTCGGCTGATGTTCGAGAACCAGCAGAAAGACGTCGAAGTTTTGATCAAGAGCGATGCGGAGTTCCGCAGCCTGTATCAGCGCCACCAGGAGCTCGACAGCAAGGTGCGCGACGCGGAACTCGGCGTGCTGCCCTTGGACGACACGACGCTGCACAACATGAAGAAGGAAAAGCTCCGCGCCAAGGACAAGCTCACGTATCTCTGGGAACGATATCGCACCTCCACGACCCACTGACCCCGCCAATCGAATCAGCGCGCGCCGGCTACGCGTTCGGCGCGCCGGCGCCTAAGGCCGCAGCGGCGCAGCGGCCGTCCCCTTCGGGTATCATTGCCGCCCGACACTGACGCGGCGGGCCGCCGCATACCGTTGAGTCGTCGCCGGGCGGCAGCCCGCGCGCCCGGGGAACCTGCATGGCGATCCATCAAAGCGTGCTCGAACTGATCGGCAACACGCCGATCGTGAAAGCGCAGCGTCTCGATTGTGGAAATTGCGAACTTTTCTTCAAGCTCGAGAGCGCCAATCCGGGCGGCTCGATCAAGGACCGCATCGGCTTGTCGATGATCGAGGGCGCTGAGCGCGCCGGCAAGATCAAGCCTGGCGATACGCTCGTCGAGGGCACCGCCGGCAACACGGGCATCGGCCTGGCGCTCGTCGCGCAGCAGAAGGGCTATCGGCTCATCCTCGTCGTTCCCGACAAGATGAGTCGCGAGAAGATCTTCAATCTCAAGGCGATGGGCGCCGAAGTGGTGCTCACGCGTTCGGACGTCGCCAAGGGCCACCCGCAGTACTACCAGGATCTCGCGGCCGAGATCGCCCGCACGACCCCGGGCGCCTATTTCATCAACCAGTTCGGCAATCCCGACAACCCGTACGCGCACGAGCACGGCACGGGGCCCGAGATCCTCGCCCAAATGGATGGGCGCCTCGATGCGATCGTGTTCGGCTGCGGCTCCTCGGGCACCATGACCGGCCTGTCGCGGCATTTCGCGAGCGCCGCGCCGAACGTCGAGCTCGTGCTCGCCGATCCGGTCGGCAGCATCCTCGCCCAGTTCATCAACGAGGGCACGCTGTCGACGAAATCGGCATCGTGGATGGTCGAGGGCATCGGCGAGGATTTCCTGCCGGGAATCTCCGATTTCTCGCGCGTGAAGAAGGCTTACGCGATCACCGATAAGGAGAGCTTTCTCGCCGGCCGCGAGCTGCTCGCGAAGGAAGGCATCCTCGGCGGCTCCTCGACCGGCACCCTGCTCGCGGCCGCGCTCAAATATTGCCGCGAGCAAACGACGCCCAAGCGCGTGCTCGTGTTCGTCTGCGACACCGGCAACAAGTACTTGTCGAAGATGTACAACGACTACTGGATGCTCGACAACGGCTTCCTCGAGCGCCGGCACTATGGAGACTTGCGCGATCTGATCCTGCGCCCGTACTCGCAGCGCGACACCGTGGTCGTCGGTCCGGCCGAGCCGCTCACGACGGCTTACCAGCGCATGAAGCTCTACGACGTGTCGCAGCTGCCGGTCATGGACGGCGATCGCATCGTCGGCATCGTCGACGAATCCGACGTGCTGCTCCACGTCTACGGCGACGAGGCGCGGTTCCGCGACCCCGTTTCGACGGCGATGGTGAGCCGGTTGCAAATCCTCGACGTGAAATCGCCGATCGAGTCGCTGCTGCCCGTGTTCGAAGCCGGGCACGTGGCCATCGTCATGGACGGCGAGAAGTTCCTGGGCCTCATCACGCGCATCGATCTGCTCAATTATCTGCGCCGGCGCGTGCAGTAGCGGGCTACGTAAACAATGCATGCGATAATGATCGTCGGCTGACCAAACGCATTGGTAGCGCCGCCAAGGAAGGTGAGCGTTCCGTTCCGTTGGGTCAACGCAGCAGGTGCGGTCAAATGACCCGGGGGGGACCGATGGATATTCTCGCTCACTATGTGATGAAGGCGCCGGCCGATCAAAATGTCATGGATCTGTTTGACGGGGAATGGTCGTCGAAATTGCCGGAGGATCTGGGGTTGGTCACCCGGCCCGGATTCGCAAAGCTGTTCGAAGACGCCCGCGTTATCTGGGCGGAACGTCAATTGGGCGGCTTCGCCAATGCCAACGTGCTGGAGCTCGGTCCTCTCGAATGCGGCCATACGTTCATGCTGCAGCAGCGTGGGGCGCGCTCGATAACGTCGATCGAAGCCAATTCGCGTGCGTTCTTGAAGTGCCTTTGCGTGAAACACCTGCTTGGCCTCGAGCGCGCGAACCTGCTGCTCGGCGATTTCGTCGCATTTCTGCGTGACAACAAGACCAAGTTCGACCTGGTCTTCGCGAGCGGAGTGCTGTATCACATGCAGCAGCCGATGGAACTGCTGGATCTCATATGCAAAAGCGCGGACCGGCTCTTCATCTGGACGCACTACTACGACGAGCAGAGCGTCGCCTCGAACAGCGAATTGGCGAAAAAATTCTCCGAGCCGCAGATCGGCGAATACGAAGGTTTCGAATACCGCTTCGCGCAACAAGCTTACAATGCGGCGCTCGACTGGTCCGGGTTCTGCGGCGGCCCGGAATCGCACAGCCGCTGGCTTTCACGCCGGACTATCCTCGATTTCCTCGCCTTTCGCGGCTTCGACGTCAGCATCGGTTTTGAACAGACCGACCAGCCGAACGGACCCGCATTTGCCTTGAGTGCTAAACGTCAATGAAGAAGAACGATCCGCAACAACGACTCGGTCTCGGCACGCGCGCCATCCACGCCGGCCAAAGCCCGGACCCGTCCACCGGCGCCATCATGGTGCCGATCTATGCGACTTCCACGTACGTCCAAGCGAGCCCCGGCGTGCACAAGGGCTACGAGTACAGCCGCACGCAGAATCCGACGCGCATCGCGTACGAGAAATGCGTCGCTGCGCTCGAGGGCGGCAAGGCCGGTTATGCATTCGCCTCCGGCCTTGCGGCCGCTGCGACCGTGCTCGATCTGCTCGACTCGGGCAGCCACGTGATCGCGATGGACGATCTCTACGGCGGCTCGTACCGCCTGTTCGAACGCGTGCGCCGGCGCAGCGCCGGGCTCGATTTCACGTTCCTCGATCTCAACGACGGTGCGGCGCTCAAGGCGGCGCTCAAGCCGAACACGCGCATGATCTGGGCTGAGACGCCGACGAACCCGATGCTCAAGGTCGTCGACCTGGCCAAGCTCGGCGCGTTCGCGCGCAAGCACGGACTTCTGCTCGTCGTCGACAATACGTTCTGCTCGCCGATCCTGCAGCGCCCGCTCGAGCACGGCGCGCACCTCGTTCTGCATTCGGCGACGAAATACCTGAACGGCCATTCGGACATGGTCGGTGGCGTGGTCGTCGCGGGCGACGACGCGGAGCTCGTCGAAAAAATGTACTTTCTGCAAAATTCCGTCGGCGCCGTCGCCGGGCCGTTCGACGCGTTCCTCGCCATGCGCGGCTTGAAGACGCTGCACCTGCGCATGCGCGCGCACTGCGAGAACGCGCTCGAGATCGCGCGCTGGCTCGAGCGGCACCCGGCCGTCGCCCGCGTGATCTATCCCGGCTTGAAATCGCATCCCCAACACGCGCTCGCCAAGCGCCAGATGGATGGGCCGGGCGGGATCATCTCGGTCGAGGTCAAGGGCGGCCTGCGCAAGGCGCGCAAGACGCTCGAACGCTGCGAATTATTCGCGCTGGCCGAATCGCTGGGCGGCGTGGAAAGCCTCATCGAGCATCCGGCAATCATGACGCACGCCTCGGTGCCGCCGGCGAACCGCAAGCGGCTCGGCATCGGCGACGGCTTGATCCGGCTGTCGGTCGGCGTCGAGGATGTCGCCGATTTGCGCGCCGAACTCGACGCGGCGCTCGCTTGAACGCGCCGCCCGGCGCATGGGTATACACGTACACATCGATCTGCCGGCCGGGTTTCTGATCGCAAATCTCGGCCAGCGCTGCGGCGGCTGGATCGCCACCGAGCGGCCATTGGCGCCGTCCGACATCGCGTTCCTCGCCGACGGCGTGCCGCTGTCGGTCGAGTTTCACGAGCGCAGCGACGCCGCGCGGGCGATGCCGCGCAAATCCGTGATCGGTTGGTCGCTGATCCTCGATCGCGAGCACACGGCCCGCACGTCGCGCATACTCACGCTGGAGGTGCGCGTCGGCGGGCGCGTTGCGCACGTCCGCCGGTTCTACACGAGCCAGCTGTTGAAGCCGCCCGGAGCCGGCGGGCCGCTCTGCTTCATGCACATCCCCAAGACCGCGGGAACGGCCCTGCGCCATTTCGTCGATTACGCGTTCTCCACGCTGCCGGCGTTGCTCGTCTATGGTGAACGTCCCGGCGTCAGTGTGCCCGAGGCGCGCACGACATATCGCGAGCTCGCGCGATCGCGGGAGCTCCTGTTCGGACATTTCGACTACGCGTTCGCGAGCGACATCTGCCGCGGGGAGCCGCGCATCGTGGCGACGATACGTCCGCCGCGCGAGCTCGTGGAATCGTACCTCAATTTCGAACGCACGCCGGCGGAGAACTTCCTCGACAACCCGCTCGTGCGGCATTTTTGCGGTGACGTCAAGACGCTGCCGTTCGGCGCGATTACGCGCGCGCATCTCGACCTCGCGCTGGAGCGCGCGCGTCGCTGCCTGATTCTCCGCCACGACCGGCTGCAGGCGTTCGCCGACGAAGTGACCGAGCTCTTCGGGCTCGCCCCCTATCGCATGTCGCGCGTCAACGAAACCGCGACGACCGCACTCGCCTGGACGAAGACCTTGCCGGTCGATGTGCACTACGACGAAGTTTTCTACGGCGAATGCTGCGAACGCACGCGCAGCTTGCGCGACTTTCTGTCGGGCTGAGTTCGATCACGTTCCCCGCCAAAGTTCGCGCCACGCGCGGCGGACGTAGTCCCGCTCGTAGAAATGCGGCTCGACCCAGGAGGCGAACTCGCGCGCGGGCACGCAGCGCGTTGCGCGGATGCGCCGGCGCTTGCGCCACATCGCAGGCAGCCCGGCGAGCGCATCGCGGTACAGGCGCCAGAGCACGCGGAGCCGGCCGCGTCGCAGATGCCGCAAACAGATGCCGCCGTGCAGCAGCAGGAAATACGGCAGCGAGCGCAGCAGCCAGCCCGCGGGTGCGTCCTTGACGAGCCACCACAGTGAATTGCGGATGCCGTGATAGAGAACGAAATCGTTGTCGGGACCGCCCGACGACAGCGATCCTGCGTGGAACACCACCGCGTCGCCCGCGAAGGCCGGTCGGTAGCCGAGCCAGCGCGCACGCACGGCGAGGTCGGTATCCTCCGCGTAGCAGAAGAACGTCTCGTCGAACCATTCTCCGTGCGCTGCCTCGAGGTGCTCGAACACGCGCCGCGTGATCAGCGCGCAGCCGCCGCTCGGCCCGAGCAGGGTTTCGTCCTCGCGCTTGCGGTTGGACGCGAGCGTCGAGCGGAACAGCGCGATGCCGAGGCTGTCCACATTTCCACTTTTCGGCGCGAGCATGCGCGCAGCGACGAGCTCGATGCGCGAGGCCGGGTCGAGCCGCGCTTCCATCGCGCGGATCAGACCCGGCGTCGGTTCCGCATCGCTGTTCAGCAGCAGCACGCGATCGATCGCTTTGTTCGCGAAAGCCAGGCGCAGCAGCCGATTCATGCCGGCCGCGAAACCCAGGTTCGCCGCGCTCACCTCGAAGCGGATGCGTTCGGGGTGCAGGGCGGCGAACGCGCCGAGGGTGGCGGCGTCGTCCCCGCCGGAGCCGTTGTCGAGCACGAACGCACGCGCGCCATCGCCAAGCTCGGCGAGCAAGGCCCGCAAGCACGTGAGCGTCGCCCCCGCGGTGCCGTGGTTGATGACGAGGACGGCGAGCATCGGCCGCGTGTCAGACGGGCAGCGCTTCGACGTAGCCGGGTTTGGCGCTGAAATCGTTCGTGTCGAGGCGCAGATTCGGGTTGTAGTACGGGTCGCCGCGATCGAGGACCGCGCGATGCCGTTGCTGCATGTAGCTGATCTCGCGGAAGAAGCGCGCTTGTTTCTCGGGATTGTCCTCGTACCCGCGCGTGCGCGATTCGTGATGATAGAGCTCGGCGAACGGTGTGTAGACGACGAGATATCCCGCTTCGCGCGCGCGCAGGCAGTAGTCGATGTCGTTGAACGCGATGGCGAGCTCGGTTTCGTTGAGGCCGCCGAGCTCTTCGAAGACCGTCCGCCGCGTCATCGCGCAGGCGAACGTGACCGCGCTCAAATCCTGCGCCAGTTGCGCGCGCGCGAAATAGCCCGGCCCGTCGGCGAGCTCCATGAGGTGCGCATGGCCGGCCACGCCGCCGATGCCGACGATGACTCCCGCATGCTGGATCCGTCGGTCGGGATACAGAAGCTTGGCTCCGACCACGCCCACTTCGGGCCGCTGCGAATGCTCGAGCATCGCGCGCAACCACTCCGGCGCGATCGCCTCGGTGTCGTTGTTGAGCAGCAGCAAGTGCTCGCCGCGCGCTTGGCGTGCAGCGAAATTATTGATCGCCGAATAGTTGAACGGCACGTCGTGTCGCACGAAGCGCACGCGCGGATCCTGCTTTTCGAGTTCGCGCATGAGCTCGTGCGTCGGCGCTTCGGTGCTGCCGTTGTCGATGCCGAGGATCTCGAAATTCGTATATTCCGTTTTGGCGAGGATCGAGCGAACGCACGTCGCCAGCAGCTCGGGTTTGTCGCGGAACGGCACGAGCATGCTCACGAGCGGCGAACCCTTGATCCGCCGCCGCACACGGTAGGTGTTCGGATACGGTCCCGCCACGACGTCCGCGTCGATGCCGCGGCGCGCGACCGACTCGGCGAGCGCGCGCTCGCCCGCGGCCCAGCTTTTCGGCTTGGCTTGGCTCGCCGTGGCCGTGGAGCTCGCGGTTTTGCGCCAGTGATACAGCACTTTCGGGATGTGGGCGACGCGCTCGCCCGCTTCGGTCGCACGCAGCAGCAGATCGTAATCCTGCGCACCGTCGAAGCCGGTGCGGAAACCGCCGATGCGTTCGATCAGCGAGCGCCGCAGCACGGCGAAATGGCAAACGTAGTTGATCGAGAAGAAATAGTCGCCGTTGAAATCGGGCTTGAAATGCGGCTCGACATGCTGGCCGTCCGCGTCGAGCTTGTCTTCGTCGGAGTACAAGACGTCCGCATTTTCCGCGGCGATCGTCGAGGCCGCCTCGAGCAGCGCATCGCGCGTGAGCTCGTCGTCGTTGTCGAGCAGGCCTACGAACTCGCCCGTGGCGAGCGCGAGCGCCGCATTCGAGGCGCCGGCAATGCCGAGATTCTTGGGCAGGCGAGTCAGCTTGATGCGCGGATCGCCGAATTTCGCAATCTCCGCCAGCGCGGTGAGCGTTTCCTTCGAGCTCGAGGCATCGTCGGCGATGCAAAGCTCCCAATGCGGATAGAACTGCCGGCGCACCGATTCGACCGCCGCCAGAAGCCAGCGCCGTTCGACGTTGTAGACGGGCATGACGATCGAAATGCGGACCGGTTCCGCGAGGCCGGCGAGAATCGCTGCGGCACGCGCTTCATCCATGCGCCTGGCCACGGCGGTGCCGGGCGGCGCGGGCGCGGTTGCGGCTTCCGAACGGGCATGCAGCTGATACGACAGGGTGCGGCGCGTGAGCCACGCAGCGTGCCGGTGCAGCCAGACGACCAGGGCGCGCTTGCGCGTCGCGTCGACGCCCGGCAGGCCGTAATACCAGCGGTGCAGGTGCTGTTCGGTCTTGGCCGATAGTGGCCATTGCAGCACGCGTACGAGCGCGCGCAGCGGTGCGGACAGGCGCCAGGACCACGAACGCTTGAGGTCGCCGATGCTCGCCTGCAGATCCGCGACGTGCTGCCGCAGTGTGCCCGTGAGGTGCTGCAGAGCGTCCGCATGGTTCTGCAGGGCGTCGATGTGCTGTTGCAGAGCCTCCGCATGCTGCTGTGCGGCATCGGCGCGCACCCGGTGGTGCTCGCCATCCCGCATAGCGGTGGCGAGCCTCGCGTCGATTTGGTGGACTTGATGCGCGAGCGTTTCGCTGCGCTCGCGCTCGCGTGCTAGCGCGTGCCGGGCAGCCTCGCCCTGCTGGCGTTCGCGCTCGAGATCCTCGCGTACGCGCGCTTGATCGTGGAGCATCGATTCGATCTTCGCCAGCCGCGCGCCGGTCTCGACCATCGCCTCGCCATGCCCGAGCTCGCGGTGATAGCGGAACGCGGATTCGAACTCGGCGAGTGCCGCGTCCACGCCGCCGTTTTCGGGAAACCCGTTCACGGCTACGGTTCCGGAGCTGCGGCTCTGCGCATCGAGCCACGCGTACAACGCCGTTTGCGCAGGCGTGAGGTTCACGTGCGATTGCGGGGCACTGCGTCGCAGCCGAGCGTCGAGGAATTCGGCGAGCTCCGTCGCCGCCGGCGCGCGCAGCCCTCCCACGCCGAGATCGGCAAGCGCGCGCAGCAAGCGCTCGCATTGCGCTGGCGGATCTTCGAGAAACGCCGCATAGGACACGAAGACCGCGCGCCGGCCGCGCAGCGCCGAGAGGGAGCTGCCGAGGTATTTTTCCCAGAGCGCGAGCACGTACGGCGAGGTAAGCTCGCCGCGCGGCCCGCTATGCATCGAGGCGGCGATTTCGCGTGGATCGCGCACGACCACCACGCACGCCGGCGCGCGCAGCTGTTCC
This sequence comes from Rudaea sp., assembly GCA_035650835.1. GTDB lineage: Bacteria > Pseudomonadota > Gammaproteobacteria > Xanthomonadales > Rhodanobacteraceae > Rudaea. The sequence goes on along the minus strand of DASRGX010000304.1, from coordinate 10,074 downwards.
TGCCAATGCGGCAGCGTAAGGCACAGGCGAGGGTCCTTGATGAGCCACGGCCGTCCATGCGCGGCGAGATTCGACACCGCAGCCCCGATGCCGGCCGCGAGCACGCGAGCCGCTTCGGATTCGAGCTGGTGCGCCTCGAACCCGGCGACGCGATCCCATCTCCAGCCGTGGCTCTCGAGGAAACGGTCGTGCAGCGCGTTGATCTCGGCGCGTTCCCAGTAACCGGTCGGGTTGTCGTCGGGGTCGCTCGGCAGCAGGACTTCCGGCTCGCCGATGTAGGCACCCATGAGCCCGAGCACGCGTGCGAGCGCAGACGTCCCCGAACGGTGCATGCCGAGCACGAGTATCGCCGAGGCGGTCGGCGCCTGCACCGAAGTACCGCTCGCAAGCCCCGGTTGCGCCGCCGGCGGGCATGCCGCTGAAACTGGAGGAGCGACCGAAACGGCGCCCACGTGTCGCTGGTTGGCCATGGCAGGATGTACTTTTCCTCAGATTTCGCGATCCCGTACGCCGCCGGTCCGCCGCGCGGGGCTCATGATACTTGATCCCACTACATACGTAGGAACGTGGCCCAAGGCGTCATGAAAGAGCGCGAAGGCGGCAAGGTTCGCGGTAGCGGGTCGACATGGCCCCTCCGGATGCGCACTTGCGGCATTTCGAATCGTAAAACGCACGGCAATGGCAAAAACGCACGCCTCGCCGGCGGATTTCGCTCTCTCGCTCCACCGGACGCAGAGGCTCGCGCCCTGCTGGCGCTTTGATCAATCGAAACCGTTGCGGAAGATGCCGTCGCTCGGGCCGACGATGATCGGTCCGCCGCTGTATTGCGATACCGAGTTCGTGCCGTCGTCGGTCACCAACAGCGCGTAGTACTTGCCGTAGTTGACGCTGCCCGAGCCGCCCCAGACGAACTGGTTGTTGCCGCTGCTCGCCGTCGTGGTGCCGATGAGGACTTCGTTGCCGTTGCCCGGAATCTTGTCGGGATCGAGGTAGATATCCACGTTAGCGGATGCGCTTTCGGCATCGCTGAACGTCCATTTGAACGTGTAGCCCGGGTTCGCACTGGCGAACGGCGAGAGGATCACCGAGTCGAGGCGCACGAAGCAGCTCTGCGGCGGGCTTGCGTTGCTGCACACGGCGGCCGGCGTGATCTCGTCGGGGTCCATGCGGAAGTACCCGAGATTGCCCGCCCACGGCTGCGGCGAACCGGAGACGAGCGGCACGGCGGTCGAATCGGCGAGATCCGGCATGCAGTATTCGACGAGACCGGTTCCGAGCACGATGTCGGTCGTCGTCGAGACGGCGGATGCGCTGACGCCCCACAGCAGCCGCGCGATCGATCCTGTGCCGACGTTGCGCGGCGCGTAGACTTCGAGCGTGAAGCACGCCGAACGATAGTAGCTTGCGTCGATGGTATGACCCGTCGTGTTCATGATGAACTCGGGGTCGGCGTTCGTCGGCACTCCGCAAAACGAGCCCGAACCGCAGGTGGCGTTCGTGAAGTAGGACCCGCCTACGCTCTTGAAGTTGACGAGCGTTTTGAAGTCGGCGGCAGACATCGGTACGGCCCATTGACCGCCCTGTTGCTGCACGGCATAGCTCAGCGACTGCTCGCCGCGTTGGCTCGGCGCCGTCACGGCGACTTGCGGCGGCGCGTTGACGTGCAGGACGCCTGCGCTCGTCGCCGTGCCGCTCGTATTGCCGGCCACGGTGATGTGATAGTCGCCGGGCGCGAGGCGCGAGAGATCCGCGGAATACGAGGTGCCGCTGGCTGAATTCGTGAAAATATAGGTCGCGCCATCCGCGTCGGCGGCGCTGATCGTGTAGCTCGTATTGCCGCCCGTATCCGACCACATCACGGTGTACATCTGGGCGGCGGACGGCGCTGCGGTGAGCCGGATCCAATCGACCTGCAGGCCGCCGCCCGTCGCCGAATTGCAGGGGACGAACTCGATGCCCTGCACGTGCGGCAGGCTGGTCCACGGCTTGTAGGGCGTGCCCGTCGAGAACTCAGTGTCGAGGTCCCAGGTCAGAATCTCCCACTGATTGCCATTGGCCGATTTGAACGTCGACGCACCATAGGTGTTGTTCACGCGGCTATCGCCGTCCTGAAAGAAAAACAGGATGTTGTTTAGTGACGCGTTGGTCCCCGTCGCCTTGAACTTGGCCGTGAAGTAGCGGTAGTGCGAAGTGTCGACCGGATAGAGCGGTCCGCGCGCGATCGCTACGGTTTGCGTGCCGTAGCCCATGAACAGCGGATAGAAACCGCTGTTGCAGCCTGTCGTGGCATAGGTCGCCGTGAACAGACCGCCCGAGAACGATTGCGCATTGAACTGGGCCGATTCGTCGGTATCGATGTCCTGGGGGTTGCTCATGTCCCAGGCGTCGCCGATGACTTGGGTCGCATAGTCGTCGCCCGCGGCGACGGTGGTCGACCCCGCGGGCGGTGCGGTGACCGTGATCGTAGCGTGCGCCGTCGTGCAGCCGAACACAGCAACGGCCCACAGCGCCATGGAAGCAAGATGACGTCTGCCCATGGCAGTTCTCCAGATGCTCACTCTTGCCCAGAGCATAGGCGGCGCGGGGAAAAGCGCAAGGCCGCCGGGCGTTCCGCGACGTTCTTGCACGACTTGCGCACACGGCCGGCCGACGGCCGGCATCAGCGGAAGCCCGGAGCGGCGCCGAGCTTGATCAGGACCATGCCATTCGCGGCGCGCACCGAATCGGGGTTCGGCCACACCGGCATCGCTGCGAACGCCGCGTCGTTGCGATGACGCTCCGGAAGGCTCGGAATCCTGAACAGCGGGTAGCCGAGCAGATGCATATAGTTCACGATGCGATAGATATTGCCGCCGTCCCACTCGAAGAACGAATAGCCTGCGGTGCCGGGCAGCGGGCGCGGATACACGGAATCGAACGGCTCGCCGCCCCAGACGTCGATCATCGGCGGATGGGCGGCATCGACGCCGCGGTCGACCTCGACGATGCGCGCATAGAGCGCCGCCGCGAGCGCCTCGTCGTGCTTGCGCGCGAACTCGTTAGCGGTCTGCAGCAGGTTGTCGACATAGAGTGTCTGCAGCACGGCGACGGCGGCCATGGCCGACGCGAATTTCGCGAGCCGCGGCCGCGGCGAGGTCATGCCGAGGAGCGCGAACACGGCCATGATCGCGGGCGCGGCGAGCAGCGTGCGCCCGGGCAGGTCGCCGCCGGCGGCGACGTGCAGGGTGAACGGCAGCGCAAGCACTGCCACGCAGAGCAGCGCGGCAAGGCAACGCCGCGACGCGGCCACCCCAGGCCAAGTCGCGACGGCCGCGAGTCCCGCGAGCACGACGAGCCCATAGGCATACGCAGGCGCTCCGAAGGCATGGATGCCGCCGCCGTAAACGTAGGCGGCATTCAGCGCGGCGAGCGCGAGCACGTGCACAGGGTCGTGAAGCAGCGCCGGCAGGTTGAGGAAATTGCCCACATAGCGCTCGCGTCCGAGGCCGAGCGCGTGCAGCATGCCGATCTCCACTCCCTCGTAGACGACGATCGCCCCGATCACCACGGCACCGAGGACGATGCAGCGCGTCAACGTGCGGCGCCAGGGTGCGTCCTCGTGGATGGCGTGCACGACGATCACGGCGAGCCCGAGCGCTGCGATCCAGAACAAGAAGCTTTGATACAAGCCGAGCGCCATCGCACCGAAGCCGCACGCGGCCGCGAAATCGCGTGCCGGGGATCGCTTCGTCCCGGGCCGCATCGTTTGCGAAACGCCGACCGCGAGCGACGCGAAGCGCGCGACCGCGCAAGCCGCAGCCAGCAAGCCGAGGCCGAAACCGAGCGTGTTCGAAAGGAACGAGAGCGCGAAGGTCCAGATCGGAAACGCCGCGTACAGCGGAAATGCCGCGTAGTGCACGAAGCGCAGGCGCGGCACGCCGAACGCCGCAAGCAGCTGCGGGTACGAGAAGCATACGCAGCACCCGAAGACGAACAGCGGAAAGAACGGCAATACCTGCTGGCTCACGACGAAACGCTCGAGCAGGTAGATGCCCCAGCGGCCCTGGATCATCCATACGTCGGGCGAGTCGCGCAGGGCGCCGAACTCGTCGTCGATCGACAGTGTAAATGTGGAAAATCTGAAAAAATAGCAGACGGCGAAGATCGCGAGCAGGTATCCGAGCTCCGGACGCCACCACGCGCCGGCGGCGGCCGGCGCTTCGCGCAGCGGCGGTCGCACGCCGTTCATGGACGCACGTCCGCGGCGTCGAGGATGTCGGTGTACACGTGTGCGCCTTCCGCGCGCAGATGGAGCAATGTCGGGCCCAAATTCACCGGCGCCGAAGTGATCACGGTGCAGACGACCGGCCGCTGCGCCTCCGCGTCGGGCAGATGCGCGACGATGCAGCGCGCGCCTTCGCGCGCGGTCTGGCTGAGCTCGCGCAACACGCCTACTTGATCAAGCAGCCACACCGATTTCGGCGACAGCATGAGCAGCGCAACGGCGCCACCGACGAGCGCCCGGCCGGCGCGCAGCCGCGCGATCACGGCCGCCCAGCCGAGCCAGACGTAGGGCAGCATGGCCGCGATCGGCCAGAAGTGGAAACGTCCCTTGCCCATCGTGGTGACGATCGCCGGGGCCACGTCCGCGCTCGCGAAACCGGCGCGGCCGAACGCGACCATCGCCGCATAGCTCGCACAGCCGAGGCCGGCATAGAGCGCGAGCATCGTCCACGCGGCCGGCGCGCCGTCGGCCTGGCGCCGCGGCAGCAACCGCTCGATTCCGAGGACCACGGCCGGCGTGAGCACGATCGCGCCGAAGAACACGTCGAGGCCGAACGAAACGCCGCCGTAGCCGAGCGCGCGGCCGAACAGAGCGAAATAGAAGTACCAGAAGCGCCAATCCGTCGGGTACACCGATTCCGAGTGGTGATTGTGCTCGAGCAGCGAACCCTGTCGCCGCCATACCAGCACGACTTGCAGCACGAGCAGCAGCACGCCGGCTGCAGCGAGCCACATGCCGCTGCGTCTCGGCGCCGCGTCACGCGCATAGGTCGCGAGCACGAGCGCCGCACCAAGCGAGGCGATGAGCGGTCCGCCCGAGATGTAGGCGAGCCCCGATGCCGCGCAGCAGAGCAGCATCGCCGCCACCGAGCGTGGCGCACGCAGCACGCCGTCACGGTCGATGAGCTGGAGCAGCATGCAGCTGCCGAACATCGTCGGCAGCGCCTGCTGGTAGGCGATTCCGGTCGTGGACCAATAGGCGCCTTCGGCGAGCGACCAGATGCCGAGCATCGCCGCCACCGCGGCGACCGCCGGAGCCGTGCGCGCAGCCCTCGTCACGATCGCGTACACCATGGCGAGCTGAAGCAGCAGCAGGACGACCGCCACGCCGCGCATCCAGCCGAAATCCACATGAGAGAGTTTCAGGACCGCGAAGTCCAGCAGCTGGTTGGTGAGGAAATAGGTGTCGTTGCCGACGATGCCGAGCCACGCCCAGCCTCCGTCGACGATGTTGCAATCTCCGGGAAGCAGGTAACGCCAGTCGTCGTGCATCGGCAGATGCGGCCCGATCGTCACGCACGCACCCGCGTATAAAAGTGCACAAAGCGCCAACAGCGCGCCGGCGATTTTCGGCGGCGCGACGCGGCGCCGCCAAGCCGCGACGACGAACGCGAGCGCGAGGGCCGCGAGCGCGAGCGGGAGCAGCGCTCGCTGCCGCAGACCCGGCGTCGGCACTCCGACCTGCGGATCGTCGTCGCGTGCCGTCAGCACGAGATCGTCGCCGTCGCGCGTCAGCGAGCTCGCGTCCGGCCGCATGTTGACGACGCTCTCCGGCGCGATCGGCAAGCTGCTGTTGCCGAACACCCAGCGCATCGCCGACAGCCGGTACGTCGTCGGGCGGCGACCCGGATCGAAGCGCACGACAGGGCCGGCCAGCAGGCCCGGCAACGCGAACGCGACGTCGTTGCGGCCGGGCTCGAGCGCTGTCTTCTTGGACTCGAGCTCGTTCCACATCAGATTGGGCGAGTGGAAGACCTGCGCGAGGTCCGCAGCGTCCGTCTCGATGCGGACGACGAGCTGCGCATGTCCGAGGTTGCAGACGAAATACGCCGCGGCCACGGCCCAGACGACGAGAAGGACCGCGAGATCCCGCAGCGAATGCTTGGCCTCAGCCATGAGGGCCTCCCGAGGGTGCGATGCGGGGCTTGAGCACGAAACGGCTCAGCACGAACGTGAGCGGCACCGTGACCGCGATGCTCGCGAGCAGGGCGAGCTCCTGGCGCACGCCTAAGACGCGCACGGCGAGATTTAGCACGAGCGCGCCGGCGACGTATTGCGCGACGTAGACGAGCGGAAACGCCGCGAATCCACGCAGCGATCGCCGCACGCGGAACACGAACGCCGTGTTGAGCGCATAGGCGAGCACGATGCCGGCGACATAGGCCATCGTGTACGCAAGCGTGTAGTCGGCGACGCGCAGCAGGACGAGATAGACCGCGTACGTCGCCGCGGTGTTCAGAGCACCGGCGAGCAGAAAGCGCAGCGCTTCGCCGCGGATGCCGGTGCTCATGCGCGGCCGCGGGCGAGCGTCAGGAACTCGTCGTAGCTGCGCACGTAGTCGGCCGCATCGTAGTGTTCCGAGGCGAACACGAGGAGCACGGCGTCGGGCGTGTACTTGTATTGCGTGCCCCAGACGAGCGGCGGCAGATGGACGCCGAGATCGGGTCGGTCGAGCACGAATTCCTGGCGCCGCGCGCCGTCGTCGGCGACGACCGCGCAGCGTCCGTGCACGCACATCAGGAATTGATGGCAGGCGCGGTGCGCATGCTCGCCGCGAGTTTCCGCACTCGGCACCTCGTAGACGAGGAAATAGCGCTTCACCGCGAACGGGATGTCGCGCGCGAATTCGCCCACGCTCAAGCTGCCGCGCAGGTCCTTCACGTGTTTGAGCCGGTGCAGCGTCACGCCTGCGACGGCGGTCGGCACCGCGCCCGGCTCGGCCGGAAACGCGACCGACTCGGGCTCGGCGCGCTGCGGCGCGCCGTCGACGTAACCGACGATGCGTGCAGGATTGCCGACCACGATCGCGTGCGGCGGCACCGAGCGCGTGACCACCGCGCCCGCGCCGACCATCGCGTGGCGGCCGATGCGCAAGCCCGGCAGGATCGTCGCGTTGGCGCCGATCGAGGCGCCGCTCTCGACGTGCGTCGCGAGGAATTTTTCCGGGTAACGCTTGCTGCGCGGGAAGCGATCGTTCGTGAACGTCGCGTTTGGGCCGATGAATACGTCGTCTTCGATGCGCAGACCGTCCCAGAGCTGCACGCCGCATTTCACCGTGACGCGATCGCCGACGACGACGTCGTTCTCGATGAATACGTGATCGCAGATATTGCAGTCCGCGCCGATCTTCGCGCCCGGCAGCACGTGCGCATAGGCCCAGACGCGCGTACCCGCGCCGACGTGGGCGCTCTCGCAGCGTCCGAGCTCGTGGACGAAGACGTTCATCGTGCGGAACTCCCGGAAGTTTCCTGGCCGGCGAAGGATTCGCTGCGCATGACGATCGCGAGCGGCCGCCGCTGCGTGTTGGCGAATGCGCGCCAGAGATAGGCGCCGAGGAGGCCCAGGCCGAACGCGTTGAGACCGCCGAAGAACACGATCGTGATCATCGTCGCGGCATAACCCGGCACCGCGACGCCGCCGCGCATGCGCAGACCGAGCACGATGAATCCGAGCAGCACCGCGACGACGAGCCCGAGCGTGCCGGCGACGAGCAGCAGCCGGATCGGCAGATCGGAAAACGCGAACACGCTGTCCATCATGTACTTGAGCTTGCGCCGGAACGTCCACGCGCTGCGTCCGTGCTGGCGCTCGCGTCGCGTGTAGCTCACCGTGCCGCGCCGGAACCCGACCCAGAACAAGAGTCCGATCAGCGAGCTGTGCTGTTCTTCGAGCGCGAGCAGTTGATCGCGGAACGTGCGGTTGCACGCGAACACGTCCACGCCGCCCGGCGGAATCTCGGCATTGATGAGGTGGCGATACAACCACCAGAACGTCGCCGAGCCGATGCGGCTGCCGAGAGGATCGGCGCGGCCGTCGCGCGTGCCGACGAGCACGTCGGCTTCGTCGCGTGCGAGGCGCGCGAACAATTCCTCGGCGAGCTCGATCGGTTCCTGCAGGTCCGCCGCCATCGTTGCGAAGCGCTCGCCGCGCGCGGCCGCGAGGCCGGTGCGGATCGCCGCGAACGAGCCGAAGTTGCGCGAATGCGCGATCAATTGCGTCGGGAACGGCAACTCGGGCAGCGCCTCGCGCAGGCACGCATAGCTGCGGTCCGGACTGCCGTCGACGACGAATACGACTTCGAGACCTGCGACCCGTTGCGCAAGCGCGCGCATCGCGTCGAGCAAGGCCGGCACCGAGCCTTCGTTGCGGTAAACGGGAATCACGAGCGAGTTCACGCCGGCTCCCAGCAGGCGAGCGCTTCGCAAACGCGTTCGACTTCGGCGTCTTCGAGCTCGGGAAAGCACGGCAGCGACAGCACTTCATTGCAGGCGCGCGTGGCGATCGGCAAGGCCGCTCGCTCGACGCGGCCGCGCAACGCGGGCTGATCGCAGTCGAGGATCGGATAGTGGACGTCGCTCGCGATGCCGAACGATTTCAGATGCGTGCGCAGCGCGTCGCGCTGCGGCGTGCGCACGACGTAAAGATGCGCGACGTAGTCGTCGCCGCCGGCATCGGGGGCGGTGATCGCCGGATGGCGCACGTGCGCATAGCGTTCGGCGATCTGGCGGCGGCGCGCATTGCGTGCGTCGAGCAGCGGCAGCTGTTCGCGCAGCACGGCCGCTTGCAGTTCGTCGAGGCGGCTGTTGCGCGCCGACGCCTCGATGCTGTGATACTTGGCATCCCAGCCGTATTGACGCAGCCGCCGCAGCCGCGCAGCCGTTTCGTCGTTGCCGCAGACGATCATGCCGGCGTCGCCGAGCGCGCCGAGGTTTTTCGTCGGATAGAAGCTGAACGCCGCCGCATCGCCGAACGTTCCTGCTCGTTTGCCGGCGTGGCGGGCGCCGTGGGCTTGCGCACAATCTTCGAGCAGCACGAGCCCGCGCCGCGAGCACACCTCACGCAGCGCCTCGACGTTCGCCATGCGTCCATACAGGTGGGTCGCGACGATCGCACGCGTGCGCGGCGTCACGGCCGCGTCCGCGGCGGCCGGATCGAGATTGAGATGCCGTTCTTCGACGTCGGCATAAACGGGGACCGCGCCGATCGCAACGAGCGCCGTCGTCGTATACATGCCCGCGTTCGGCGCGACGATGACTTCGTCGCCCGGACCGATGCCCAAGGCGCGCAGCGCGAGCTCGATCGCGTCGGTGCCGTTGGCCACGCCGACCGCGTTCTTCGCGCCGCAATACGCGGCGAATTCGCGTTCGAACGCCTCGAGCTCGGGTCCTTGCACGAACCAGCCCCGATCGAGCACGCGCGCGAACGCGGCCAGCAATTCCTCGCGCATCGACGCGCACGGTCTTTTCAAGTCGTTGAGGGCCAACGGCCGGAACTCGTTAATGTCCATTTTCATCACTACGGTCGAGAGGCCAGGTCGCGGACGACCGCTGGGCGAAATGGATATGCTAAGGGAAAATGGGCCACGACGTCCGGTACAGCATGAGTCCGTTGATCAGCAGCACGGCCGCTGCGTACAGTGATCAGCGCGGAAATCAGCGTCGTCGCCGTGAACAGCCGCAGGATTTCCACCGGCACGCAGACTAGCCCGGTGTCTGGGTCCAGGGCCGCCCACGCGACTTAGCACTGAGGCACCGGAAATGCGGTTGCCGGGTCGCGTCGAGCGACCGTGGATACGCACGCGAAGGACGAATCCCGCAACGGGGCTAAGCAGTCAATTCCGCGCGGTTTCGGAACTGCTCGAGCGCCTGCGGGTTGGCCAATGCATCGGTGTTCTTGACGGGCCGCCCGTGGATCGCCTCGCGCACGGCGAGCTCGGTGATCTTGCCCGAGATCGTGCGCGGAATGTCCGTGACTTGCAGGATTTTCGCGGGCACGTGGCGTGGCGTCGTGTTGTCGCGGATCTGCTTCTTG
>DASRGX010000303.1:0-22244 GCA_035650835.1 Rudaea sp. | reverse complement strand
CACCGGCACCTTCGCACCCGCGAAGCGTTCGCGCAGCGACGCCGACGTCAGCACCGCGATCGGCTCCGCATCCTCCAGCAGCTGCGCGAGCCGCTCCGGCGGATTGTTCGCATCCAGCGGCACGTAGGCCGCGCCGGCTTTCAGCACCCCGAGCTCCGCCACGATCAACTCGACGCTGCGTTCCAGACACACGACCACCCGCGCATCGGGCTCGGCGCCCATTGCCTGCAGCCGGTGCGCCACCTGGTTCGCGCGCGCGTTCAACTCCCCGTAGCTCACCGTCTCGCCTTCGTACACGAGCGCCGGCGCCGCGGGCGAGCGTGCCGCTTCGGCTTCGAACAGCTCGTGCAGCAGCGCATCGCGCGGGTATGGTACCGAGGTCGCGTTGAACTCCTCGAGGACCTGCCGACGCGTCGCGGCGTCGAGCAGGGGCAGCGCGGAAGCGTTGCGATGCTCGTCCTCCGCCATGCCGCGCAGGAGATTCTCGAGCTGTGCGAGCGTGCGTCGCACGGTCGCCGCATCGAAGAGTTCGGTCGCGTATTCGAGCACGCCGCCGACGCGATCGCCGCCGTCGTTGAGACGCAAGGCCATGTCGAACAGCGAGGTCGTATGCGGCAAGTCGAACTGGCCGATGCTTACGTCCTCCAGCGCGAGCTCGGTGCGATCCGGCGTGTTGTTGAGCCCCATCGCCACTTGGAAGATCGGGCTTTGCCGCAAGCTGCGCACGGGCTGCACGGCTTCGACGACTTGCTCGAACGGCACGTCCTGATGGCTGAAAGCCGCCAGTGCGGACGCCTTGGTGTGCGCCAACAGGTCGGCGACCGTTGCATCGTCGTCGAGGCGCACGCGCATGGCGAGCGTGTTGATGAACAGGCCGATCAGCGGCTCGACTTCTTCCGACCGGCGATTCGCAACGGGCGTGCCGACGACGATGTCGTTCTGTCCGCTGAGCCGCGCGAGCAGCAACGACCACGCGCTCAGGAGCACCATGAACAGCGTGACGTCGTTGCGCTTGGCGAGCGCGCGCAGGCGCGTCGTCAGCTCGGAGTCGATCGTGAAATCGACCGTCGCGCCGGCGAAGCTCTGCACGGCGGGACGCGGCCGATCCGTCGGCAGCTCGAGCGAGGCCGGCGCACCGGCCAGATACTCGCGCCAGAAGGCGAGCTGCTGTTCGAGGCGCTCGCCGACCAGCCACTGGCGCTGCCATGCGGCGTAGTCGCCGTACTGGATCGGAAGCGCCGGCAGCGGATCTGCGCGCCCGTCGAGGAACGCCGCATACAGCGCGGAGAACTCTTTCACGAGCACGCCGATCGACCACCCGTCGACGACGATGTGATGCAGTGTCACGAGCAATACGTGATCGTCGTCGGCCAGGCTGAGCAGGCGTCCGCGTGCCAGCGGACCGCGCGTCAGCTCGAACGGCGCCGAGGCTTCGAGGCGGCAATGCTCGGCGACTTGCGCCTCGCGCGTGACGCCGGCCGAAGCCCGCAAGTCATGCTCGGAAAGCGCGAAGCCGACGTCGGGCGGCGCGAAGAGTTGCACGGGCTGACCATCACGCAGCACGAACATGGCACGCAGCGCTTCGTGTCGCGCGACGATGCGATCGAGCGCTGCACGCAAGGCGTGCACGTCGAGGCGTCCGCGCAAACGCAATCCAAACGGAACGTGGTACGCCGTGCTCGCGGACGATCCGAATTTGTCGAAGAACCACAAGCGCTGCTGCGCCCACGAGAGCGGCAAGGGACGCGAGCGATCCGCACGCGGGATACGCAACGGCGACGGCGGTGTTTCGCAGTTCAGGCCAGCGGCCAGCTCCGCGACGGTCGGCCGCTCGAACAGCGAGCGGATCGAGAGCTCTGCGCCGAACGCCTCGCGCACGTGGCTGATCATGCGCAGCGCGAGCAGCGAATGGCCGCCGAGATCGAAGAAGTCGTCGTGGATGCCGACGCGTTCGCGTTTGAGCAGCTTCGCCCACAGCTCGCAGAGCGTGCGTTCGGCGGCGCTGCGCGGCGCGACGTACAGCTCGCGGCCGACGGCGGCATCCGCCGCGGGCAGCTTCTTGTAGTCGATCTTGCCGTTGTGGGTCAGCGGGATGCGGTCGATGAGGACGAACGCCGACGGCACCATGTAATCGGGCAGCGCGGCTTCGAGTTCGCGGCGCAAGCCGAGAGTTACGTCGTGGGATCCGCGCCACTTCGAGGCGTCCATATCGGGCAACGGCTCGGACGGCGCGGGACGCCGTGCATAGAGATTGAAGAGTTCGGTGCCAATGAGATCGGCGTCCTGATCGCGCACCACGGCGAAGCCGTGGCCTTCGAGCATCGCGGTCACGCGCTCGATCGCGCCGTCGACATCGTGCACCTCCACGACGATCTGCCGGATCTTCGGCCAGTGCTCGGGCGCGATGCCGTTCAGCACGTCGAGTTCGCTGCGCTCCACGTCGATTTTCAGGAGATCGATCGAGGCGATGCCGAGCCGCTCGATCTGGGCCGAGATCGTCGACAGGCTCACATCGACGCGCTCGGTGCGCAGGCGATCTTCCGCGAGCGTTTCGAGTTCGCCGGCGGATGCCTGTTCGCTAGCATCCGCGGTCTTGTTGACCAGGAACGTGCGGACGATGTCGATGTTCTCGGCGCGGCCCTTGTCGATGCCCGAGTAGAGCGAGACGTTCGGATAGAAGCTGAACTGCGTGCACTTCTCGGCATCGGACAAGCCGAGGCAATGGGCGTGGATCTTGTCGGGCCCGAAGACGCGCGCGTTGGCCTCGAGCCGACGATGCACGACCGGAATCGGCTCGAAGCTGTGGATCGTCAGACGTAAGAAGCGCGTCGCGAGGAAGATGCTGTACGCGCCGATGTTCGCGCCGACGTCGAAGATCGTGTCTCCTTCGCGCACGGTGATGCCGTGCTTGTCGTAGACCTTGTGCACGAAGATTTCGTCGTGCAGGTATTCGGTTTCCGCCTTGTTGACGCCGCAGAGCTCGATGCCGCCGCCCACGCGATAACAGGTCTCGCCAGCGAAGCCCGGCTCGGCGCGCAGCGCGACCATGCGCGCGGCGGCGGGCACCGCGGCCGCATCGAGCGTGACGTAGGCGACGAGCCGTTTGTCTTCGGCGTCGCCGGCCAGCGCAACGACCGCGTCTTGCACCGCAGGCTGCCGGCGCAGCATGGCCTCGATCTCCGCAAGTTCGATGCGATAGCCGCGAATCTTCACCTGACCGTCGGCGCGTCCGACGAACTCGAGCTCGCCGTCCGCGAGCATGCGGACGAGATCGCCCGTGCGGTACAGGCGCTCGTCCGTCGACGACGCGAACGGATCGCGGACGAAGCGTTCGGCGGTCATGCGTTCGAGCTTCGCGTAGCCGCGCGCCACGCCGGCGCCGCCGATGTAGAGCTCGCCGATGCAGCCAGCCGGTTGCGGAAGCCCGTGCGGGCTCAGCACGTGCAACGTCGTGTTGGCGATCGGGCGGCCGATGGGCACGGGGCGGTCGACATCGATCTCGGCATCGCCGGGCCGCACGAAATAGGTGCTGCAGCCGACGACGGTTTCGGTCGGACCGTATTCGTTGACGAACGTGGCCGCGGGCAGTCTGCGTCGCCATGCGGCGAGCGTCGCGCCTGTGAGTTGCTCGCCGCCGATGACGAGCACGTGCTTCTGAAGCGAGGCAGGCGTCGCGGCAACGTCATGCGCAAGCGCCTCGAGATGCGCGGGCGTGATCTTGAACAGATACGCCGTGCGATCCTGCGCGAGATGATCCGCCAGTGCAGTGAGCACCCCGTCGTCGTCGGGCAACAGCACGATCGATCGCCCGTGGCAGAGCGGCGCGAGCAAGGACGTGATCGTCGCGTCGAAGCACAGCGGCGAGCTGACGATGCCGGCGGCGATCTGGGCTTCGAGATACGCTTCGCCCGCGTAGCGCAGATAGTTCACGAGCCCGCCGTGCGTGATCATCACGCCCTTCGGATTGCCCGTCGAACCCGAGGTGTAGAGCACGTACGCGAGATCGTCGGCGGCGGCGTGCGGCAACGCGGCACCGTCGGCGAATTCCGCGAGCCAGCCGTCGTCGGCGACGGCGTCATCCATCGCGAAGACGTCGACGCCCTCGATCGTGCGGTTCGCAGTCGCCGCGCTGACCAGCAGTAACTCCACGTCGGCGTCGTCGACGATGTAGCGGATGCGCGGCTGGGGATGCCCGGGCTCCAGCGGAACATAGGCCGCGCCGGCCTTGGCGACGCCGAGCATCGCGACGAGCATTTCCGCGCAACGCTCCATGTAGATGCCTACGCGGCTTCCGGGCCCGATCCCGAGATCTGCGAGGCAGCGCGCGAGGCGGTCGGATTTCTCGCGCAGCGCGTCGTAACTCAGCCGGCGCTCGCCGCTGATCACCGCATCGGCGGCGGCATGGCGCTGCGCCGCACGGTCGAACAGCGCGCAAAACGTCGCGTCCGCGCCGAGCGCGAGCGCCGCGCCGCGCAAACCCGCCGACTGCACGGCGGCGTCGACGATCGACGCCTCCTGGATCGCGACGTCGGGATTCGAGAGGAGCGTCGTGAGCAACACGCCGAAGCTCTCCGCGAGGTTCGCGATCTTCGCCGCGTCGAACAGATCGCGGTTGTAGACCCAGCCCAGGTGCAGCGCGTCGTCCGTTTCGAGCACATTGAGCACAAGCTCGAAATGACAGGTGGTGGTTTCCTGGGCCATGGCAGAGAACGCGAGGCCCGGGAGCGTCATCTGCGCGCGCTCGTTGTTGTGCAGCGAAAAGGCGACCTGGAACAGCGGGCTGTAGCTCAAGCTGCGTTCGGGATTGAGCGCTTCGACGAGCGCCTCGAACGGCACGTGCTGATGATCGAAATCCGCGAGGATCTGCCGTTTCGCCGCGCCGAGCAGATCGGCGAAACGCGGATTCCCCGACAAATCCGCACGGAACACGAGGCTGTTGACGAAGAAGCCGATCAGCGCTTCGGTTTCGCGCTGCGTGCGCCCGGCGACCGTGGTGCCGATCACGACGTCGGTCTCGTTGCTCCAGCGCCCGAGCAGCACCGCGAACGCGGTTTGCAGGAACATCGAAAGCGTGACGTCCGCCGTGCGGCAGAACGCGGCGATGCGGCGCGCGAGTTCCGCAGGCAGACGCTGCGCATGCGCGGCGCCGCGGTACGTGGCTTTCGCGGGGCGCGGCCGATCGAGCGGCAGTGCGTGCACGGCCGGTGCGCCGGCGAGCCGCTCTCGCCAGTAGTCGATGCCGCGCTCGAGCACCCGTTTCGTCACGTGGCGCGCCTGCCACCGGGCGTAATCGGCGTACTGCACCGGGAGCGGCGGCAGCGCGGGCTCGCGGCCTTCGACATGCGCGGCATACGAGGCGCAGAACTCTTTCACGAGGATCGCCATCGACCAGCCGTCCGAAGCGATGTGATGCATGTTGAACACGAGCACGTGCTCGGTCGCGCAGCGACGCAGCAGGGTCACGCGCAGCGGCAGATCGCGCGTGAGATCGAACGGTGTTTCGAGGTCGCTCAAGCAACGACGGCGGATTTCGCCGTCCAGTTCCTGCGCCGGCAGATGCGATAGATCGAGGATCGCGAGCGGCAGCTCGAATTCATCGCGAACGCGCTGACGCACGCCGTCGTCGGTCTCGAAGAACTCGGTGCGCAGCACCTCGTGACGCCGGAAAATTTCGCGCAACGCGCACACGAACGCGGTCTCGTCTAGCGCGCCTTCGAGCTTGAACACGCCCGGCATGTTGTACTGGATGCTGCCGCCCTGAAGGCGGTCGATGAACCAGAGGCGTTGCTGCGCGAACGAGAGCGGAGCATCGCCAGCCGCAGCCTTCTCGATCGGAGGCAACGCGGGCTTCGCGGCCGAGCCGAGCAGCACGGCGAATGCCGCGACGGTCGGGTTTGCGAACAGTGCGCGCAGCGGCAGTTCGGTGTCGAACTCTTCGCGCACGCGGCCGAGCAGGCGCAGCGCGAGCAGCGAATGTCCGCCAAGGTCGAAGAAGTTGTCGTGGATTCCGACGCGCGCCACTTCGAGCAGCTCCTGCCAAATTGCGCAGCAGCGTTCCTCGACCGCATTGCGCGGTGCGACGTAGTCCTCTTGCGGAGCCGAAGCGAGATCTGCGGCGGGCAGTTTCTTGCGGTCGACCTTGCCGTTCGGCGTGAGCGGCATTTCCTCGAGCACGACGACGGCAGCCGGCACCATGTAGTCGGGCAGCGCTTGTGCGAGGCGTTCGCGATAGCGCGCACCCGGCATGGCGTCGTCTGCAACGACATACGCGACGAGTTCCCCGCCGCGACCGCCGAGAACGACGGCGGCTTCGCGCACGCCGTCGATCAGGCGCAATTGTCCTTCGATCTCGCCGAGCTCGATGCGGTAGCCGCGGACCTTCACCTGTTCGTCGACGCGCCCTAGGAATTCGAGATTGCCGTCAGGCAGCCAGCGCACGAGATCGCCGGTTTTGTAGAGTCGCCCGGCCGCGGCTTCGCCAAACGGGTTCGCGACGAACCGCGATGCGGTCTCCGCCGGCAGGTTCACGTAGCCCCGCGCAACGCCGGCGCCGGCGATGTAGAGCTCGCCCACGCTGTTGACGGGCTGCGGCACGAGCGCCTCGTTGAGCACGAAAAGCTCGGTGTTGGCGATCGCCTTGCCGATCGGCACAGCCGCCCGTCCGGCGATCTCCGCGTTCGGCGTGGAGCCAGAGACCGTGAACGTCGAGCAGCCCACGACGGTTTCGGTCGGACCGTATTCGTTCACGAACGTGGCGCGCGGCAACGCATTCTTCCAGTGCAGCAGCGTTGCCGTCGTCAGCTGCTCGCCGCCGACGACGATGACGTGTTCGCGCGGGCTCGTGAGCGGCCCCGGCATTTGGGCCAGCGCGTCGAGGTGCGCCGGCGTGATCTTGAAGAGCCAGTCGCGAACCCCGAACAGCATCGCGTGCAACGCGTCGAGTGCGTGTTCGTCGTCCGGCAGCAGCAGCACCGGTTTGCCCGCGAAGAACGGCGCAAGCAGCGTCGTGAGCGTCGCGTCGAAGCACAGCGGCGAGCTGACCACGGCGCCCGCCAGCGCGTCGTCGAGATATGCCTCTGCCGCATGGGCGAGATAATTGTATACACCGCGATGCTGGACCATCACGCCCTTCGGCGATCCCGTCGAGCCCGAGGTATAGAGCACGTAGGCCAGCGCATCTTCGGCGCGCATTTCGACGTCGTGCGCGGGATCGCTTTCGGAATAGCCGTCGAGCCACTCCGCGGATTCCACAGCGCCGTCCATCGGCAGCACGTCGAAACCGCCGAGCGGGAGCCGGTCGACGAGCGCGCCGCTGACGACCACGAGTTCGATCGCAGCGTCCTTGACGATGTAGTCGATGCGGGCCCTGGGATGCGAGGGTTCGAGCGGCACGTAGGTCGCGCCCGCTTTCATGATGCCGAGCACGGCGATCAGCATCTCGATGGAACGCTCGACGTAGACACCGACGCGCGCCCCGCGACGCAGGTCGATCTCTTCCAGATAGTGCGCCAGCCGATTGGCGCGCGCGTTGAGCTGCGCATAGCTCAGGCGCGCGCCGCCGCAGGCGGCGGCGAGAGCGTCCGGATGCGCGAGCGCGCGCTGCTCGAATTCGCGATGCACGAAACAGTCGTCGGGCAATTCGCGTTTTTTACCCGCCCCTAACGCGAGCACCGCCCGCTCGCGCGGCTCGTCGAGAAGCGGCAGCGACAGGATGCGTCGGGACGCATCGGCGGCGGCGCCGCGCAGCAGCCGTTCGAAGGACTGCGCCATTGCGACGATCGTCCCGGCGTCGAACAGATCGGAATTGAACGACCAGAGGACGTTGAGAATGCCGTCGACCTGGGTGATGCTGAGCTCGAGGTCGACTTTCGCCGTGCTCACGCCGTTCGGCAGCGAGTACAGTTTCAAGCCCGGCAGCTCGAGTTGACGGTTCTCGTTGTTGTTGAGTCCGAACACGATCTGGAACAACGGCGAGTGGCTCGTGTTGCGCTCGGGCCGCATGCGTTCGACGAGCATTTCGAACGGCACTTGCTGATGCGTGTAGTCCTCGAGGATCGCATCGCGGTTGCGACGCAGGAAATCGGCGAACGTCGGGTTTCCCGAGAGATCGCTGCGCAGCACGAGCGAATTCACGAAGAAGCCGATCAAGGCCTCCGTATCCTTGTGCGCGCGGCCGGCGATCGGCGTGCCCATCACGACGTCGGCCTCGTTGCCGTAACGGCCGACGAGCAGCGCGAACACCGACTGGAGCAGGATGAACATCGTCGCGTCGTGCCGCCGCGCGAGTTCGCTCAGCTCGCGGGTGAGCTCGGCGTCGATGGTCTGCACGTGGAACCTTCCGCGCCAGGTCTGCTGCGCCGGACGCGGCCGATCCAACGGCAGCGCATGGACGTGCGGAATCGCGTCGAGCCGCTTGTTCCAGTATTCGAGCTGCTTCTCGAGCACGTCGCCCGTGAGCCACTGGCGCTGCCAAACGGCGTAATCCGCGTATTGGATCGGCAGCGGCGCAAGCGGATTCGGCTCACCTTGCGTATACGCTGCGTACATACGGCTGAACTCCTCGACGAGCAACGACAACGACCAGCCGTCGCAGGCGATGTGGTGCACGTCGAATACGATGACGTTTTCGGTGTCCGACCGCGCGATGAGCGTCGTGCGCAGCAGCACGTCGCGGGCGAGATCGAACGAGGTATTGGCGTCGCGCGCCACGATGGCGGCGATTTCCGTTTCCTGGACTTCGCGGGGAAGGTGGCGCAGGTCGATGCGCGTGAGCGGAACGGCGAAGCGCTCCTGCACGATCTGGCGCGGCTCGCCGTCGCCTTCGGCGAACACGGTACGCAGGGATTCATGCCGCTCGATGAGCGCATGCAGCGCGCGCTCGAACGCCTCGGCGTCCAGGCACCCTTCGGCCTGGAACACGTTGACCATGTTGAACTGCACGCTGCCGCCGTCGAACTTGTCGACGAACCATAGACGCCGTTGCGAGAACGACAGCGGAAGCTCCGCGGATGCCGACCGCGGCGCGATCGGCGGCGGCCTGAACTCCAAAACCTCGCGTTCGCGCTCGAGCGCCCGCAGGTAGTCGATGATCGCGTCCTTGTTCTCGGCGATCGTCGCCTTGAGTGCGTCGGGGAAGGCGCCGGTCGCGGCGCTGTATGCCAGCCGGCCGTCCTTGAGATACAGCACCACGTCATGGGCGAGCGCCTCGCCGATGATTCCTGCCACCGAATTCATCAGAAAACTCCCTCTTCAATGTTCTGCTGTCCGCGCTTGATCTCGAGCTGCTTGTCGGCGAGTTTCGCGAGCACGAGCGCAGCGCCGATCTTTTCGGCCGCCGCCGCGATCGTCGGCGCCTCGAAGAACGTCTTCAGCGAGTAGTGCGCCGTGGAATCCGGGAACACTTCCCTGACGCGGCCGAGGAGCCGGGTGGCGAGCAGCGAGTCGCCGCCGAGCGCGAAGAAGTCCTCGCTCACCCCGATCCCGCTCACCCCCAACAGCTCTTCCCAGATCGCCGCCAGCCGCTGCTCGATCTCCGTGCGCGGCTGCGCCCCCGAGGTCCCCTGCCGCTTCGGCACCACCGGCGCCTCCCGCCGCACCGGGTTGATCCACTTCGCCAGCCGCGGCCCGAGCGGCGCCAACGACACCACCACCGGCGTCCCCTCACCCAAGCCCAACGACCACCCCAGCGCCCGCGTGCCCTCCGCCCCCGTCAGCCACGTCGTCTCCCCCGCCGCCGCCCCGTCCTCGTCCACCCGCCACCCGTCCCACGCAATGCTCACCCAGCGCGTATCGCCCTCCGCATGCCGCGCCTGGACGAACGCCTCCCCATACGCATTCGCTCCCGCATAGCTCGCAAACCCCAACCCCCCCAGCACCGTCGACAGCGACGACATCACCACGCACACCTCCACCGGCCGCGCCCGCACCAGCTCCGCCAGCACCGCAAGCCCCGTCACCTTCGCCCGGAACTGCCCTTGCCGGCTCGCCACCGTCGTCTCCGCAATCCCCCGCGTCGCCTCGCTCACCGCGCCCGCCGCGTGGATCACCCCATCCACCCGGCCGTAGCGCGCCTCGATCTCGGCCCATACCGCCTGCATCCGCACCGCATCGCTCACATCCGCTATCTCGATCGCGACCGCCGGCCCCAGCGCCTCCAACCGTTCCGCCCGCGCCACCCGCCGCGCCCGCATCCCGCCTTCCGACCGCACCCGCGACCACGTCTCCCGCGCCGGCACTCCTTCCCGCGCGATCAGCACCACCGCCCGCGCGCCCACCGTCCGCACCAGGTACTCCGCAAACTCCGTCCCGAGCTTGCCCAGCCCTCCCGTGATCACGTACACCCCGCCCGCCCGCAGCCGCGTGTTCTCCACCGGCCGCCGCTGCTCGTACGTCTGCACCCACCGCCCCCCGCTGCGCAGCGCCACCACGCTCTCCTGCACCGCGCCCAGCACCTCGCCCACCAGCGCCTCGCCCGCCACCCCTGCGTCCACGTCCACCTGCCGGCAGCGCAGCCCCGGTATCTCCTGCGGCCCCACCTTGCACAGCCCCACCACCGGTGCCTGCGCCGGCGCCAGCCGCTCCGTCCCCGTCACCCGGTACACGCCCCGCGTCACCACCGTGCACGTCACCGCCGCCGCGCCCAGCGCCTGCAGCAAGAACAGCACGCTGTCGTAGCCGTAGCGCTGCGTCGCCTCCACCGTCGCCGTCTCCGGCGCATCCAGGCTCCACAGGTGCACCACGCCATCGATCGTTCCGCCCGCCGCGATCGCCTCCAGCCGCTCGCGATACCCCGCCGGTGCATCGAAGCCGGGCTCGCCCGACACCACCGTCAGCACCGTATGGCCTGCCGCGCGCAGCCCCGCCACCAGCCCGGCGCCCACGCCCGTCCGATCCTCGAACACCACGATCCGCTGCGGCGCCAGCGCCGGCACCGGCCGCCGGGCGCCGAGCCGCCACAGCGGCGTATAGAACGCCTCTTCGAGCGCGCGTCGGCCCGTCGGGGCAGCACTGCCCGCCTCGACCCAATACCGCTGCCGCTCGAACGGGTAGGTCGGCAGCGGTATGCGCCGGCCGTCCTGGTGGCGGTGATACCCCGCCCAATCCAGCTTCGCTCCCGCCGTCCACACCTCTCCCACCGCCTGCTGCAGCTGCCGCGCTTCGTCCTCTCCCGTCCCTAGCGTCGCCACCACCCGCTCCGCCCCTTGGCCCTTCGCCAGACGCCCCAGCACCTGTCCCGGGCCCACCTCCACCCACACCGTCATCCCGCTCTCGCGCAACCCCGCCACCGCCGCTGCGAACCGCACCGGCTCCCGCACCTGCCGCACCCAGTACTCCGGGTCCCGCAGCCCCTCCTCCTCGTACCTCCCCGTCACCGTCGACATGAACGGGATCTTCGGCGCCTGCCACTCCACCTGCGCCACCGCCTGGCGCCACTCCGCCAGTACCGGGTCGACCATCCGCGTGTGGAAAGCCCGCCGCGTCGTCAACCGACGGTGCCCCACCCCCGCCGCCGCCAGCCTCGCTTCCACCGCCGCCACCACCGCTTCCTCTCCCGCCACCACGCACTGCCGCGGGCCGTTCACCGCCGCCAGTTCCGCCCCCGTCTGTCCCAGCCACTCCCGCACCTCGGCCTCGCTCTGGCTCACCGACACCATCCCGCCCGGTGCCAGCCGCTCCAGCAGCCGTCCCCGCAGCGCCACCAACCTCAGCGCCTCTTCCACCCGCAGCACGCCCGCCACGCACGCCGCCACGTATTCCCCGAGGCTGTGACCCACCACCGCCTCCGGGCGGTGTCCGTACGATTCCCACAGCGTCGCCAGGCTGTACGACACCGCGAACAGTGCCGGTTGGCTCCACGCCGTCCGGCTGAGTTGCGCCGCCGCTGCCGCCCGGTCCCCCTCCGCCGGATACAGCACCGACATCAGGTCCTCGCCCAGCACGTCCTTCAGCGCTGCCGCGCACGCCTCCAGCTGCGCCCGGAACACCGGCTCGCTCGCATACAGCGCACGCCCCATCTCCACCTGTTCCGTTCCTTGGCCCGGGAACATCCACACCGTCTTCGCCGCCCCCGCCACCTCCCCCCCGCCGCGCCGCAATCCCGCGATTGCTTCCTCCACGCTCGCGCACACCACCGCTCGCCGCACCCCGTGCGCCGTGCGTCCCACCTTCAGCGTGTACGCCACGTCCGACAGCGACACCTCCCCGTGCGCCTCCAGGTGGCTTGCCAGTGCCTCGCTCGCCTGCCCCAGCGCCGTCGCCGTCTTCGCCGACACCACCAGCACTTCCACCGCCCGGTGGCCCTTCCCTGCCGATGCCCCCGGCGCTTCTTCCACGATCACGTGCGCGTTCGTGCCCCCCATCCCGAACGAGCTCACCCCTGCTCGCCGCGGCCCCGCCGACTCCCACTTCCGCAGCGCCGTGTTCACGTAGAACGCGCTCCCCGCAAAGTCGATCTGCGGGTTCGCTTCCCGGTAGTTCACGCTCGGCGGCAGCTCTCCGTGCTTGAGCGCCTCCACCGTCTTGATCAATCCTGCAATCCCCGCCGCTGCATCCAAATGTCCGATGTTCGGCTTCACCGACCCGATCGCGCAGTACTGCCGCCGTCCCGTGTACGACCCGTACACCTGGCTCAGCGCCTCCACCTCGATGGGGTCTCCCAGCGCCGTCCCCGTCCCGTGCGTCTCCACGTACGTGATCGTCTCCGCCGACACCCCGGCCGACCTCAACGCCGAGGCGATCGCCTGCGCCTGGCCCTGCACGCTCGGCGCCGTGTAGCCCACCTTCGCGGCGCCGTCGTTGCTGACCCCCGACCCTTTGATCACCGCCTCGATCGTGTCCCCGTCGGCCAGCGCGTCGGCCAGGCGCTTGAGCACCACCACGCCTGCGCCATGCCCGCGACGCGTCCCGCTCGCCTCCCGGTCGAAGGCCCGGCAGTGTCCGTCCGCCGACAGGATCCCGCCCTCTTCGTACAGGTAGCCTCCCGCTCCGAACTCCGCGATCGCCGCACCGCCCGCCAGCGCCAGCCGGCACTCCCCGAGTTGCAGGCTCCGCACCGCCTGGTGCACCGCCACCAGCGACGTCGAGCACGCCGTGTTCACGCTCACGCTCGGGCCCGTCAGGTTCAGCTTGTACGAGATCCGCGTCGCCGCGTGGTTCTCGCGGTTGTGCGTGTACACCATGGCCGAGCCCAGCGCGGCGTACGCATCGAGCTGCGGCAAAAGGTGGTGCATGAAGTAGAGATTTGCGCCGACACCGACGAAGACGCCGACGGCGCGCCGCTCGGCCGCATCGCCGTAGCCGGCGCGCTCCAGCGCTTCCACCGCACACTCGAGCAGCACCCGCTGCTGCGGGTCCGTCACTTCCGCTTCCCGCGGCGTGAAGCCGAAGTACCCCGCGTCGAACGTCTCCACGTCCGCCAGCACCGTCCGCGCCGGTACGAAGTTCGGCTTCGCCATCACCTCCGCGCTCACTCCCGCCGCCGCGAGCTCCTCCGCCGTGTAGAACCGCAGCGACTCCACGCCCGCCGCCACATTCGTCCAATACGCCTCCGGCGTCGCCGCATCCGGGAACCGGCACGCGCTCGCCAGGATCGCGATGTCTCCGCCGACGACCGGCGCCGAACGCTCCTCCACCACCGGCGCCGCACCCGTCTCCAGGTACCGCGCCAGCGCTTCCACCGTCGGGTACGCGAACACGTCCACCAGCGCCACCGCACGTCCGAGCCGCTCGTTCAAACGTGCACACACCCGCATCGCCAGCAGCGACGTGCCGCCCACTTCGAAGAAGTGGTCCTCCACGCCGATCTCCGCGACCCCGAGCACCTCCTGCCACACCGCGCAGATCGCCCGCTCGAGCTCCCGCCGCGGCGCCACGTACGCCGCCCGCCGCGTCGGCACACCGGAAGACGGCAGCGCCTTGCGGTCCACTTTGCCGTTCGGCGACAGCGGCAGCGCCTCCAGGAACACGAAGCTCGACGGCACCATGTACGCCGGCAATCGTTGCCGCAGATGCGCTTCTAGCCGATCGAGCACGTCGCGCTGGCGTTCGTCGCCGAGCGCCGATTCCAGCGCGACGACGTACGCGACGAGCCGTCCGCCGGCGCGATCGTCGCGTTCGGCCACGACGACGCATTCCTTGACGAAGCCGGCGGCGGCGATCTGCGCCTCGATCTCGCCGAGCTCGATGCGCAGTCCGTTGATCTTGACCTGATGATCGATGCGCCCCGCGAACTCGAGATATCCGTCTTGGGTCCAGCGCGTGAGATCGCCGGTGCGATACAGTCGTCCCGTGTACTCCGGCAGCGGACTCGCGATGAATTTCTCGGCAGTGAGTTCGGCTTTGTTGAGATAGCCGCGCGCGAGACCGACACCGCCGATGTGGAGCTCGCCGAACACACCGATCGGCGCGGGCTGGCCGAGCTCGTCGAGCACGTAGAGCGAGATGTTCTGGATCGGCCGGCCGATCGGGATCGTGTGATCGCCGCACTCTTCTGCGCAATCCCACGACGTGACGTCGATGGCCGCTTCGGTCGGTCCGTAGAGATTGTGCAGCTCGGCTTGCGTTCCGGTCGCGCGGAACTGCGCGACGAGATTCCGGCTCAATGCTTCGCCCGAGCAGATCACGCGGCGCACGCCGGTCAATGCGCGCCAATCGACCATATCGAGCATTTGCGCGAGCATGGATGGCACGAAATGCAGCGTCGTGATGCCGAAACGGTGGATTGCGTCGTGCAAGTACGCAGGATCTTTGTGACCTTGCGGTCGCGCGATGACGAGCCTCGCGCCGGCGACCAGCGGCCAGACGAATTCCCAGACCGACACGTCGAACGTGAATGGCGTCTTCTGCAATACGCGATCGGCGGCGGACAGGCGATATTCCCGCTGCATCCAATCGATGCGATTGACGAGCGCGCGATGCGAGACCATCGCACCCTTCGGCTGGCCCGTCGAACCCGAGGTGTAGATCACGTACGCGAGATGGTCCGGCTCGAGGCCGAGCTGCCGGACCGGCAGGTTCGTCGACGCAAGCGCATCCGCTTCGGCCGCCGAGGCATCGAGTGCGATCACGGTGCCTGCATAGTCGGACAGGCCGGTCGCGAATTGGGTTTGCGTGAGCACCACCTTCGCTTGCGCGTCGCCGAGCATGTACCGCACGCGTTCGGCCGGATACTCGGGATCGATCGGCAAGTAAGCGCCGCCCGCCTTGAGAATGGCGTAGATGCCGAGCACCATTTCGATCGAGCGCTCGAGATAGAGTCCGACGATGGAATCGGGCCCGACGCCGAGCTCGCACAAGCGCCGTGCTAGGCCGTTCGCCCGCGCGTTGAGTTCGCCGTACGTCAACGTGCGTTCGTCGAACTGCAACGCGACCGCGTCGGCATCGCGCTCGGCAGCGTGTTCGAACAGCTCGTGGATGCACGCATCCTGCGGAAACTCCGCGGCCGTGCGATTGAATTCGCCGACGACGCGCGCGCGCTCCGGCGCGTTCATGAGCGGCAGACGGAACGCAGGCTCGTTCGCATTGGCGACGGCGGCTTCGAGCACGACGAAAAAGTTGCGCGCCATGCGCGCGATGGTGTCGTCGTGGAACAGATCGCAGTTGTACAACCAGTTCAGCGAGAATCCATCGGCGCCGCGCGAGACGACGAGCTCGAGATCGAAGCGGACCAGGCCGCCTTCGCTCTCGCAAGGCTCGAGCGTGAGGCCGTCAAGCACCAGCGCGTGCTGCTCGGTGTTCTGCATCGAGAACGCGATCTGGAAGAGCGGACCGTGACTCAAGCTGCGTTGCGGCTCCAGACGCTCGACGAGCATCTCGAACGGCACGTACTGGTGAGCGTGGGCGTCGAGGATCTGCGCGGAGTTCTTCGCGAGCAGTGCAGCGAAACTTTCTTCCCTGTCGAAGCGCGTGCGCAGCGCGAGCGTGTTGACGAAAAAACCGGCCAGGGGTTCGAGGTCCGCATGAGTGCGGCCCGAGATCGGCACGCCGATCACGACATCGTCCGCATTGCTGTAGCGCGCGATCAACAGAGCGAACGCCGTATGCAGGAACGCGAACGGCGTCACGGCGTGCCGGCGGCAGGCCGCGAGCACGCCTTCCGTGCCACGGCCGTCGAGCGCCGCCGCGTGCGCTTTGCCGCGATAAGTCTGTCGCGCGGGCCGCGGCGCGTCGAGCGGCAAGCCGTGCGTCGGCGGAATTCCCGCGAGCGCATTCTTCCAGTAACCGACCTCGCGTTCGAGGAACTCGCCTTGGAGCAGGCTGCGCTGCCAAGCGGCGTAATCGGCGTACTGGAAACGGAGCGGTTCGAGAATCGCGTCGTCGCCGCGACGGTGTGCGTTGTAGAGCGCCTGGAACTCGCGCGTCAGCACGCCCATCGACCATGCGTCGCAGACGATGTGGTGCAGGTTGAAGGCGAGCAGATGCTCTTCATCCGAGAAGGCGATCACGGTGATGCGGATCAGCACGTCGCGCGCGAGGTCGAAGACGCGCGCCGCGAGCTCGGCCATGAGCCGTCGCGCTTCGTCCTCGCGTGCGCCCGCCTGCAGCTTCGCGAGGTCGTGCCAATCGAGCGGCGCGTCTGCGTGGGCGCGAATCTCCTGGCGACCTTCGCCGTCGTGCTCGACGAAACGCGTGCGCAGGATTTCATGGCGCGCGACGAGCGCCGCCACCGCTGCGGAAAGCGCATCGCGATCGAGACGGCCCTGCACGCGGAACGCGCGCACGATGTTGTATTGCGGACTGCCGCCTTCCAGGCGGTCGATGATCCACAACCGTTGCTGCCCGTACGACAGCGGCAGCGGCGCATCGCGTTCGACCGTGCTCAAGCCGCGCAACACCGGCGCGGCGCGGCTCCCCGCGATCGCGACGGCCAGCCCTTCGATCGTCGGATTCTCGAACAGGGCGCGCAGCGGCAGCTCGACGTGCAAGCGCTTGCGCACGGCGCTCACGACGCGCGTCGCCAGCAGCGAATGGCCGCCGAGATCGAAGAAGTCGTCGTGCACGCCGATCTCGTCGACGCGCAGCAAGTCGCTCCAGATCCCGCAGAGCGCCTCCTCGACCTCGTTGCGCGGGGCGACGCGATGCATGGAAGCGACGTCGGGCGCCGGCAGGGCGGCGCGGTCGATCTTGCCGTTCGCGGTGAGCGGCAGCTTGTCGAGAAACACGAACTGCGCCGGCACGAGATATTCCGGCAGCAGCTTGCGCAGGGACGCCTTCGCGGCGGTGCTGCGCTCGAGCGGCGCAGCTGCCGATGCAGGTGCCGCGACGTACGCAATGACGGAGCTGCCGAACGGCCCGTCGTGACGCGCTATCGCAACGCATTCGTGCCCGATGCCGGTGTCGACGATCCGGCGCTCGATCTCGCCGAGCTCGATGCGGAAACCGTTGATCTTGACCTGATGATCCTTGCGGCCGAGGAACTGCAGATTGCCGTCGGCGAGGCGGCGCACCATGTCGCCCGTTCGGTAAAGGCGTGCTGCCGAAGCCGCCGACGCGCCGAACTCGCCGGTCACGAACTTTTCCGCCGTAAGCGCCGGCGCGTTGAGATAGCCGCGCGCGAGCCCGGCGCCGCCGATGTAGAGCTCGCCGATCGCCCCTTTCGGGCTCAGGCCGCCGCTCGGCGCGACGACGTACAGGCTCGTATTGTCTATGGCACGACCGATCGTCGGCTCGCCCGCAATGGGCGCCGTGAATTCCGCGTAGGTCGAGTACGTGGTGTCTTCGGACGGCCCGTAGAGATTGAACATGCGGCGCGCCTTCGTGCGTTCGAACGTGCGGTTCACGAGTTCGCGCTTGAGCGGCTCGCCCGCGACGTTGACGACCTCGACGCAGTCGGGGATCGCCGCTTCTTCGAGCAGCACCTTGAGCGCGCTCGGCACCGTGTTGACGAGACTCACATCGAGATCGCGCCGCTCGAGCAGCTCGAGCACGTTCTTGACGACGACGACTTCGCCGCCGAACGCGAGCGCGGCCCACATCTCGAAGACCGACAGATCGAAGCACAACGACGTCGCGAGCAGGATGGCGCGCCGTTCGCCCGCGGTGTAGACGCGGTCGGCCCATTCGAGCAGCGCGACGACCGAGCGGTGCTCGATGCATACCCCCTTGGGCCGCCCGGTCGAGCCCGAGGTGTAGATCACGTGCGACAAATGCGAGGGCGCGAGCCCGATCTTCGTGCGCGGCACGTCGCGCGCGGGGGCAGCTGCGAGCGCGGCGATCGTCTCCGCATCGTCGA
Source organism: Rudaea sp. (assembly GCA_035650835.1). Taxonomy (GTDB): domain Bacteria; phylum Pseudomonadota; class Gammaproteobacteria; order Xanthomonadales; family Rhodanobacteraceae; genus Rudaea. The sequence continues at coordinate 4,015 of DASRGX010000303.1, read as the reverse complement.
GGCACACGATGTGCTGGCCTGCGAGCGGCAGTCTGCCGAGCACGGCGCGTTCGCTGACGACGAGCGCCGCGCGCGAGTCGGCGAGCATGTACGCCAACCGCTCCGCAGGATATTCGGGGTCGAGCGGAACGTAGGCGCCGCCTGCCTTGAGGACGCCCAAGATCGCGACCAGCGTGTCGACGCTGCGCTCGACGCACAAACCGACGAGCGTGTCCGGGCCGACGCCCTGGCCGACGAGCAGGTGCGCGAGCCGGTTCGCGCGCGTATTGAGCTCGGCGTACGACAGTTCGCCGCATCGATCGCGCACGGCGCAGCGCTCGGGATGCGCCGCCACCCGTTCTTCGAACAGTTCGTGGATGCACGCGTCGCGGATCGGGAACTCGCGCGCAGCCGAAGCCGCGAGCACGTCGGCGCGTTCCGCCGGCGCCATCGCCGGCAGCAGGCGCAGCGGCCGTTCGGGTTCGGTCGTCGCGCTCTCGAGCAGCGTGGCGAAATTGGCCGCCATGCGCTCGATCGTGTCGCCGTCGAACAGATCGCAGTTATAGATCCATGCCAGGCAGAAACGGCCGTCCGATTCGATGACGTCGACTTCGAGATCGAACTTGGCGACCGTCTCTGGCGCGAAGATCGGCGCGAGTTCGAGCTTCGGCAGGGCGAGCTCGCGACCGCGCGCGCTCTGCATGTTAAACATGATCTGGAACAACGGCGCGTGCGCGAGGCTGCGCTTGGGCTTGAGCTCTTCGACGACGGCCTCGAAGGGCACGTGCTGATGCTGGTATGCCTCGAGGATCGCGCGCTTGTTCGCGAGCAGCAGCGTCTTGAAATCGGCGCCGAGATCGATTTGCGTGCGAATGACGAGCGTATTGACGAACAGGCCGATCAGCGGTTCGAGCTCGGCGCGCATGCGACCCGCAACGGGCGTGCCGATCGCGATGTCCGACTCGTTCGAGTACCAGCTCACGACGGCGGCGAACACGGTTTCTAGCACCATGAACGGCGTGGCGTTGTGCTGTTGGCACAGCCGCTTTACGCGCTCCGTCGAGCGCGCCTCGATCGTGGAGAAATGGCATTTGCCGTTGAAGGTCTGATGCGCCGGCCGTTGCCTGTCGAGCGGCAGCGAGTGCGCGAGCGGCAGACCCTCGAGATACGTCTTCCAGAACGCGAGCTGGCGGGCGAGCACGTCGCCGCGGAGCCAGTCGCGCTGCCATGCGGCGTAGTCGCCGTACTGCACCGGCAGCGGCGCCAGCGTGCTTTCGCGACCGGCGCTGTACGCGGCGTACAGGTGACTGAATTCCGCCACGAACACGGCGAGCGACCAGCCGTCGGACACGATATGGTGCATGTTGAACGAGAGCACGTGCTCGGCTTCGTCCATCCTGAGCAAACGCACGCGCAGCAGCGCATCCTTGCCGAGATCGAACGGCTCCGCGGCGTCGGCGCGCAGCGTCGCTTCGAGCACACGCTCCCGGTCGGCGCGGGGCACTTGCGTGAGATCGCTCTCGCGCACGGAGATCTCGGCGGCTTCGTCCGCACGTTGGCGAATTGCGCCGTCGACTTCGACGAGGCGCGTGCGCAGGATCTCATGGCGGCGCACGATCTCTGCGGCGGCGCGCCGCAATGCGGCAGGGTCGAGCGCTCCCCGCAGGCGATAAGCCGCCTGCATGTGGTATTGCGTGCTGCCGCCTTCGAGCTGGTCGATGAACCACAATCGTTCCTGCGCATAGGACACGGGCAGCGTGTCGTCGGTACGCACCGCGGCACGGAGCGGCGGCGGCGCATCGGCAGTTCCGTGCGCGGGCTCGTTGGCAGCCAAGCGTTCGAGATAGGCGACCAGCGCATCGCGATGTTGCGTGAGCTCGCTGCGCAGTTCCTCGGACAGGCGCTCCTGCGTCGCTTCGAAACGCAAGCGGCCATTCTCGGAACGGAGCACGATGCCGGCGTCGAGCGCCCGCTTGACCAGCGCTTGGACCGACATCAGATCTCTCCTTCCTCGGCGATCAGCGAGGCCGACCGTAGCTTCTCGGCCTCAGCGGCATAGCGGCGCGCCTGTTGCTGCTCGAGGAGCAGCGCCGCGACGGCAGCGACCGTCGAATGCTCGAACAGCGATTTCAACGCGAGATCGCGCGTCTCTTCGGGCAGCTTGCTGCGCATCGAAGCGAACAGGCGCGTGATGAGCAGGGAGTCGCCGCCCAAGTCGAAGAAGCTGTCGTCGACACCGACCTTGTCGATCGCGAGCGTCTCCTGCCACACCTCGACGAGCGCAGCTTCGAGCGCCGTGCGCGGCGCTGCGTAGACGTTGGCGAGTTCGGGCCGCGGCTGCGCCGGGCCGCTCGACAGCGGCGCGGAATGCGCAGGCGACGCCGCCTTGCGCGACAGGAGTTCGTCGATGTCCTTCGTGGCGACGAGCCACTGCGGCATCGGGCGATCCAGCATGCATGCGAACGCTTCGACGCCTTCGTGCGTCGCGATCGCCGTCGCGAGATGCTGCTGCTTCTGCTCGCGCAAGTACTCGGGCAGCTCGGCGTCGGCGGCCATGCCGACGTCCCTCCACGCATCCCATGCGATCGCGATGAAGCGCGTGCTCCCCGCCTCGTCTTGACGCGCGGCGAAGGCATCCTGGAATGCATTGGCCGCACAATATTCGTACATGCCGAACGCACCGACGATTGCATTCATCGACGAGCACAGCAAGAAGAAATCGAGCTCCGCATGCGCAAGCGCGGCGTGGAGCGCCAGCGTTCCATGGATTTTCGGCCGCACGACTTCGGCGATGGAGGCAGCCGTTTTCGTGCCGAAGGCGCTGCCGGACGCCACGCCCGCGGCGTGAATGACGCCATGCACGGCGCCGAACTGCGCCACGGCGGCATCGACGGCGCGCTTGATCTGCGCAGGATCGGCGACATCCGCTTCGAGGACGGCCACCCTGCTGCCGAGCGCTTCGAGCTTTTGGATCGATCGTATCCGCCGCGCGGCGCGCTCGTCCTTGCCGTCGAGCACACGCTGCCATTCGTTGCGCGGCGGCAGTCCCGACCGACCGACGAGCACGAGCTTGGCCTGCACGGCCTCGGCCAGATGCTCGGCAAGCGCAAGGCCGATGCCGCCGAGTCCGCCCGTGATCAGGTACACGCCGTCGCGGCGGAGCAGCGCCGGCGCGCGCGATGGCGCGGTGAGTCTGACCGGCTCGAACGCGCGCAACCACCGTTTGCCGCCACGATACGCGATCACGGCGTCCTGCGCGTCGTCGAGGGTTTCGTGCACGATGCGTTCGCACGACGCGCGCAGTGCGGATGTCGCCGCAGCCGGCGGAATGTCGATGCACTTGCAGACGATGTGGGGGAACTCGCGTGAAATTGCGCCAGCGGCGCCCGTCAAGAGCGCTTTCTCCGGACGGAGCCAATCCTCGTCGAGAATCTTGATCGCGTGCGTCGCGGCGAGGGCGAGGCGCAATGGTTTCTGCGGCAGACATTCCTCACGCGCCTGGACCAGATACATCACGCTTCGCAGATTGCGCTCGGCGAGCGCCGCATCGAGTTCGGACGTACGCTCCTCGCCGACGGAGACGTTGAGCGCATGGACGATCGTGTCCGGTTCGCAACCTGCGCGCTTGAGCGCGGCGAACAGTTGTCGGTAGTGCTCCGGCTCGGCGACGTCGATCGTCGCAACGCGGCCGTCGCACGCGTATGCCGTACCCGGACGCACTTGCACGACGTCGGCGCCGCGGTCGCGCAGGGTCGCCTGCAAAGCATCGAGAACCTCCGGCGTGTCGGCGAACACGAGGCAACTGGCCCGATCGTTCGCGCTCGCCGTGCGGATGTCGAGCGGCGCCGCGAGCCGCCATGATGGCAAGTGAAACCACTCCTCGACGGGACGTCGCCGCGTCGAATGCCCGACTTGCTCCGCCGAGCGGCCGTCGTGATCGACCCAATACCGCTGCCGCTCGAACGGGTAGGTCGGCAGCGGTATGCGCCGGCCGTCCTGGTGGCGGTGATACCCCGCCCAATCCAGCTTCGCTCCC
>DASRGX010000302.1:0-6526 GCA_035650835.1 Rudaea sp. | reverse complement strand
TATCCGCTGGCTGCAGCAGGTCACGGCCGCGCTGAGTCCGGGCGAGCCGCTGTACGAAATCCTGTACGCCGTGTTGATCATCGTGTTTGCGTATTTTTACACTGCGCTCGTCTTCAATTCCGGCGAGACGGCGGAGAATCTGAAGAAGTCGGGCGCACTGATTCCGGGCATCCGTCCGGGCCGCGCGACGGCCGAATACATCGACGGTGTGCTCACGCGCTTGACCGGCGCGGGCGCCCTGTACCTGGTCGCGGTCTGCCTCGTGCCGACGTTCCTGCAGCAGAATTGGCACGTGCCGTTCTATTTCGGCGGTACGTCGCTGCTGATCGTGGTTGTGGTCGTCATGGATTTCACGGCCCAGGTTCAGGCGCATCTGGTGTCGCACCAGTACGAAAGCCTGCTCAAGAAGGCGAATCTCAAGGGTTACGGACGCGGCGGCGGCCAGCGCTGAGCCGTCGCGATCCCAATTCGGTGCTATTTCGCCGCAGGAAGCCGCAAAAGGGCTTCTAGTTCGGCGGAAAACGCGCTACAATTTACAGTTCACTGCGCTCACAGCCTGATCGGAGAAGAGTTACATGGCGCGCATTGCGGGTGTCAATCTGCCGGTACAAAAGCACGTCGTCATCGGCCTGCAAAGCATTTTCGGCATCGGCCGTTCGCGGTCGAAGCAGGTTTGTTCGGCTGCCGGCGTCGATCCGGCGACCAAGATCAAGTCCTTGACCGAGTCGGAGATCGAGAAGCTGCGCCAGGAAGTGGCGAAGTTCACGGTGGAGGGCGATCTGCGCCGCGAAGTCGGCATCAGTATCAAGCGACTCATCGATCTCGGCACGTATCGCGGCCTGCGCCACCGCCGCGGCCTGCCCGTACGCGGCCAGCGCACGCGCACGAACGCGCGTACCCGCAAGGGCCCGCGTCGCGCGATCAAGAAGAGCTGACGGACGCGATAAACCGCGTCCCCACACAGATTTGACGTTGAAACGGAAAACCTCATGAACAAACCGGTCGTTGCCAAGACCAAGAAGAAGGCCAAGCGCGTCGTCACCGATGCGATCGTGCACGTGCAGGCCTCGTTCAACAATACCGTGGTGACGATCACCGATCGCCAGGGCAATGCGCTGTCGTGGGCGACGGCGGGTGGCGCCGGCTTTCGCGGCTCGTGTAAATCGACGCCGTTCGCCGCCCAGGTCGCCGCCGAAAAGGCCGGCCGCGCGGCACAGGAATACGGCGTCAAGACGCTCGAAGTGCGCATCAAGGGTCCGGGCCCGGGTCGCGAATCTGCCGTGCGCTCGCTGAATGCGCTCGGCATGAAGGTCACGAACATCGTCGATGTCACACCGATTCCGCACAACGGCTGCCGTCCGCCCAAGCGCCGGCGCGTGTAACTTTTTGCGATCGACGATCGCGGGAATCAAGAACCGGTCTTGCACGACCGGACTTTAGAACAGAGAAAAACACATGGCACGTTACCTCGGTCCCACCTGCAAGCTCGCCCGCCGCGAAGGCGCCGACCTCAGCCTCAAGAGCCCGGCGCGCGCGATCGATTCGAAGTGCAAGCTCGAGCAGAAGCCCGGCCAGCACGGCGCGGGCGGCAAAAAGGCGCGTCTGTCGGATTACGCGGTGCAGTTGCGCGAGAAGCAGAAGGTCAAGCGCATCTACGGCCTGCTGGAGCGCCAGTTCAGCAACTACTACGGCAAGGCCGCCCAGCTCAAGGGCAACACGGGCGAGAACCTGCTGCGCATGATCGAGAGCCGTCTCGACAACATCGTCTACCGCATGGGCTTCGCGGTGACGCGCGCGCAGGCGCGCCAGCTCGTCGCGCATAAGGCGATCGAGGTCAACGGCAAGAAGGTCAACCTGCCGTCGTACTCGGTGAAGCCGGGCGATCAGATCACGGTCGCCGAGAAGTCGCGCGGCCAGTTGCGCATCCAGGAAGCACTGACGCTGTCGCAGGAGATGGACCTGGCGCCGTCGTGGCTCGAAGTGGATGCGAAGAAGTTCGCGGGCACGCTCAAGGCGCTGCCGGAGCGTTCGGATCTGCCGAGCGACATCAACGAAAGCCTTATCGTCGAGCTGTATTCGAAGTAATCCGGCCCGGCGCTTGCAGTCGGGGGCGCGAGTCCCCAAATTGCAAGTATCGTTTCTTACTTTTTTGGAGTGCGTGGTTCATGGCACAGTCGCCTACTACCATACTGCGCCCGCGTGGCATCCATGTGGAACGCACCGGCGCCAATCGCGCCCGTGTGATCGTCGAGCCGCTCGAGCGCGGCTTCGGTCATACCTTGGGTAATGCACTGCGGCGCGTGCTGCTGTCGTCGATCCCGGGCGCGGCCGTCATCGAAGTCGAAATCGACGGCGTGCTGCACGAGTACACGACGATGGAAGGTTTGCAGGAGGACGTCATCGAAGTCCTGCTCAACTTCAAGGACGTCGCGATCCGCATGCACAACCTCGACGAGACCACGTTGACTCTCTCGAAGAAGGGCAAGGGCACGGTTACGGCCGGCGACATCAAGGTCGACCACAACGTCGAGATCATCAATCCGGAGCACGTCCTTTGCCATCTGACGAAGGACGTCGCGCTCAACATGCGCATCAAAGTGGCGCGCGGCGTCGGCTACCAGCCGGCCACGACGCGTCGCCGTCCGGACGAGGAAAGCCGTCCGATCGGCCGACTGCAGCTCGATGCGTCGTTCTGCCCCGTGCGTCGCGTGGCTTATGAAGTCGACAGCGCCCGCGTCGAACAGCGCACCGATCTCGACAAGCTGATTCTCGACATCGAGACGAACGGCACCGTCGACGCCGAGGAAGCCGTGCGCAAGGCCGCCGAGACGTTGCAGGATCAGCTCTCCGTGTTCGGCGATTTCACGCGTCGCGAGAGTGCCGACACGAAATCCGAGAAGAGCGGCGTCGATCCGGTGCTGCTGCGTCCGATCGACGACCTCGAACTCACGGTGCGTTCGGCCAACTGCCTCAAAGCCGAGAGCATCTACTACATCGGCGATCTCGTGCAGCGCACCGAGGTGGAGCTCCTGAAGACGCCGAACCTCGGCAAGAAGTCGCTGACCGAGATCAAGGACGTGCTCGGCGCGCGTGGTCTTTCGCTCGGCATGAAGCTCGAGAACTGGCCGCCCGCGGGTCTCCAGCACGGAATGCAGCTGTCTTGAGATTTGCACGAACGGCTTGGAAACAAGCCGTTCGTGAGAAGTGCGGCCATGGACGGTTGCGCGTCGATCTTCGCAATCAGGGACGATTGCACAAATAAAGCGGTCATCCGCGGAACCCGTCTCCAGGCGAGCGGAATTCCATAACAATCGAAACGTAAAGAGGTCTTCACCATGCGTCACCAGAATTCCGGTCGCAAATTCAGCCGCACGAGCAGCCATCGCCAGGCGATGTTCCGCAACATGGCCGCATCGCTGTTCAAGCACGAGCTGATCCGCACCACGCTGCCCAAGGCCAAGGAACTGCGCCGCGTCGCCGAGCCGCTCATCACGCTCGCGAAGACCGACGGCGTGGCCAATCGCCGCCTCGCGTTTGCGCGTCTGCGCGACAAGGTGGCGGTGGGCAAGCTGTTCGTCGAACTCGGCCCGCGCTACCGTGAACGCAAGGGCGGCTATCTGCGCATCCTGAAGTGCGGACCGCGTCCCGGCGACGCCGCGCCGATGGCCTACGTGGAGCTCGTCGAGCGTCCGCGCGCCGAAGCCGACGCCGCGGCCGAATAAAGCGGGTTTCCCCTAGTTATTCCCAAAGCCCCGGCGGGTGACCTCCGGGGCTTTTTCGTTGACGTCGGGAACGCTCGCGCCCGGTCTATTGTCCCTAATTCGCCGCCATCCACGCCGAGGAAAGCATGCTGAACCCGTTCCGCTGGCCGTTTCGCGCCCAGTACGCCGCCGGATTCGTCGTCTGCGCAGCACTGCTGGCCTATGCCTACTACGTGCAGTTCAGTCTCGGCATTGAGCCCTGCCCATTGTGCATCTTCCAGCGCATCGCGTTCATCACCATGGGTGTCGTGTTCCTGGTCGCCGCTCTCCACGGGCCCGGTCCACGTGGCCGGCGCGTGTACGGGATTCTCGTGCTGCTTGCGGCCTGCATAGGCATCGGCGTCGCTGCGCGCCACGTCTGGGTCCAGAGCCAGCCGCCGGACCTGACCGCGGGCTGCGCACCGGGCTGGAACTACATGATCGAGAATTTTCCGCTCAGCAAGACGCTCAAGATGGCCTTCACAGGCTCGGCGGATTGCGCGGAGATCTCATGGACCTTCCTCGGGCTCTCGATGCCGGTCTGGACGCTCGTGTGCTTCGTCCTGCTCGGTGCCGGCGCCGTCTGGGCCGCGTTTCGCCGCCGCGCCTAGGGTCATTCGGCGAATTTCGCCGCCGGGCATAGGCATATTGCCGATAATCGGCTTGCGGCGCCGGCTGGCTGTGGCATGATGGTATGCCGCAGCGCAGCAACAGGTTACGCCGTGAAAGCCGACTCGCCGAAACTGACCGCCGTCCGCGAAGCCGAGAACTGGACGCCCGAATCCTGGTTGCGCAAGCCGGTCACGCAGCAGCCGACGTATCCTGATCCGGCCGTCCTCGAGCGCGCGCTCGGCGAGCTGCGCGAGCTGCCGCCGCTCGTCACCTCGTGGGAAGTGCTCGCGCTCAAGCGCAAACTCGCCGACGCCGCCGAAGGCCGTTGCTTCCTGCTGCAGGGCGGCGATTGCGCCGAAAGCTTCGCCGACTGCAATTCCTCGCTGATCACGAACCGCCTCAAGGTGCTCCTGCAGATGAGCGTCGTGCTCGTGCACGGTCTGCAATTGCCCGTCGTGCGCGTGGGCCGCTTCGCCGGCCAATACGCCAAGCCGCGCTCGGCCGACACGGAAACGCGCGACGGCGTGACGCTGCCGAGTTACCGCGGCGACCTCGTCAACGGCGCGGATTTCACCGCCGAGTCGCGCACGCCCGATCCGCGCCGGCTCGTCGAAGGACATTCGAAATCGGCGCTTACGATCAACTTCATCCGCTCGCTGATCGACGGCGGTTTCGCCGATCTGCATCACCCGGAGTACTGGGATCTCGGCTGGGTGGCGCATTCTCCGCTGCAGGACGAATACCGGCGCATGGTCGAAGCGATCGGCGCCTCGGTGCGCTTCATGGAGACGCTGGCCGGAGAGTCGGTCGGCAATTTCAGCCGTGTGGATTTTTATACTTCGCACGAAGCGCTGCTCCTGCACTACGAGCAGGCGCAGACGCGCCAGGTGCCCCGTCAATGGGGCTGGTTCAATCTGTCGACGCATTTTCCGTGGATCGGCATGCGCACGGCGACGCTCGACGGCGCGCACATCGAATATTGCCGTGGCATCCGTAACCCGCTCGGGCTCAAGGTGGGGCCCGGCGTGAAAGCCGATCAGCTCCTGCGCGTCATCGACGTGCTGAACCCCGCCAACGAACCCGGCCGACTCACGCTGATCCACCGCATGGGCGCGACGAACATCGAACAAGCGCTGCCGCCGCTGCTCGAGGCGATCAAGGCCGAAGGCCGCCGCGTGCTCTGGTGCTGCGACCCGATGCATGGCAACGGCGAGACGCTCGCGAACGGCCTCAAGACGCGCCGGTTCGAGAACATCCGCGCCGAGCTCGACCACGCGTTCGATATCCACGCGGCGTGCGGCACACGGCTCGGCGGCGTGCACCTCGAGCTCACCGGCGAGAACGTGACCGAATGCCTGGGCGGCGCGCGCGATCTCACCGAAACCGACCTTGCACGGGCCTACAAATCCACGGTCGATCCGCGGCTCAATTACGAGCAGTCGCTGGAGTTGGCCATGCTGATCGTGCGCAAGCGCGGCAACGCCGGCACCTTCACCCGCTGAGCGTCGCTTGACTTACGCCGTTATTCGTACGATATAATTCGTACATCGGCGTGCGCGCCCGTTTGCTGCAGCCCTCCCAAAAGCGGACGTACACGCCGTCTGCACATTTCACAGGGCAATATGGAAGCATGGCCGGGCGGCTCCGCGAGCCGCCCGATGGCGAGGAACTTAGCGAGCGCGATGCCGCACGGAGCGGGGAACTCTCGGCGGCGTCGCTTTTTTTTGCCGGCTTCCCTCGATCTTCGCGATTTCCGCTTCGCGCGCCGGGTGTCAGCGGCAATCGAGCGTCACTTCGGCCGGGTCCGAGCTGATTCCGGTCGGCGCGAGCACGTGCAGCTTCTGCCAGACGGTCGTCGTCTTGCCCGGAGCGCCGAGTTTCCAGGTCGTGTCGACACCGCGCCCGGAACTCGTGATCTCGACTTTCTGCGGCGCGCTCTTGGCGCCGTCGCTGCGTTCCCATTGGTACGTCACCGTGACCGGATGGCGGCTCACGAAGATCGTCGCGATGAACTTGATGTCGGCGGGACAGGCTCCCGTATACGCCTTCGGCTTGGCGACGATTCCCACCTTGGTGACCGTGTGCTCCTGCGCATGCGCGGCCCCGCACATCGCGACTGCGATCAGCAACGACAATCCCATACGCATCATGTTTCTTGCCTCCTCAGCGGACAT
>DASRGX010000301.1:0-4981 GCA_035650835.1 Rudaea sp. | reverse complement strand
CACGGCGCCGACGACGAACAGATTCGTCTCGTTGAGCCCGTCCCCGAGCAGGCCCGGCACCAGCGCGGCATAGAAGCCGCCGAGTGCGAATGCGGCGAACGCGGTGGCGGCGGGCGCTGCGAACGCGAGCCTGATTCCGCGCGGCACGCCGATGCGCGGACGGAACGACACGTCGCGCAAGTGACGTTTGGGTCGGGCCACCGTCTCCGGCTCCGGCAACACGACTCCGATCGCCGCGACGATCAGCACGAGATGCACGGCCCAGCTCGAGCGCAGCGGCCAAGGTCCGTATTGCGCCAGCGGTCCGGCGAGCAGCACGCCCGCGGCGAGCCCCATCAGGTTTGCGGTAGCGGCGATCGTCGCCGCGCGCGTGCGATCGGGTTCGAGCTCGGCGAGCCACGCGGTGAATGCGCCGGCGCCGAGCCCCGCCGCGACGCCGTTGAGCACGCGCGCTGCAAACAGCCATGCGGTGCCTTGCGCGAACAGAAAACACGCCGAACTCACGAGGTTCAGGCAGAGCGCCGGAACGGCCGCGCGGCGCCGCCCGATCTGGTCCGAGAGACGTCCGAACAGGAACAGCACGAGCAGGTTGCCGATCACGTATACCGCATAGATCGCAGTGACGACGAACTCCGAGAAACCGAATTCGTGTCGGTAGAGAGGATAAAGCGGCGTCGGTACGGTGCTGCCGAAGTAGAGGACCGCGATGCCGAGTGCGGCCGACCACACCGCGGCGTTGGTTCCCGTGCGCGGGCGCGCAGCGCTGCGAACCGGTGGGTTCGCGTCCATTCGAGTCCGAGCGGGCGGCATCACCGCGAGCCGGCAGCAAGCGATGTGCCACGGCCCGACGGTAGCGGTCGCTCAGCCGATAGTCATTCTGCGGCGCCGCGTGCGTAGTAACCTGCGCGCACGGGCTCACCGCCGGCATCGCGAGATCTCTCATAGGATCTCCGCACACGAGACGAAGCAGACGGTGAGCTCGCTTCGTCTCGGACAGGCGAACCCCCAAGGAAGGCATGGGTGACGTAGTTTCAACGAGCACCAGCGCGCGGACGGCCGGCTCAATGCCGCTCGTCGCGGCCGCGGTCGACCCCAGCGCGCTCGGCTTGCTTCTCGACGGTATACTCGATCACGCGATCTTCCTGCTCGATGCCGACGGCCGGGTGGCGAGCTGGAACGCCGGCGCCGAACGCGTCGTGGGGTATGCGCGCGAGGAGGTCCTGGGCCGCCCGTACGCTGCTTTCTACCCGAGCGAGGACCGTGCCGCCGGCGAGCCCGAGCGTGTGCTCGACAACGCTGCGCGGAGCGGCCGTTTCGAGCGCGAGGGCTGGTGCCTGCGCCGCGACGGCAGTCGCTTTTGGGCATGCACGTCGGTGCACGCGGTCGGCGGCGATGCGGCTCCGGCGGGCTTCGCGGTGCTCGCGCGAGACAAGACCGAGCGCATCGCCGCACAGGCGGAGCTCGACAATGCACGTGCGGCGCAAGCGCAGGTCCAGCGCATGGAAGCGCTCGGTCGTCTTACCGGCGGCGTGGCGCACGATTTCAACAATCTGCTGACCGTGGTCATGAGTTGTCTCGATCAGATCGAGACCGCTCCCGACGATGCGATGCGCAACCCGCGTCTCATCGACACCGCGCAGCGCGCAGCGCAGCGGGGCGCCATGCTCGTGCGCCAGCTGCTGGCGTTCTCGCGCAACCAGCCGCTCGCTCCGCAGGTGCATGAAGTCAACGCTCTGCTGCGCGGTTGCGAGCCGGCGCTGCGGCGCGTCGTGGGCGATCCCGTGACGCTCAACTTCGCTCCGGCGCAGACGGTCGGCTGCGTGAACGTCGACGCCGAACAGTTCGAAGCCGCGCTTACGCATCTCGTGGCGAATGCGAGCGATGCGATGCCGGGTGGCGGCTCGATCGACGTGCTCGCCGTCCGCGTCGATGTCACCGCGGCGGCGAATCAGCCATTCAATCTCGCTCCCGGGGCCTATGCCGCGATCTCGGTACGCGACGATGGCGTCGGCATGGCGCCCGACGTCGCCGATCGCGCTTGCGAGCCATTTTTCACGACGAAGGATGTCGGCCGCGGCACGGGCCTCGGCCTCAGCCAAGTCTACGGGTTCGCCGCGCAGTCGCGCGGCGCGGTGCACATCGCGAGCGAAGTGGGCCGCGGCACGACGGTGACGATCTGCCTGCCGCTCGAGGAGAGTTTGGGCATCACGCGCGAAGAGCCTGCGGCAGTGCCGGGGCGCCACATGGGAACGGTGTTGCTCGTCGAAGACGACGAGAACGTACGCCGCTCCACGGCCGACGCCTTGCGGGAACTCGGCTACACCGTGCTCACTGCATCCGACGGTCCGCGCGCTTTGGCGGTGCTGCGCAACGAGCGCGATGTCGAAGTGTTGTTCAGCGATGTCGTCATGCCCGGGGGCATGAGCGGCGTCGACCTCGCGCACGCAGCGCGGCGCGTGCTACCGGATTTGCGCGTGTTGCTCGCCTCCGGTCATCTGCGCAACACGCCCACGCGCGACGGATGGGCGACGGAATTTCCGTTCCTGGCAAAACCTTACCGGCTCGTCGAACTTTCGAACCGGCTGCAGAACCTTCTGCGGCGTCATTAGGCCTGTGTTCCCGCTGGCATGCGCTTTGCGCGGGCTCCGCCGCGTGGCCGTAATGCCGTTGGGCCGACACACGAGCAAGGAGCGCCAGCATGCCTTTCGCAAACGAGGACGCCGATCCGCCGCCAGGCGCGGCGGACGAAAAAAATTCGCGGGCCGCGGAAACGCTTACCGCCGGCCCGTGAACGATGGCGCAAATTTTTTCGCCGCGGTTCGTGCTCGCGCTCAAGCTCGGCGCGCTCGCCGCCGTTCTCGTCTCCGTGGCGGGAATCGTCGCTTGGCGCATCGGCTATGCGGAACCCGAACGGGGCGATGCGGTGGAGCAGGTCGTGCCGTTCAGCCATCAGCATCACGTCGGTGAAAACGGCATCGATTGCCGCTATTGCCATGCGAACGTCGAAACGGGTGCATTTGCTGGGATGCCGACGCTCGCAACGTGCATGGGCTGTCATTCGCAGCTCTACACGGACGCGCCGCTTCTGGCGCCGCTCGTCGCCGCCTTCGAGCAGGGCCGCGCATTCCATTGGCGACGCGTGCACGTGCTGCCGGATTTCGTCTATTTCGATCACGCGCCGCACGTCGCGAATGGCGTCGGCTGCGAGACCTGCCACGGTCGTGTCGATCGCATGGCGCTCGTGCGCCGCGTGCGTCCGCTGACCATGCGCGCCTGCCTCGATTGCCACCGCGCGCCACAGCGCTACCTGCGACCGCGCGAGCGCGAATTCGCGATGGGTTGGCAGGCGCGCGACCAGGACGCGCTCGGGAAGCGGCTCGTGCGCGACTACGGCATCGATACTGCACGCCTCACCGACTGCTCGCTATGTCATCGCTGAGCGACGGGTATACAAGTGGAAATCGCCAGCGGCTGTGGCGCGTGCTGCCCGCTGCATCGCGGGACGAGCCTGCGCAAGACGTCGGGCTCGATCGCCGCGCCTTCCTCAAGCTCTTGTCGGCTTCCCTGGCCGGCCTCACGGCGTGCAGCCGTCCGCCGCGCGAGGAAATCGTGCCGTTCGTGCACCCTCCGCTGCAGCCGCGCGCGCAGGCCTTCTATGCCAGCGCTCTCGTGCGCGGCGGCTGCGCCCACGGCGTGCTCGTGCGCAACGACATGGGGCGGCCAACCAAGATCGAAGGCAACCCGCAACACCCGACGAGCCAGGGCGCCACCGATGCGATCATGCAAGCCGCCGTGCTGGAGCTCTGGGATCCGGATCGCTCGCGCAGCGTGCGCGAACGGGGACGCATTGCGACCTGGGACGCCGCGCTCGGCGAGTTCGCGCATTGGCGCGAAACGCTGCGCGACAACGGCGGCGCCGGGTTGCGTGTGCTGAGCGGCGCGTTCAGCTCACCGACTTTGAAAGCGCAGCGTGCCCGGCTGCTCGCGCGCTATCCGAAGGCGCGCTGGCACGTGCACGAACCCATCGCGCTCGATGCCGCGCTGACCGGCGCGGACCTCGTATTCGGCACGCCGCTCGCGCCGCGCTACCGTTTCGCACGCGCGCGCACGGTGCTGGCGCTCGATGCCGATTTCCTGAGCTGCCCACATTCCGGTTTGCGTCATGCGCGCGATTTCGCGACCGCCCGGCGCGTCTCGACGGAAACCCCGCCGCTGCGTCTCTATGCAATCGAAGGTACGCCGACACTGACCGGCATGATGGCCGATCATCGTTGGCCGCTGGCGTCGCGCAAGGTCGAAGGCGTCGCGCGCGAGCTCGCGCGTCGGCTCGGTGTCGATGCGGGTCCCGGCGAAACGCACGATGTTCCCGCCGCGTGGATCGATGCGGCGGTGCACGATCTCTCGGCGAACCGGGGAGCCTCTCTGATCGTCGCGGGATACGCGCAACCGCCTTCGGTACACGCGCTCGCATACCTCATGAACCGCGCGCTCGGCAATCTCGGAACGACGCTGACGTTCGGTGATCCTGTCGTCGACACGGATTCGTTCGGCGAACTGCTCGATGATCTACGGCGGGGTGCGGTCGACTCGCTGCTCGTGCTCGATGCGAATCCTGCGTATACGGCGCCGGCCGGCAGCGATTTCGCGGAACTCCTCGCGCGCGTGCCGCGCAGCGTGCATTGCGGTCTCTATTTCGACGAAACCGCGCGGAACTGCGTCTGGCACGTGCCGGAGGCGCATGCGCTCGAGCAGTGGTCGGACGCGTGCGCCGACGATGGTACTGCGAGCATCGTGCAACCGCTCATTGCGCCGCTTTACGAGGGACGTTCGCCGCACACGCTGATCGCAGCGCTCGCGGGCGAAGCCGAGCTCGATCCGTATACGATCGTGCGCGCACACTGGCGCGAGCGCTTCGGCGATAAGTTCGATACGCGTTGGGATGCCGCGCTGCGCAGCGGCATCGACGCGGGCACGGCCACTC
>DASRGX010000300.1:0-22050 GCA_035650835.1 Rudaea sp. | reverse complement strand
AAGGGCGCACTGGCGCCGATCCGCGAGCGCGTGAAGCAGGACGCCGAAAAACTCGGCGCGGCCGTCCAGAACGGCATCGCGGTGGCGCTGGCGCGTCTCGGCATTCCGTCCAAGGCCGACATCGACGAATTGACCCAGCGCGTGACGGCGCTGAGCCGCCAGCTCAAGACGGCGAAGTGATCCAAGCCCTCCAGCGTCGCATTTGACGGCCGCCTCGCGCGGCCGTTTTTTCAAGGACGATACGCTCTCGCCAGCGTGTTGAGGTGCACGCGTTCGGCATCGCGCAGGAACGGCGCGATGAGCAGCATCACCTGGTAGATGCCGTGAGTCAGATCCTGCTGGCTCGTCTCGCCCCCGCGCCCGCCGCGCACCGTGTTGTAGTTCAGCCAGAACGTCGTCACGAGCAAGACGTTCTCGGCCGTGGCGTTGATCTCGTCCGGCGTCGCCCGCAGGATCTCGGCGCGCGCCAGGCCCTTGAGCACCTGTTCGGCGCTCGCGGCGGCGCGGTTGAGGATTCTCGCGAAGTGCTGCTTGAGCTTGCGGTTCCGCGAGACGATGTCGACGAGGTCGCGATACAGGAAGCGGAACGTCCACATGCATTCGAAGACGAGGTGCAGCTGGAGCCACACGTCTTCGAGATTCGGCAGGCGTCCATCGGGCACCAGCAGCGCTTGGTCCATGCGCGCTTCGTAACGCGCGAAGAGCTGCTCGACGATGTCGTCCTTGTTGCGGAAATGGTAGTAGAGATTTCCGGGACTGATGCCGAGCTCGTCGGCGATGTGATTCGTCGTGACGTTCGGCTCGCCTTGCGAGTTGAACATCGCAAGGCTCGCTTCGAGTATCCGTTCGCGAGTCTGCTTGCTCACGGCGGACGAGCGCGACGCCGCGGCGTCAGCCGCCGAGTTTCTTCACGAGATCGATGTACTTTTGCATCGCCTCGTCGGCCTTCATGCCCTTGAGCTTGGCCCAGGCTTCGTATTTCGCCGTGCCTACGAAGTCGAAGAAGCCTGGCTTCGGCCCGGAGACGTCGCCTTCCGAGCCCTGCTTGTAGAGCGCGTAAAGCTTGAGCAGCGTGTCGTTGTCGGGACGCTCGCTGAGTTTCTTGACGTCCTCGGCGGCTTTCTCGAACTTCGCTTTCAGGTCGGCCATTGGGTCCCCGGTGATCGGCGTGAACGGTCTCGGCGTGAACGTGCGGCCAGCGCTGGCCGTTTCGACCGGCGCATCATGGACGATGGCAAAACGCGCTGTCAACGCGACGTTCGCCGAGCATGTCTTTGAATACTGCGCACCGCCCGCTATCTTAGGCGCGCGGGAATGAGCCTATCGATCGAGGGGAGCGACATGACGTATTTCGTGACCGGTGCCACCGGTTTCATCGGCCGCCATCTCGTGGCGTTGCTGCTGGCGCGCAAGGGCGACATCTATTGCCTCGTACGCAAGGGATCGTCCGAGAAGTTCCAGGCGCTCCGCGACGGTTTCGGCGACGACGGCAAGCGGCTCATCGCGGTGTCGGGCGATCTCGCACGCGGCGCGCTCGGCGTTTCGCCCGCCCAGCGCAAGGCGCTCGTCGGCAAGGTCAAGCACTTCTTCCACCTCGCTGCGATCTACGATCTTGCCGCCGATGGCGAGAGCCAAAGCCTCGCCAACGTCGAAGGCACGAGGCACGCGCTCGAGCTTGCCGACGCTCTCAAGGCCGGGTGCTTCCATCACGTGAGTTCGATCGCCGTGGCGGGTCTCTATCCCGGCGTGTTCCGCGAGGACATGTTCGACGAGGCCGAGGATCTCGACCATCCCTATTTTCGCAGCAAGCACGACGCCGAAAAGCTCGTGCGCGAATCGGGCCGCGCATGGCGCATCTACCGGCCCGGCGTCGTCATCGGAAACTCCAAGACCGGCGAGATGGACAAGATCGACGGTCCGTACTACTTCTTCCGCACGCTCAAGAAACTGCGTCACGCACTGCCGCCGTGGATGCCGACGATCGGCCTCGAAGGCGGCCGCATCAATCTCGTGCCCGTGGATTTCGTCGCCGCGGCCATGGACCACATCGCGCACAAGCCGGGGCTCGACGGCGGCTGCTTCCACCTGACCGATCCTGCGCCGCGGCGCATCGGCGAAGTGCTCAACATGTTCGCGCGCGCCGGTCATGCGCCCGAGATGACCATGCGGCTCGACGCGCGCATGTTTGGGTTCGTGCCGCCGATGGTACGTCAGGCGCTGGCGAGCCTGCCGCCGGTCAAGCGGTTCACGAATGTCGTGCTGCGCGATCTCGGCATCCCGGCCGAGGCGATCAAGCTCATCAACTATCCCACGCGCTTCGACAGCCGCGAGACGGAGCGCGCGCTCAAGGGCTCGAAGATCGCGCTGCCCGACCTCAAGGACTACGCTTGGCGTCTCTGGGACTACTGGGAACGCCATCTCGATCCCGATCTCTTCGTCGATCGCTCGCTGGCCGGAAAGGTGCGCGGCCGCACCGTGCTCGTGACGGGAGGTTCTTCGGGTATCGGTCGTGCGGTCGCGCAGAAAGTGGCCGCGGCCGGCGCCAAGGTGCTGATCTGCGCACGCAACGAAGAGGAGCTCGAAGCCGCGCGCAAGGAAATCGTCGAGGCAGGCGGCAACTGCCACACCTACGTCACCGACCTCGCCGATCCGCATGCGAGCGAGATGTTCGTGCAGAAGGTGATCGCCGAACACGGCGGCATCGATATTCTCGTCAACAATGCCGGTCGCTCGATCCGGCGTGCGATCGCGGCGAGCTACGACCGGTTCCACGATTTCGAGCGCACGATGCAGCTCAACTATTTCGGATCGCTGAGGCTCATCATGGGCTTCCTGCCCGGCATGGTCGAGCGTTACCGCGGCCACATCATCAACATCTCGTCGATCGGCGTGCTCACGAATGCGCCGCGGTTCTCGGCATACGTCGCGTCGAAGGCTGCGCTCGATGCGTTCTCGCGCTGCGCCCAGGCCGAATTCTCCGACAACGGCATCAACTTCACGACGATCAACATGCCGCTCGTGAAAACGCCGATGATCGCACCCACGAAGATCTACGAAGCCGTGCCGACCTGGTCACCCGACGAAGCCGCCGACTTCGTCATCGAAGCCATCATCGAGCGGCCGGTGCGTCTCGCGACTCGGCTCGGAACGTTCGCGCAGATCCTGTATTCGCTCGCGCCGCGCGCCTACGAGATCATCATGAACACGGCGTTCCGCCTGTTCCCCGATTCGGCGGCGTCGAAGGGCATGAAGGGGCGCGGCGAATCGGAGCAGCCGACCAGCGAGCAGGTCGCGTTCGCTTCCTTGATGCGCGGCATTCACTGGTAACGCGAAGCAGGAAAAGCCCGCCAGCCAAGAGCCTTCGGGGGAGGGATCCATCGGCTGTTTGGCGGCTGGCGGGGTTGGAAACTTTCGCTGCGCTCAGCGCGCCGGTCTGGCGGCCTTGCGCGGCTTGGCATTGCGTTTTTCCGCCGTCTTCGCTGCGAGCTGGGCCTCTTCGAGCTCGCGGGCGAGATCGCTGAGATCGTCGCGGGCCCGGCGCGCGGTCGCGGCGGCGACGCGCGTCAGATTGGCGCGTGCGTTGCCGTTGAGCTTGCGCACTTCCTGGTTCAACTCGTCGACACGCTTGAGCAATTCGTCGAGATCCTTGCGGCCCGGCACGCCGAGCTTGTTGAGTGCGCGCGAGACTCGGTTCTCGAAGACCTGCTCGAGCTTGTCCCAGGTATCCTGCGTACGTTCGCGCACTTGCGTCACGCTGGTCTCGACGGCCCCGCGCATGTCGTCGACCGTGCCGGTCGCGATGCGACGCGTCTTCTGCTCGAGCTGCGCGCCTTCTTTGATGAGGGCCTCGAACAGCTTCCCGCCTTCTTCCTGCGCTTTGGCGAATGCGCCGAGTCCCGCCAGCCAAATGTGCTGCGCCGATTCCATGAGCGACTTGCCCGCAACGGCCTTGTTCTTGGGCTCGCGCGCCGGCGTCGCAGCGGCTTTGGGCTTTGCCTTCTTGAGTTTGGGTTTGCTCATACTTCCCTCCGGGTAGGTGCGACGCTCGCGCGGCGTCTGGCTGCTAGCGGACAACGTAATCAGCGCCCCTAGAATAATCACACTATGCGCTGCCGCACAATTCGACGGGTCGGAAAAAAGATCCAATCACGAAGGGCACGCAGAACACTAAGAGTTTTCGATTCAACTTCGCGTTCTTCGTGTCCTTCGTGGTTCGATCTTCGTTGCGTTTGTGCCCAGGACGGTATCGCGCGCATGCCTTTTTGCGGCGGATCGCGGCAGGCGCCGATGCAAAGTGTCGAGCGCTTCGTGCAGGCGGGCGGCGGTCGCGACACGGCGTGCGCGCAAGCCCTCGAGCAGCGTGCGTCGATCGGCGAGCACGTCTTCGCGCAGTTCGAGCCCGTGCCTGGCGAGCACCGCGCCGAGCGCGCCGGCGCGCGCACGCAGGTCCGCGCGGGTCGCCTGATAGGCGTGCTCGGCGACGCGCCGCCGGGAAGCGAAGCTGAAGACGTTCGTGAAGAACATTTCCGCGTCGTCGGGATCGGGCTCGAACAAGACGACATCGGCATGCCGGTATTCATGCGCGTAGCGGGCAAGGCTCGAATGCATGCGCGATCGCAGCAGCGTGCGGAACGTTTGCGACAAGACGGCAGGCAGCCCACCGTGGATCAGGCTTGCCGGTGTGTCGCGGCCGTTCGAGCGCGCGCGCTCCGAATCGAACGGCACGAGGGGATTGATGCCGAAGACGAGATCGGCGCCCGCATCGAGCGCGACCGACGCGTGCAACGTCCGCTGTAACGCGCCGTCGACGTAGAATTTGCCGTCGATGAGCACGGGCGGATACATCCCGGGCAGCGCCGCGCTCGCCGCGATGGCGCGCGAGATCGGCACCGCGTCGAAGCCTTCGTCGCCGAAGCGCACGGCTTTGCCGGTGTCGAGCTCGGCCGCGATGACATAGAGCTTGCGCGCGAGTTTGCGGAAATCGTCGCTGCGGCCGTTGCGCGAGAATGCGTCGTGCAGGAATTCCTCGATCGCACCGTTGTCGAAGAGGCCCGTCGGCAACACGCTGCCGAAGCGCAGCAGCGTATCCGAGAAATGCGAGGCGAACGGACGCTTGGCGAGATCGCCGACCCAATCGAGCAGCATGCCCGGCACGCCCGCGACGCGGCGCAGGTATTCGAAGAACGCCGGCCGCACGAAGGTTTCGGGGCGGAATCGCGCTTCGCTGGAATCGCCGCTGATGAAGATGCGGCACATCTCCGCGCTGTCGAGACCGTTGGCGAGACCCGCAGCGATCAACGCGCCCGAGCTCACGCCGACATAGACGGCGAGCGACGTCATGTCGATCGGAGTTATGGCTTCCTCGAGCGCGCGCAGAGCACCGAGCTCGTACATGCCGCCGAGCGGACCGCCGCCCGCGATGGCGAGCCCAATACGTACGGCGTGCGCGTTGCGGCGCCGCTTCCGACTGGCGGTGTGCATGACGAGCATGGTTCGTCTCGCGCGGGTTTCCGTCAGCTGAAGTTTTCGTCGAGCTGGCGCTCGATCTCGCGTTCGATCGTCGATTTGAGTGCGCCGAGCAGGAACCCAAGTTCCGCCGTGACGTGAACTTCGCTGGAGGTGACGCGTATCCTGCCGTTGACGCCGGAGCGTTCGAAATGAAGCTCATCGCCGCGCCATTCGCTCGTTACGCCGAACTTCTGGCTGATCGAGGCGGCGGTCTTGTCGACGGCGGCTTTGGCGGCCTTCACGGAGCGTCCATGCTTGCGGCGAATATCGATCTTCGACATTTTCGTTCCCTGACTCCGATTGCGTTTCAAGCATGTGCGCAAACGCCTGCGCGGGCTTTGCTATGATGCCGCAGAGCTGTCTGGCGCGCCATTGGCGGGCGCCGGCATTCCTGGAGGGGAGATGAGTGTGCGGTGGTTGCTGCTGTTGTCGCTGATCCTGACGGGCGAAATCGGTGCGGTGGAGCTTTCGGGCCACATCGATCTCACGGCGGAAGGCAAGCCGCTGCGCCCGGAAGAAGCGCAGGACGCGATCGTGTATTTCCGTCCCAAGGTGCCGATGCAAGCCGTGCCGGTCACGGCGCCGGCCGTCATGAGCACGCTGCGCAAGCAGTTCGTCCCGCGCGTGCTGGCGACGACGGTCGGCAGCGAAGTGCGTTTCCCGAACCAGGATCCAATCCTGCACAACGCGTTCTCGACTTCGAAAGACAATGCGTTCGATGTCGGCCTCTACGGCCAAGGCGACGGTCAGGCGGTCACGTTCTCGCACGTGGGCTACGTGCGCGTGTACTGCAACGTGCATCATTCGATGATCGGCCACATCCTGGTGCTCGACACGCCGTTTTTCACGCGTCCGGACGCGAGCGGCAACTTCAAGCTCGCCGACGTGCCCGCCGGAGAAGGCGATCTCGTCGTGTGGCACGAGCGCGCTACGCCGTGGCACACCGTGCTCGATCCGGCCAAGGCGGCCCAGCCCGTGGCGGTGCCGCTCGAACTCAACCAGCGGCGCATTCCGGCGCACATGAATAAATTCGGCAAGCCTTACGGGAGAACCAGCGATGGCGGCTACTAGCGAACCGGCGCCGCGCCGCGCGTTCAGTCCGCCGCTCGCGATCAAGTTCTTCATCGGCTCCGCGTTCCTGATCGCGCTCGCGGTCGGCGCTGCCGTTTTCGTCACCTATGTCGAAGGCACCAACATCGCGGCGCACGCGGTCGACGGTGCGCTCGCGACGAGCAGCGCCGTGCAGAAGGAATTCGAACAATCGCGGCTCGAGGAGTTGCAGCTCAAGCTGCAGTTGATCGCGGCCGATCCGAGCACGGCCAAGTACGTTTCGCAGGCGGGCGGCACTTCGAGCAATCTGCCGGGCCTCAGCGAAAGCTCCGACCTCGACACCAAGTCCATTCCCGATCTGCTCAAGGAACGCCAGAGCCAATATGGCTTCGATCTGGGCATCGTGCTCGATGCCAAGGGCATGGTGCTCGGCCGCACCGACCAAACGGAGGCGTTCCAGGAGTCGCTGGCCGACGATCCGATGGTCAAGCCGGCGATCGCGAAAGCCTCGCCGTTCAGCGGCTACTGGCGTCAAGGCAACAAGCTGTATCAGGCCGCGATCATGCCGCTCGCGCAGGATCAGAACCTCGTCGGATTCCTGCTCGTCGCGCAAGCCGTCAACGATGCCCTGAGCCGGCAGGTCGCGAAGATCAGCGATGCGCAGATCGCGTTCTGGTTGCCGGGCGAGGGCAAGTCGATGCTCGCCGCGAGCTCGTTCGACGAAGCCGGCGCGAAGGCGCTGCAGGACGCCGTCGCCGCGCAACCGGCGATCGCGGAGGCCATCGCCGCGGGCCACCCGATCGCACGCGTGCCGCTGCGCTTCGCGGGGCAGGAGTGGAGCGCGCAGCTTGCGCCGACGGCGAGCGAAGGCGAGGGCAAGCTCGGCGCAGTGCTGGCACTCACCTCGATGGACAAGATCGCGGCGAGCTATCACGACATCATGCATTGGGTGGCGATCGGCGGTCTCGTATCGATGCTCGTCGCGCTGCTTCTTTCGTATCTGCTCGCCAAAGGCATCCTGCGGCCGGTCAGCAAGATGGCCACGGCGGCTGAACAGGCGGCGGCCGGCAACTACAAGACGCAAATCGGACTCACAGGCAACGACGAACTGGCTCGCCTCTCGCGCGCGTTCGATTCGTTGCTGTCGGACTTGCGCGAGAAGAGCGATATCGAGGGCTACGTCGGCAATCTTTCGCGTTTCCTGCCGGACCTTCCCACCGACCAAGCCCAGCCGCCGTCGTTCAAGACCAAGGACATGCCCGATGCCCCGGCGCCCGCGCGCAGCGAGGTCTTGAGCTTGTTGGCGGTCGAATTCCGCGATCTTGCGGCGGCGAACATGCCGCCCGATCAGACGTTGTCGCGCTTCGCGCGCGCCGCAACGATCGTCGACGCCGCTGCCGCGGCGGCCGGAGCGAACGTCAGCGAAGCGTCGGGAATGCGCTTCGCGCTCGGGTTCGCCGGCGGCGACCGCTGGCCCGCCACGCTGCGGGCCTTGGTGCGCATCCGCGATCAGGCCGTAGCGGAAGGGTTCTCGCCGCCGGCAGCCGCGATCGTCTCGGGCGCCCTCGTGTACGGCGGCGCCGAAACCGCAGGGCGCGTGCGCCAGGCTTTGCTCGGCACGGCGATCCTGCAACTCGACCGTCTGCTGCCCGAGGCCGCTCCGGGCCAAACACTGCTCACGCGACAGGGCGGCGACGAGATCAAGGCCACCCTCGGCGAAAACCGATTGGCCGTGCTCACGGGCGCCGCCAGCGGCAAACGGTTTTACGGGCTTTCCGACACGGCGTTCGCCGATCTGCCGACGGCACCGTCGCCGACCGCGGCACCGCGCCTCGATGGCGAAACGCCGACCGTCGTCACGCCGTCCCCGGCCGCGCGCCCGACGACGCGCTCGCCGGCGCGAACACTGACGTTCGCCGCCGGCATGGTGTTCGGCGGGCGCTATCGCATCCTCTCGGAGCTCGGGTCCGGCGGCATGGGCGTCGTGTACAAGGCCCACGATCTCGAACTCGACGACGTCGTCGCGCTCAAGATGCTGAAGCCGAACGCGCTCATGGACAGCGAGCACCTCGATCGGCTCAAGAGCGAGATCAAGCTCGCGCGGAAAATCACGCACCCGAACGTGCTGCGCACGTTCGATTTCGGCGACGTCGACGGGTTGCCCTACATCTCGATGGAATACGTGCGCGGTCTCACGCTGCGCTACCTGCTCAACGAGACGAAGCGAATCCCGTACTCGGCGGGTCTGCGTATCGCGCGCCAGCTATGCGCCGGACTCGCCGCGGCGCACGAAGTGGGCGTGCTGCATCGCGACATCAAGCCCGAGAACCTGATTCTCGAGCAAACCGGCAACGCCAAGCTCATGGATTTCGGCATCGCCCGGCCGATCCGTCGCGGCGCGCCCGGGCACACCCAGCCCGGCACGTTCCTGGGGACACCGAATTACTCGCCGCCCGAGCAGCTCGCTGGCGAGGATCTCGATCAGCGCGCCGACATTTATTCGAGCGGCGTGCTCATGTGCGAAATGTTCTGCGGCAAGCTGCCGTTCACGGGCAACAACACGATGGAGATCTACGTCGCGCAGATGCAGCAGATGCCGATCAAGCCCTCGGAACACTGGGCCGAGATCCCGCCCGTGCTCGACGCGATCATTCTGAAGTGCCTGGCGCGCAAACCCGATGAGCGCTTCGCGAGCGCAAACGAGCTGGCGCAGGCACTGTCACAACTCAGGGCTTGATTTTTCATAGGTTTGTGGAGCATTCTTGAAGCAAGTTCGCGGGCTGGCGCGCACGCGCCCATGGGGGTCGCCTTGCTGAAATTGCCCTGGATCGCAAGTCTGGTTCTGACGTTGTCGCCGCTCGCAGCGCGTGCGCAGGACGCGCTTTCCGCGCCGGCCGATGAGACGGTTGCTGCGCCGTGGTCGTGGTTCGGCGACGTGCTCGTGCGCGGCGATCGCGTCAGGGGCATTCCGCGCGCCGCCGATTCGCTGCATCGGGTTTTCGGCCGCGGGCGCTTCGGTGCGCTGTACGATCCGATACCGACGCTCGAATTCGGCGTCGCCGTCAAGCTTGCCGATGCGAGCAATCCCAATTCCGTCGATCGCATCAACAATTCGAATGAGCGGAGCAACGACGTCGCGCTCGATCAAGCTTTCGTGCGGTGGAAACCTGGCGAGAACACGGCGTTCCTGGCCGGAAAAGCGGTGTTCCCGCTCGAACTCTCGCCGCTCGTCTGGGATACGGACCTGCGCCCGGTCGGCATCAGCGGGCAGACCGCGTTCGCCGCGGGCGAGCTCGACCGCGTGGTGCTGATCGGCGGCTACTTCAACGGCAATCTTCCGTACGGCGACGATTCGCGCATCGGTGCGGTGCAGGCCGCATACCACTGGCACGAAGGCGCACCGGCCAGTGCGAGCGTGTTCGTGTCCTACCTCGATTTTTCCGATCTCGAACGGCTGACGCTGCAAGGGCTCGCGCGTACGAACCGGCATGTCGGCGACAAGCTCACGAGTCAATACCACCTGTTCGATGTGCAGTTCGTCGGACGTTTGCATCCGGGTGGCTGGCCGCTCGAAGCGAGATTGGATCTGCTGCGCAATCTCGGCGCCGACGACGAGCGCGATGGAGCGCGCTTCAGCCTGGTGCTCGGCGATCGGCGTCAGCCGCACAGCTGGGAATTTGGGTTGGCGGAGCAGCGTATCCAGCGCGATGCGGCGATGGCGGCGTTCAATTCCGACGACTGGTGGTTCCACAGCTGGTCGCACGGCGTGATGCCCTGGATCGGCTACGGTTTCGATGCGACCTGGAGCGTGCGCCTCGCCGGGTTCCACGAGCAGCGCGACGAAGTGCAGCGGCACACTGATCGCGTACTGCTCGATCTCAATGCCCAATGGTGAGCGCGTTATGGCGGCAATGCGCTGTGTTACATTTAGTTGATCGCGAAGTTACGGCATCCCCCAATGCGCCTGTACTTTCCGAATAAAGAAAGAGAGGATGTCGTCGTCGCCGCGGGCAATACCGCGATCGGCGCGGCGCCCGACAACGGCGTCGTGATCGAGCGGCCCGGCGTGGCGCCGCATCACGTGAGCCTCGGCGTCAACGAGCGCAGCCTCGTGCTGAGCGTGCTCGATCCGCAGGCGCGCACCCACGTCAACTCGCGACCGGTGCGCGAGAAGGCGCTGTTGCGTCTGGGCGATATCGTGAGCCTCGATACCGTACAATTCGTGCTCAAGCCCGATCGCGACGACAGCATCCGTACCGACGTGCCCGAGTCCAAGAACGCCAAGCCTGCCGAGGTCGAAGCGAGCCCGACGCGCGCGCGCATGATCCCGCCCAAGGTCGTGCTGCGCGGCGTGTCGGGAGCCTACTTCGGCAAGATCATTCCCGTGCGCGGCCGACTCGTCATCGGACGCGGCAGCGAATGCGACCTGATCCTCGACGAGCCCGAGATGTCGCGCCGGCACGCGATGATCGAGAATTCCGACGACGGCATCTTCCTGCGCGACCTCGGCTCCGCCAACGGCACCTTCGTCAACGGTGTGCAAGTGCGCGATGCCGTGCTGCATCCGGACGACCAGATCGCGTTCGATCGCAACCGGTTTTTGCTGGAAGCTCCCGGCATGCCGGCGCGCAAGGATATACCGCTGCCGGTCCCGGAACACGAAGACGCGACGATCACGCAGACCATGCAGGCCGTGCGCGTGCAGAAACCCGCCGAAGCAGCGGCAGGCACCGGCGAGGACCGCAACCGCAACGACATCTGGTGGTTGATCGGCGCCGCGGCCTTGATCGGCGCCGGGATTGCGCTGCTGCTGTTCGTCAAGTTCTAGGGACCCTAGGCACGCCTTTCCATTCCCCGTTTGCGGTGCCACGCAAGCGCTGCCACGGCACGCGCCAGAGCATCAGCACGGCGAGCACCGCGAGATAGACGAGCGGCTCGCGATGATCGGCTTTGACGAGCCACAGGAAATGCAGCGCTGCGAACAATGCCGCAATGTATACCAAGCGGTGCAATTGCTGCCAGCGGCGCCCCAGGCGCCGCATCATGCCTTTCGTCGAGGTCGCCGCAAGCGGGACCAGCAGCAGCCACGCGGTGAAGCCGAACGTGATGTAGGGCCGCTTGGCGATCTCGCCGAGGATCTGCGCCCAAAATCCGCCCAGGTCGATCGCCAGGTAGATCGCAAGGTGCAGCGTCGCATAGAAGAACGCGAAGAGCCCGAGCATGCGGCGGTAGCGGATCACCTGAGCCGCTCCCGTGATGCGGCGCAGCGGCGTCATCGTCAGCGTGACGAGCAGCAAACGCAATGCCCAGATCCCGCTGCGATGCTCGAGCCGCGCGACGGGATCGGCGCCGAGCGTGCCGTGCGCGACGTCCCAGGCGATCGCCGCGAGCGGCACCAGGCAAAGCGCAAAAACGAGCGGCTTCGAGGCCGCGATGCGGTCGCGGAACAGAGCCATCAGAAATATTTGCGCAGGTCCATGCCGGCGTACAGGCTCGCCACTTCCGCGGCGTAACCGTTGAACGGCTTGGTTTCCATGCGGTTGCCGAACAGGTTCAGGCCGTCGCCGGCGATGCGGCGTTCCGTGCGCTGGCTCCAGCGCGGATGGTCGACATCGGGATTCACGTTCGAATAGAAGCCGTACTCGTCAGGCGCGGCCTCGTTCCACGTGGTGCGCGGCTGGGTTTCGGTGAACTCGATACGCACGATTGACTTGATGCCTTTGAAGCCGTACTTCCACGGCACGACGAGACGCAGCGGCGCGCCGTTTTGATTCGGCAGCTCCCGGCCATACAGGCCGACCGCGAGGAGCGCCAGCGGATGCATGGCTTCGTCGATGCGCAGCGCTTCGCGATAGGGCCAGTCGAGCACGGGGAAGGTCACGCCCGGCATTTCCGCGGGACGTTCGACGGTCGTGAATGCCACGTACTTGGCTTGGGAGGTCGGTCGGAACCGCTTGAGCACGTCGCCGAGCGCGATGCCGTCCCACGGAATCACCATCGACCAGCCTTCGACGCAGCGCATACGGTATACACGTTCTTCGACCGCGTGCGGTTTCAGCAGGTCCTCGAGCGTAAAGCGGCCCGTGACTTCGGCGTGGCCGGCGATCTCCACGCTCCAAGGTTTCGGATGGAAACCGCCCGAGTTCGCCGCCGGGTCCCCTTTGCCGGTGCCGAACTCATAATAGTTGTTGTAGTGCGTCGCGTCCTTGAACGAGGTTTGCGCCTCGTTGCCCGCGTAATCGGTACGGCCCGCAATCGACAACGTCGCGCCTCCGGGCGGGGCGGCATCGGCTGCTGCTGTGGGTTCGGGCGGGGTTTTCGAGTGGCATCCCGTTCCGACCGCAACGGCGCCTAGGCCCAGCAGCTTGACGATCTCGCGCCGTCTTCGGTAGACGCGTTCGGCGGTGATCGCCGAGCCTGGCTCATCGTTCCGGTAGAGCTTGCGCATTTTCAAGGTTCCTCGCTCGATTCTTCGCCTTTTGCATTAGATCGAGTTGGACCCGCGATCCTTACGCTCGGTTCCGAGCGGCGCGGCTTTTGCAGCGCTATACTGATCCGACGAAAGTCTACCGCGGGTGTAGGACGGGGGAATGAAGCTCGCCGGTGCATTCCGGTTCTCCTCGAGCCTGGTCGCCATCATGGATGCCGGCGACGGTCGCATCGTCGACGTCAATCCGGCATTCGAACGCGAGCTTGGCTACGCCCGCGACGAGCTCGTCGGGCATCGCTCGCACGAGCTCGGCATCTGGCCCAATCTCGACACGCGCGCCATGATCTGGGCCTACCTGCGCGGCGAGCAACGCGTATGCGGCATGCACGTCGTGTTCCGCACGCGGGCCGGCGTCGACCGTGCGGCCGTGCTCTACTGCGAGCTTTTCGAACAGGAAAACACGCGTTACGTGCTCGGCGTCATGCAGCAGGTGGGCGAAGCCGCGCCCGAGGACGTCGCGCCGTTCAGCGACGTCGGCAGCTATCGCGCCCTGTTCCTCGCCGCGGCCGAAGGTCTGTATCGAAGTTTGCCGGACGGCGGCTGGATCGACGTCAATCCGGCGCTCGCACGCATCTTCGGCTACGACAGTCCCGCGCAGATGCTCACCGAGACGCGCGATTGCCGCGCCAGCGAGCTCTACGCCGACGCCGAGCAGGTCGCGCGCCTCTACGAGGAATTGCACGCCCGCGGCCATTTCGAGAACCAGCGTGTGCGTGTGCGCCGCCGCGACGGCAGCTCGGCCTGGATCTCCGAAAATGCACGCATCGTGCGGGACGCCGGCGGCCATTCGTTGTTCTACGAGGGCTCGATCGTCGATATCACCGCGCAGATCGAAGCCGAGACGCGGCTGCGCCAGTCCGAAGCGCTCTACAAGACGCTCATCGAGAATTGCCGCGACGGCGTGTTCCTGGTGCTGCACGATCGCGTCTTGTTCGCGAACCAGGCGCTCGCCGACATCCTGGGTTACAGCGCCGAGGAGCTGCGCGACCGTCCCTACATCGATTTCGTCGCGCCGGAATCGCTCGCTGCGCAGATCTCACGACGCGACAGCAAGACCGATGGCTCGCGTTCGATGCAGGATTACGAAGTATTCGCCCAGCGCAAAGACGGCAAGCGACGACTGCTGCGCGTGCGCGCTTCGGCCGTGGAGTTCAACGGCGAAATCGCCAGCACGGGCACGATCCAGGACATCACCGACGATCGCCGGCAGCAGCAGGCGATCGCCGAAGCCGAGCGCAAGTATCGCGCGCTTTTCCAGAATTCCGTGACCGGCATGTTCCAGAGCCATCCCGACGGGCGCCTGCTCGAAGCGAACGACGCGCTCGCCGAGATCATCGGCTATCGCGACGCGGAAGAGCTCAAGGCGAACGTGCGTCACATGGGAGAGCTTTACGAGAACCCGGCCGATCGCGCACGTTTCATCGGCGAACTCGCTTCCGTCGGTTCGCTGCAAGGTGCGACATTCGCTGCACGGCGCCGCGACGGCAGCCTCGCCCTCGTCGAGCTCAACGCGCATGTCGCCAAGGACGCCGACGGCAACGTGCTCTACATCGAAGGTTCCGCGCAGGACATCACGGCGCGGCGCGCCGCCGAACTCGCCCTGCAGCATTCCGAAGCGCGCTACCGCACGCTCGTCGAGCACAGTCAGGTCGGCGTTTACATGATGCTCGACGACCGCTACACGTACGTGAATCACGCGTTCGCTGCGATGTTCGGCTACACGGAGGACGAGCTCATCGGCGCCGATTTCCGCCTGCTCGTGCCGCCGGAATCGCGCGAGCATCAGGAGGATCGCTATCAACGCCAGATCTCGGGCGAACGCAACCGCGGCGACTACGGCATCCTGCTCTCGCGCAAGGACGGTGCGCGCATCGAGGTCGTGGTCAGCGCCGGCAACGTCGAGATGGACGGCAAGAGCTACACCTGCGGAACGATCCGCGACGTCACGATGGAACGCCGCGCCTTGCGCGAGCTCGAGCACAATGCGAACCACGATCTGCTGACCGGTTTGCCGAACCGAACATTCTTCGAGCAGGAGCTCGGACACGCAATCGCCGATGCGCGACGGCGCGGGGTGGTCGACTACGCCGTGCTGTTCCTCGATCTCGACGGCTTCAAGCTCGTCAACGACAGCCTCGGCCATGCGAGCGGCGACGTGCTGCTGACCCAGATCGGCGAAAGCCTGCGCACGGAGCTTGGCGGCCAGGCGCTCGTCGCGCGCTATGGCGGCGACGAATTCACGCTGTTGCCGTACGGCGCCTGTCCGCGCGTGCGCGCCGAGCAGATGGCGCAGCGCGTGCTCTCGCTGCTGCGCGGTTCTTTCGACGTGAACGGCCATCGCGTGTTCTCGGGTGCGAGCGTCGGCGTGGTGCTCGGACGCGCCGACTACCAGTCTCCGGACCAGGTGCTGCGCGACGCCGATACTGCGATGTATCGCGCCAAGGCCAGCGGGAAATCGGCGTACGTGATCTTCGACGACGCCATGCATGCCGCGGCACGGGCGCGGCTCAAGATCGAGACCGATCTGCGCTTCGCGCTCGAGCGCGGCGAGTTCCAGGTGTACTACCAGCCGATCGTCGATCTGCGCGGCGGCGCCATCCTCGGCAGCGAGGCGCTCTTGCGCTGGCAGCACCCCGAACGCGGCCTGCTGCTGCCCGACGACTTCCTGGGCGTCGCCGAAGAAACCGGACTCATCGTCGCGCTCGACTGGTGGGTGCTCGAGCAAACCTGCCGCAATTTGTTGCGCTGGCAGCGGCGCTTTCCGGCGCACGCCAAGCTGCGCGCGAACGTCAATATGGACGAGCGCCAATTCGGCGATCCGAACCTCATCGAAACGCTGCGCAGCATCCTCAAGCGCACGGGCGTCGATCCGGCCACGCTCGCGCTCGAGATCACCGAAACGATCTTCCGCGGCGGCCGCAGCGAGGCCGAACGCACGCTCGCGGCGCTGAAGAGCCTCGGCGTCTCGCTCGTCGTCGACGATTTCGGCACGGGCTATTCGTCGCTCGATTCGTTTGCGACGTCGCCGTTCGATGCGCTCAAGGTCGATCGCAGCTTCGTACGCGACATGGCGACGAATTTCCGCCACCGGGCGATCGTGCGCACGATCACGGGCTTTGCCGACGATTTGGGCCTTCGCCTGATCGCCGAGGGCGTGGAAACCGCAGAACAGGCCAATCTGCTGCGCGATTTGGGTTGCGTCGGGGCGCAAGGATTCCTCTACGCACCGGCGCTGCCGGTGGAAGCGCTGGAGCAGGCGCTCGACGGCGGATTGACGTTCGACGGCGGCTCCAGCGCACACGCAGTTGCCTAATTGCTGCGGCGCGGCATAATGGGGGCTCCATCCGGAGTGCCCAATGAGTCGAGCCTACAACTTCAGCGCCGGACCCGCGGCGCTCCCCGAAGCCGTGTTGCGCAAAGCCCAAGCCGAACTTCTGGAATGGGGCAAGGCGCGCGCGTCGGTCATGGAGATCAGCCATCGCGGCAAGGATTTCATCGCGCTCGCGCAGAAATCGGAGCAAGACCTGCGCACGCTGCTGGCGATTCCGCCGAACTACAAAGTGCTGTTCCTGCAAGGCGGAGCAACGCAGCATTTCGCGCAGATCCCGATGAACATCGCACGCCGCGACCAGGCCGTCGACTACGTAGTCACGGGTCATTGGGGCGAGAAGGCCGCGAAGGAAGCCAAGCCGCTCGCGCAGGTGCGCATCGCCGCGAATGGCGCCGAAGGCAACTTCACGGCGATCCCGCCGCGAGCCTCGTGGCAGCTCGACTCCAAGGCGGCTTACGTGCACTACACGCCGAACGAGACGATCCACGGCGTCGAGTTCCAGTCGATTCCCGACGTCGGCGACGTGCCGCTCGTGGCCGACATGTCCTCGGACATCCTCTCGCGGCCGATCGACGTGTCGAAGTTCGGCATCATCTACGCCGGCGCGCAGAAGAACATCGGCGCTTCGGGACTCGTCGTCCTGATCGTGCGCGAGGACTTGCTCGCGCGTTGCCCGAAGGACATCCCGAAAATCTTCAACTACGCCGAGCATGCGGCGAACGAATCGATGCTCAATACGCCGAACACGTTCGGCTGGTACCTGGCGGGTCTCGTCTTCGAATGGCTGATCGCGCAAGGCGGCCTCGCCGCCATGGCCGAGCGCAACCGCGCCAAGGCCGATCTGCTGTACGGCTATATCGATCAATCGGATTTCTATAAGAATCCGGTGGAAAAGTCCGCGCGTTCGTGGATGAATGTGCCGTTCACGCTACCGCGCGAAGAACTCGATGCGCCGTTCCTCAAGGAAGCCGAGGCCGCGGGCCTCATGGCGCTCAAGGGGCATCGCGCCGTCGGCGGCATGCGCGCATCGATCTACAACGCGATCCCGCTCGAGGGCGTCAAGGTGCTCGTCGATTTCATGAAGGACTTCGCATCGCGGAATTCGTGACCGGCGAACGCAAGAAAAGCGGAATCACGAAGAACGAAAGGCAGAACAAGGAAACAAGTCTTTCACGCCAGATCACTTCGCGTTCTTCGTGGTTGAATCTTTGGCTCTATGAGAACGACATGTTCAAGATACAGACGCTCAACAACATCTCGAAGAACGGACTGAGCCGCCTGCCGGCCGGTTCGTACAGCGTGGCGAACGAAGTCGCCGAACCGGATGCGGTGCTCGTGCGTTCGGCGGACATGCACGGCAAGCCGCTTGCGAAATCGATCAAGGCCGTCGCACGCGCCGGAGCGGGCGTCAACAACATTCCCGTGGCGGAGTTCAGCAAACGGGGCGTGCCGGTGTTCAATGCACCGGGGGCCAACGCGAACGCAGTCAAGGAGCTCGTCGTCGCCGGCATGCTCATCGCGGCGCGCAATCTCAACGACGCGCTTGCGTTCGTCTCGGGCTTGAACGCGAACGAAGACCTGCATCATCGCGTCGAGGCGGAAAAGAAGCGGTTCGTCGGTTCCGAGCTTGCCGGCAAGACGCTCGGCGTGGTGGGTCTCGGCGCGATCGGCGTGAAGGTGGCGAACGCCGCGCAAGCATTGGGAATGCGCGTGCTCGGTTTCGATCCGCATATGACGATCGACGGCGCCTGGGCGCTGTCCGCCGACGTCGCCAAGGCAGGTTCGCTCGCGGAGTTGTTCGCGGCTTCCGACTACATCACGTTCCACGTGCCGCTCAACGACGGCACGCGCGGGATTTTCGGCAAAGCAGCGCTCGACATCGTACGGCCGGGCGTGGTCGTGCTCAATTTCGCGCGCGAGGGCATCGTCGACGCCGCCGCGCTCAAGCAGGGGCTCGACAGCGGCCGCATCGGCCGTTACGTCACGGATTTCCCGGGCGCCGAACTCCTCGGCAACTCGCGCGTCATCGGCCTGCCTCACCTCGGCGCCTCCACGGGCGAAGCCGAGGAGAACTGCGCGCTGATGGTCGTCGATCAATTGCGCGATTTTCTCGAAAATGGAAATGTGCACAATGCGGTGAATTTCCCGAATACGCGCATGGCGCGTGCGGGCAGGGCGCGCCTGTGCATCGCCAACGAGAACCGCCCGAATATGATCGGCCGGCTCTCGCACGTCCTCGGCGAGGCCGGCGTGAACATCGCGCAGATGCACAACGCCTCACGCGGCGATCTCGCCTATACCCTCGTCGACCTCGATTCGCCGGCGAACCAGGCGCTCGTCGAGGCGATCGGCAAGATCGACGGCATCCTCTCCGTGCGGGCCATTGCGGACTAGCCGCTCGCCATCATGACCAAGAAAAAAGCCGCAGTTCCACTCTCGCTCGCCGACGCGCGCACGCGCATCGACTCGATCGACCGCCAAATCCAGGAATTGATCGCCGAACGCGCCGGCTGGGCGCGTCAGGTCGGCAAGGCCAAGGGACCTCTCAAGGCGGCAGTCGACTACTACCGTCCCGAGCGCGAGGCGCAGGTGCTGCGCATGGTGATCGACCGCAATGAAGGTCCGCTCGCCGACGAGGTCCTGGTACGCGTATTCCGCGAGATCATGTCGGCGTGCCTGGCGCAACAGGAGCCGCTCAAGATCGGCTACCTCGGCCCCGAAGGCACGTTCAGCGAGCAAGCGGTGCGCAAGCATTTCGGCCATTCCGCGCACGGCTTGCCGCTTGCCAGCATCGAAGAAGTTTTCCAGGAAGTCGAGAACGGCAACGCCGATTTCGGCGTCGTCCCGGTCGAGAACTCGGGGCAGGGCACGATCCAGATCACGCTCGACATGTTCCTGACCTCGAACGCGAAGATTTGCGGCGAAGTCGAGCTGCGCGTGCGCCAGTTCCTGCTCTCGCGCAGCGGCCGCATCGAAGACATCGAGCGCGTCTACTCGCATCCGCAATCGTTCGCACAATGCAAGGGCTGGCTGCGTCAGCACCTGCCGAAAGCGGAAAAAGTTCCCGTGTCGAGCAACGCCGAAGCGGCGCGGCGCGCGCGCAATGCCGACGACGCGGCAGCGATCGCCGGTGAATCCGCCGGACACGTGTACGGCCTGCGCAAGGTCATCATGAGTCCCATCGAGGATCGTGACGACAACACGACGCGCTTCCTCGTCCTCGGCCGCCAGTTCTTTCCATCCTCGGGACACGACCGGACGTCGGTGCTCGTGTTCATCAAGGATCAGCCGGGCGCGCTGTTCAACGTGCTGAGCCCGTTCGCGCGCCACGGCATCAGCATGAACCGCATCGAATCGCGGCCCTCGCATCAGGCCAAATGGGAATATGCATTCTTCATCGATTTGGCCGGCCACATCGATGACGAGCCGATGAAGAAGGCGCTCAAGGAACTCGAAAGGCACGCAGCGCAGATCAAGATCCTCGGCTCGTATCCCGTGGCGGTGCTATGAGTTTCGACGCGGACGCTCTCGCGAACGCGGCGACGCGCGGACTGCGCGCATACGATCCCGGCCACGACTTGCCCGCGTTGCGCAAGCGGTTTGGTCCTGCATTGGCCGAGCTCGGTTCCAACGAGAACCCGATCGGTCCGAGCCCGCGGGCGCTCGCCGCCATACAGGCCGAACTCGTCCACCTGTTCAGGTATCCCGATCCGAAAGGCGGTGCGCTCAAGACGGCGCTCGCAACGCGGCTTGGCGTGAAGCCCGAGCAGATCACGTTCGGCAACGGCTCGCACGAGCTCTTGATGCTCATCGCGCAGTGCTTCGCCGACGCGAGCACGTCGGTCGTGTTCTCCGAATTCGGGTTCGCGGTCTTCCCGATCGCCACGGCCGCTACCGGTGCGCGAGCGATACGCGTGCCGGCGCTGCCGCGCGATCATGCCGCGATGCCGCTCGGTCACGATCTCGACGCGATGGCGAAGGCGATACGCCCCGACACGCGGCTCGTCTATCTGGCGAATCCGAACAATCCGACCGGCACGTGGTTCGAGGACGCTGCGCTCGAATCGTTTCTTTCGCGCGTGCCGGCATCGACGCTCGTCGTCGTCGACGAGGCCTATCACGAGTTCGTGTCGGCGCCGGGGCTCACGAGCGCGCTGCGCTTCCTCGGGCAGCGTCCGAATCTCATCGTCACGCGCACATTCTCCAAGGCCTACGCGCTCGCCGGCCTGCGTCTGGGGTACGCGATCAGCGCGCCGGAAGTCGCCGCGATCTTCGAGCGGCTGCGCGAATCGTTCAATTGCAACGGACTTGCGCTGATCGCCGCCGAAGCGGCGCTTGGCGACGAGGAACATCTCGCGCACGCCAAAGCCTGGAACATCGCCGAACGCGACTGGCTCGCTGCGCGCTTGCGCGAACGCGGATTCCGCGTGTTGCCGTCGCAGACGAATTTCGTCCTCATCGATTTCGGCCGCGACGCCGCACCGGTCGAGAAATCGCTGTTCGAGCGTGGCGTGATCGCTCGTCCGATGGGCGGCTACGGGCTCGGCGAGTTCCTGCGCGTCAGCATCGGCACGCGGGCGGAAAACGAACGTCTGCTGGACGCGCTGCCTTGAGCGATCTCGCTTGGACGAGCGCGCCGTCCGGTCCGTTGCGCGGCGAGATCCGCGTGCCGGGCGACAAATCGATTTCGCACCGCGCCATCATGCTCGCGGCGCTCGCCGAAGGCACATCGCAGATCAGAGGTTTCCTCGAAGGCGAGGACACGCGAGCGACCGCGCGAGCGTTCGCGCAAATGGGCGTGCGCATCGACGCGCCGCACCCGAGCGAGCGCGTCGTGCACGGTGTGGGCTTGCATGGGCTCGCCGCGCCGCAAGCGCCGATCGATTGCGGCAATGCCGGAACCGGCATGCGTCTGCTCATGGGAATATTGGCTGCCCAGCCGTTCGATTCGACTCTGGTGGGCGACGAATCCCTGTCGCGCCGGCCCATGCGCCGCGTGATCGGACCCTTGAGCCGGATGGGCGCGTCGATCGATGCGCGCGAAGGCGGTGTTCCGCCGCTCACGATTCATGGCGGCCGCCGGCTGCGCGGCATCGACGTCGCGCTCGAGGTAGCGAGTGCGCAAGTCAAATCCGCCGTCCTGCTTGCGGGCTTGTACGCCGAGGGCGAAACGCGCGTGCGCGAGCCGCATCCGACGCGCGATTACACCGAACGCATGCTGAGCGCGCTCGGCTGGCAGGTCGACTACAGCCCGGGACGGGCGGCGCTCGCGGGCGGGCGCGTGTTGCGCGCCGGACAGATTGCGGTACCGGCCGATTTTTCCTCAGCGGCGTTTTTCATCGTCGCCGCGACGCTAGTGCCGGGCTCCGAGCTCGTGCTGCGCGAGGTCGGCATCAATGAGCGGCGCACGGGCCTGCTCAAGGCGCTTGAGCTCATGGGCGCGAACATCGAGACGACGAATACACGGGAACTCGGCGGCGAACTCGTGGCCGACCTCGTCGTGCGCCATGCGCCGCTCCGGGGGATCGATGTACCCGTCGAGTTCGTGCCGGACATGATCGACGAATTTCCTGCGCTGTTCGTGGCGGCCGCCGCGGCTCGCGGCACCACATGCGTCCGCGGCGCGGCCGAGCTGCGCGTCAAGGAATCCGATCGGATTGCCGTCATGGCG
>DASRGX010000299.1:0-12718 GCA_035650835.1 Rudaea sp. | reverse complement strand
ACCGCGGCGAATTCCTTGGGATCGAAGTGCGGATCGAGCGCCTTGATACGCGCAACGAGCGGCGGGTGCGTGGCGAATAGCGCCGAGTACCCGACGCCGTCGCCGAACAGCATATGCGAGACCTCCTCGGCCCCGCTCGCGAGCTTCGAGCCTTCGACGAGCCCGCCGATCTTCTTGAGCGCGCCGCCGATGCCGAGCGTCTGCCGCGTGAATTGCACGGCCGAGGCGTCGGCAAGGTATTCGCGCTCGCGCGAGATGCCGGCCTTGATGAGGCGCCCGAAGAACACCCCGATGTAGCCGATCGCGAGGATCGCGATACCGAACAAGACCACGCCGCCCGAATCGCGGTTGCCGCGGCCGCCCGAATTTTCGAGCACCTTGCGCCCGAGAATGCCGATCACGAGGATGCCGAACAGCACGCCCATGAGGCGGATGTTGAGCCGCATGTCGCCATTCAGCACGTGGCTGAACTCGTGTGCGACGACGCCTTGCAACTCGTCGCGCGTGAGTTTGTCGAGGCAGCCGCGCGTGACCGTGACCGCCGCATCGGCCGGCGTGTAACCCGCAGCGAACGCGTTGATCGCGGGTTCGTCTTCGAGCACGTAGATTTCCGGCACCGGCACGCCCGAAGCGATCGCCATCTCTTCGACCACGTTGCGCAGCCGCTTGTAGGCGAAATTCGTCGTGTCGGGCGGTACGAGCGTCGCCCCGAGCTGGCGCGCGACGGCGCCGCCGCCACCGCCGAGCGCGGAGATCTTGTAGAGCGAGCAGGCGCCGATCAGCGCGAGCACGATGAGACTCGTCCACGCCACGACCTGGTTGCCGATGCCGACCCCGTGCTCGTAATAATGATGCGAATTGCCCACGACGCCGAACGCGATGAGCATCACGAGATCGATCGCCCCGATGATCGAGATCACGGCGAGCACGAACAGCACGAGCATGCGCCGCGTATGCGAGCGAGCGCGTTCTTGCTGGGCGAAGAAGTTCATTGAGCGGGGCCGGGAATGGGGATCCGAGATTCGGGATTCGGTACGAATCCGCTCGTCGCTCTGGCCAGTCCCCCATCTCGCATCCCGAATCCCCGCTCTAGGTGAACGACACCTTCACCGCCTTGCGCGCTTCCGGCGATTCGATTTCGAGCGGCGTCGCCGGCGCGAAGTTGTACATGTTGGCGATGAACGAATTCGGAAAGACTTCGCGCTTGTTGTTGTAGAACATCACGGCGTCGTTGTAGGCCTGGCGCGCGAAGGCGACTTTGTTCTCGGTCGAGGTCAGCTCTTCGGAGAGCTGCATCATGTTCTGATTCGCTTTGAGATCGGGGTAGCTCTCGGCCACCGCGAATAGGCGCCCGAGCGACGCGGTGAGCTGGTTCTCGGCGCCGCTCAGCTGCTGCATGGCCTGCGGATCGCCGGGGTTGGCCTTGGCAGCGGTGAGGCCGCTCATGGCGGCGCCGCGCGCGGCGATGACGGCCTCGAGCGTCTCGCGCTCGTGCTTAATGTACCCTTTGGCGGTCTCGACCAGGTTCGGGATCAGATCGTAGCGGCGCTGCAGCTGCACGTCGATCTGGGCGAAAGCGTTCTTGTAGGTGTTGCGTGCGGTGACCAGGCTGTTGTAGATGCCGATCAGGAACAGGACGACGGCGACGATGATGACGAGCAGAATTAGCAGACTCATAACACGCGGTTCCCGACTAAGCGCTAGAATGGCGCCCCGTGCGAAAAGCATAGCACGGCGCCCGGATGCAGCCGTCACGATGGTCACAGAGGGGGCTGCGCCCGTGGTTGTATGTTCCTGATCCGTACGCCGGCATTGCTGCTGGTCTCGACGATTGCCGTTGCGCTTGCGCCGAACGCCCACGCGCGCAGTGCGACGCACGTGCACAAAACGCCCGCCGCGGCCGAACACACGGCGCTGCACCCGGCGACCGACCCCGCCGCCGTAGCGCACGATTTCAACGACTGGCTCGACGCCGTCGCGCAATCCGGCCAAGTCGCCGGTCTCGCCGCCGCGGTGGTCAAGGACGATCACGTGTTGCTGCAACGCGGCATCGGCTATGCGGATGCAAGCCGCGATCTGCCGATCACGCCCGACAGCGTGTTCCGCCTCGCATCGCTTTCCAAAGCTTTCGCAAGCGCGCTCACGGCGATGCTCGTCGACGAAGGCATGCTGAGTTGGGACACGCGCGTGACCGGCGTGCTGCCGACGTTCGAACTCCAGAACGTCGCGGCGAGCGAGAAGCTCACCGTGCGCGACATCCTGAGCCAGCGCGTCGGTCTTCCGCACAACACCTACGACGGCCTGCTCGAGCAGGACGAGCCGTATCAGACGCTGGTCGAGAAGCTCCGGGAAGTGCCGATGGCCTGCGGCGTCGGCGACTGCTACGGCTATCAGAACATCACGTTCGGGCTGATCGGCGACATCACCTACGCGGTCAGCGGCGACTTCTTCTACCATCAAGTCGAGAAGCGCATCTTCCATCCGCTCGGCATGGACACCGCGACGTACGGCCGCGTTGCGCTCGAGTCGAGCGCGAGCTGGGCGAAGCCGCACGTGCGCCGCGGCGGCGGCTGGACGCCGATCGGTATCAAGGAATCGTATTACCACGTGCCGCCGGCGGCGGGCGTCAATGCCAGCATCAAGGACATGACAAAGTGGCTCATCGCGCAGATGGGCGGGCGCCCCGACGTGCTGCCGGCGCCGCTGCTCGAGACGCTGCATACTCCACTTGTGGAAACGCCGACCGAGCGTCGTGCCACGCCGTGGCGCAGCGCCCGACTTTCGGATGCGAGCTACGCGCTCGGCTGGCGCGTCTACGACTACGGCGGGGAGACACTCGTGTTCCACGCCGGCGCAGTGCAGGGCTATCGCGCGATGATCGCGTTCTTCCCGAAATACCGTTTCGGCGCCGTGATGCTCTGGAATTGCGAATGCAGCCTGCCGAGCGGCCTCATGCCCATGCTGCTCGACCGCTATCTCGGCCTCGAACAGGTCGATTGGGCGGGCCTCGAGACGCCGAAGCATGGACAACTCGTCGCGGGCGGAAGCCGCTGAATCCACGACCTTAGCCGCATTGCATTTCGCACGGTTTCCCCGGATGATCCGTCGGCGCACTGGGGGTGCCTACGATGCTCATCGTCGAGCATTTCTTCCTGATCGCCTGCAGTCCGCAGGCGGGTCGACCGACGTGGCCGCGTCGCACGCCTGACGCCGAAACGCTGGCGGCGGCCGCATTGCTGCTCGATCTCGCCGTCCAGGGGCGGCTGCGCCTCGTTGATGCGAAGCTTCACGCCGATACGCGCGTTCCGCTCACGCACCCGCTGCTCGCCCGGGCGTTGCACACGCTCGACGCGCATCCCGTGCCTACGTCGGCGGCGATACCGCTCGTCGCGCGACGTCTCCACCCTTTGCCGGAACACGTACTCGATGGATTGTTCCGCCGCGATCTCGTGCATCGCGACGAAGAGCGTTCGTGGCTGTTCCGCAAACGCGTGCTCTATCCGCTGCGCTCCGTGCAAGCGCGCAACGAAGCGGTGCAGTCGCTGCGTCATGCGATCGGCGATGAGCACGACCTGCACGGTTTCGCCGTCTTGCTGCTCGCCGAGATCAGCGGCATGCTGCCGCTCCTCTTGCAGGCGCGCGAGCACGAGGCGGCGGAGGCGCACCTTTTGGCGCTTAACAAGGTCGACCGCGCGGCCGGCGAGACGCGCGCGATTTTTGCCGAGGTGCGCACCGCGCTGCTCGCGTGACGCGGCAGCGCGGCAAGTGCAGCGCTTCAGCCGAGCTTGAATTCGATGCGCCGGCGGATGCGTTCTTCGACGGCCTTGCCGTTTTCGAGTTTGGGCTTGAACGACCAACGCTGCACGGCACGCAGCGCGGCGTCGTTGAAGACGCGGGTCGGATTGGCATTGACGACGGTCGCATTGCTGACCGTGCCATCCGGCATCACCGTGAATTCGACTTCCACCCAGCCTTCCTGGTGGCGCCGATACGCTTCTGCCGGATATTCGGGCGGCGCCGATTTCACGAGCTCGGCGGACCGCGTTTCGCCACCCGGGGCGGGAGCAGGCGCCGCCGCCGCGGTGGCCGGTGCAGCGGCCGGAGCCGGGGTCGCAGTGGTGGGCGCCGGACGCGCGGCGGCCGTTGTCGTAGTGGCCGGCGCCGCACTCGCGGCAGCGGTTTCTGCCGGCGCGGTAGCCGGTGTCGCGGCGGCCGGCGCCGCATTCGTACCGGCCGCCGCCGCCTTGGCCGCTGCCGCGGCGGCGACTGCCGCCTGCTGCGCCTGTTCGCGCTCGGTTTGCTTCTTCTTCGCATCGAGCTTGCCGCGCAGGATCGTCAGCGTGTAATTGTTCGGATCGGCCTTGGCGAGCACGTCGATCTCGCGCGTAGCCTCGTCAAGGCTGCCCGCGTTGATATTGGCCTCGACCACGGGCGTGGCGAACGGAAACGTCTCGCGCAGCGCTTCCTTCGCGGTCTCGTTGGTCGGTTCTTTGTCGAGTACGCGCAGATAGTATTCGACCGCGTTGTTGCCCGGCGGCGATACGTAACGCTGCTCGCGCACCGCGGTGCCGGCTTCTTTGAGCAGCTGTTCCTTCGTCAGCTCAGGAGCGGGTGTGGCGGGCGTCGCCGATGTCGCCTGAGTCGAGGCGGTGCCGGTGCTCGGCGCCGCTCCGGGCGCTGGCCCGTTGCCGCCGCGCGGCAGGAAGAAATAAACGGCGACGGCTACACCGATCAGGATGATGACGATCGGCAGGAACTTGAGAACGGGGTTGCCGGAATTGCTGGGTCTGGGGTTTCTGGCGGCCATGATCGGGTTCGCAGATAGTGAAAAAGGATTCCGCGCAGTCCGTCATGCAAATTCCTGTCCATTCCGCCAGTCAGGCTATCCGCCCCCTGGTGCTGCTGCGCGGAGCCTTGAAAATACCGCATTTCGCGACGGCTGTCGCATATTTTGTGCGCGTCGGGTGTACGTGCCTTGCGACGCTGCCCGGCGCAGCGCGGGCAGGAATCGTCGGACGTCGGCGAAAGACCGGCAACAATGAACCACGAGGTCCACGAAGAACACGGAGGAAGATCAGGCGTGAGAGCCGGCCGCTCGTTGTTCCTACGTCGTGTTCTTCGTGTCTCGCGTTTGCTTGGACCCTCTCAGGGCTCGCCGAAGCCGTCCTTGAAGATCTCGTCGACCTCGGGGATGACGAGCAAACTCGCCGACATGGCCGGCAAGGCCGACAGCGTCAGGCTCGTGCCGGAGATCGCGCCTGTATTGGTCTGAGCGAGATTCGTCGTGCCGGTGTAGCCATAGAGCGTCCAATTGGCGTTGTGCGCCGCATTGAACGTCAGCGCGACGTCGTGGGTGACCGTGTCCTTGTTCGTCAAGAGCACCATCGTTCGCTGGCCGGCGAGATGGAACGCATAGGCGCCGACCTGATCGATGTTCGAGCTCGTCGCGCCGACGCTGTCGCCGCTCACCTTGCCACCGGCGCCGTCGTAGTTGAGGAAGATCTGGAATGCGCGTTCGGCCTTGCTGCCCGATGCGGGTGCGGTCCAACGCGTGGCGAGATCCACGCCCTCGCGCGCGAAGATCGCGAGGGCTTCGGCCTGTGCGACCGCGCCGCTCGTGGTCTGATCCTGATCCCAAGCGTATTCGGTGATCGCGAGCTTGGTGCCGGGACAGTATTGATTGATCCATGCTTTGACGCGCGGGATCAGATCGGGCTTCGAGTAGTGCCAGGTCGGGTCGTCGCCGAGAGTGCCGATCCACGATTCCGACGGCCACGAGGCGTCGTACAGTTCTTTGAGCGAGCGCAGACGGCGGCCTGCCGTCGAGGCATCGTCGGAGTTGCTGTAAATCGACGGCGTGCCGCCCGGATCCTGCGGGTAGTAATGGAGGTCGAGGTAATCGACGAGCCGTATCCCGTGTTGCGTCTGGTAGCTGCACACCTGCTGCAGGTACCACGCGACGAACGGCGTACCGCCATGCGCCTGCCGATCGCCACCGCTCACGCAGTTGTCGGCCGCCGAGCCGAAGAGGTCGCAGTAGCCCCATGTCACCGGACCGGTGACGAGCGCATTCGGTTCCTGCTGCTTGATCGCGGTTGCGTAGTCGACCGTCTTGCTCCAGATCTCGTCGTACGTCGGCGCGGTCGGGTGCACGTCGCGGTGCGTCGAATTCCAGAGCATGACTTCGTTGTCGAGCGAGTAGAACTTCACGCCGCCGTTGGCGGCGGTGCCGTGCGCCGTCTGCAGATGCGCGATCCACGCCGCATCGTCGGCCGACGTGTTCGCGATCGAGGTGTCGGCGGGATCGTTCCCGACGATCTGCCCGTTCACGCAATGCCCCGTTTTGTTGACCGTCGCGTCGCACTGGCCGTTGCCCGCGTCGCCATGGCACCAGCTCGGCGGATTCGCGCCGTAGAAGCGACACTCGTCGAGCGTCTGAGGTCCGTACTTCGCTTGCGAGTATCCCCAAACCACGTCGGTCGGATTCGCGGCGTTGAATTTCTCGACCATGCCGATCGTCGGCACCGCGATGAGCGGCTGGATTCCGGCCGAGAGGGCGCTGGCGACGAACGTATCCGCATTGTCGGTCTGGTCGCTGCCGTAGCCGAGGAAGAAATAGTCGTTGCCCGTGTTGTGGGCCGGACCGCGCCAGTTGTAGCGCGAAGTCGAATTCCCGCCCCAGCGATCGACCGTGTAGCCCATCTGCTGATTGCGTGCAGCATCGCCGAATGCGACGCCGAAGATCAGCGGATTGATCGGACGCACGTTAGCCGTCACGTCGACGCTCACGCTCACCGAGCCGCCTGCAGGCGCCCCGGACGTGCGCGGATTGAAGACGATCTGGTCGATATAGACGGGCGACTGTCCCGCGACCGTGTCGGCGCCGCCGTTCGCATCCATGATCACGAGGCAATTGAACGTGCCGAACGTGAGGCCGGCCGCGTCGAAATCGAGCGTCGCCGTCGCCCACGCGTTCTTCGGAATCGCGCCGCCCGCGACCAGCGTCTCGACCGGCACCGAGTTCGCGAGCAAGGAAGTGTAGTTGTCGCAGACGTACATCTGCAGCTTCTGCCCGCCCGCGGTGCCGCCGTTCACCTGGAACGAGACGCTCTGGTAATCCGCAAGATTGAATTC
The DNA here is from genome assembly GCA_035650835.1 of Rudaea sp. Lineage (GTDB taxonomy): Bacteria > Pseudomonadota > Gammaproteobacteria > Xanthomonadales > Rhodanobacteraceae > Rudaea. The sequence goes on along the minus strand of DASRGX010000299.1, from coordinate 5,584 downwards.
CGAACCGTCGGCGACGAGTTGCAGACCGTTCCACGTGCGTGCGACGAACTGGATCGAATGGCCGCTCGACCCATAGACGGGCGAGGTGGCTGCCAGATTCTCGCTGCCGGCAGGCGTACCTTCCCAACTGCGATCGTTGAAACCGTTGCGCAGCGCATCGTCGTAGACGACGAGCGGCGTGGCCGCGTGTGCCACGGCCGAAGCGAGCCACACGGCGACGATCCACGAAGTGCGCATAGCCAACCCTCCCCACATGCGGTGGCGCAGGCTAGCAGCGGCTGGAAAAACCGATCCGGCACTCCATCACACTGTGCCTCCGATGTCGCCATTTGGTCGCCCGGACCGTGAATTGGTGCACGATCCTGAGTCCTGAGCAGCGTGGCCGCGGTCAGGCGCTCCGGCCACCCGGCGGCCGGAGCGGCACGCGTCATTCCACCGGAATCACAATGCGCGTCTTGAGCTGCTCGGGCGGCGTGTTCCCGGGATCGCTCACGTATTCCTCGATGAGGCGGTCCTTGGGTTTGTAGCCTTGGATGGTGAGCCAGAGGTAAGCCTTCGGGATCGTTTCGCCGAGTTTGTCGTACGGACCGACGTGCATGAATTCGACGGCCTTGCCGGCATACGTGCTGCCCGCTTGCACGTCGCCCGCTGCCGCGGCGTCGTTGCGCTCGACGGGAATCGCGGCGTCGAACTTCCAGCCGCTCGCGTCGTAGCTCGTCGTGATCGTGAGCGGCGCGCCGGCCATCGCGATGCCGTTTTGCTTCAGGAAGGCGCCGATCTTGCCGTACGCTTCGGAGATCACGTCCTTGATCGCGGCGGGATCGTTGCTGCTGCTCGCACTCACGAAATAGATTTTTTCGGCGGCGGCGCTGATCTCTTTCCCTTCGACGCCGGCGACGTCGGCGTTCGGCAGCGCCTCGACGAGCGTCTTGAGCTTGGCGAGGCCCTTCTCGTAGTCCTTGCCGATCATCGAATCCATCATGAGCCCGAACAGGCGCTTCACGAGATTGCCGTTCGCGTTCGAATCGAAACCCCAGACGAGCTTGGTGCCCTGGCCCTCGGGCGCGAGGCGGTACGTCGCGGTGGCCTTGCCCATGTCGCCGAAGTCGAGCGCGACCTTGACGAACTCGTTGGGCTTGGCCTCGACGATCTCCTGGCTGCCGCTGCCGACGTCCTTGTTGCCGACCCAACTCTCCTTCGCACCGACGCCGGCGGTCGGCCCCGAATACGTGTACTGCGCTTTGGGATCGAGCTCGAACCAGGGCGACCAGTCGTTGAAACGTCGATAGCTGTCGAGCACCGCGAACACTTCGGAGGGCGGCCTCGCGATCGTGGTCGCACGCTCGACGTGCACGTTGTCAGGCAGGAAGAACGCGACGCCGACGACGGCGATGGCGATGACGACGAGAACCGCCAGCAGCTTCTTGAGAAAGCGCATGAATGTCTCCCCAGGCGAGTGGCGGGATCATCCTAGAGCAGCGCAATGACGATTGCCACCGCGCGTGGCGGGAGCGCGTAGCGAACGAGAGGGGATGCGGGATCGCCGGTTAAGGTCTCTCCCTGTGCTGGGCAGTCACAGGGAGAGTCAAGCGGCTTCAAGAACGTATCGTATGTGGTGTTGCCCGCCGCGGAGCGATGGTGCGTGCTCCGCGGCTGAAACCGGCCGCTGATTCCTCGGCCGGTGCGTCTCGACCAATCCTTTGGTCACGTGTACGAGACTTACTTCTTCTTCGCGGTCTTGCGTGCGGTCTTCTTCGCGGCTTTGGCCTTCACGGTCTTCTTCGCGGCCTTCTTCGCAGGTTTCTTTGCAGCTTTCTTCATAGCCATATCGCGTCTTAGCTCCTCGTCAGTTGGTAGTGGTTGCCCAGTAAAAGCATGCAGGAATGCCTCGCACAGCAGATCGCTGTTCGTGGCGTGCCTGAGATTGTTCACTTGGCGGCGGGTACGTTCGTCGGAGAGAAGTTTCAGAACGTGAAGCGGAATGGATACCGTCACTTTTTTTACGGCTTCGGCTTTCTGGCCGTGCTCGATGTAAGGTTTGATGAACTTCGCCGCCGGCATGGATTCCGTTACGCGCCTGTTACGCCGGGACAAAAAAGTATTACTGGATTCTTTTGCTGTCAACAGGTTGTGCGCGGAATTTCGCGCGCGCGGCGCGTGCGCGCGGCGCGTCAAACCGCGCCGACGCGCGCCCTACGACGCGCGCAGCGCACGAGAAGCGCTTAGCATATGGAAGTCTAAACGTCTATATGCGAATACCGCCGCGCCACGGCGATGCGCACGCGCCGGCTCGACCCACCTCGCGCAAAGCAAGGAAATATGCGGGTTTCAGCCACTTTGTGGACTAGTCAGCAGATGCCGCATCTGCGCATTTGTGGATTTTCGCCTCGCGCACGCGTTCGCGAACGGCGCGGCGCGCGGATCGCGCTCGCGCGCGACGCGAACGCGCCGTCGGACGCCGTGCGACGAGCTCGACGACGCGAAAAAATTTTTTTTGGAAGACGCCCCGAACGAGGCGTCAGATGCGCGATTTGCGCAAAATTGCGCAAACGCGAACGGTGTCGCGCGCGCTCCGCGAGCTCGCCGATCAGGCGAGCGCGCGCTTCAACGCGACGGCGAAACGGTCGAGATCGGCATCGGTTTTCGTCTCGGTCGCGCAGACGAGCAGCGCGTTCTCGAGCTCGGGGTACTCCTCGCCGAGCGCGAAACCGGCGACGATGCGATCTTCGGCCAAGCGTTCGACGATCCCGTGCGCCGGTCGCGGCAGCGTCAGCGCGATCTCGTGGAACACCGGGCGCGCGAACAACGGCGCCACGCCCGGAATCGCGCAGAGCTTGTCGCGCAGCTTGCGCGTCGCGGCCATGCTCGCCGCGGCGACGCGCCGCGCGCCTTCCGGGCCGAGCATCGCCATCGCGATCGTCGCGGCGGTGACGAGCAATCCTTGGTTCGTGCAGATGTTCGAGGTCGCCTTGGCGCGACGGATGTGCTGCTCGCGCGCTTGCAGCGTGAGCGCGAAGCCTTCCTTGCCGTCGAGATCGGTGGTGCGGCCGACGATGCGCCCGGGCATCTGGCGCACGAACTCCTGCTTGCAGGCGAGGATGCCGAAGTAGGGACCGCCCGAAGACAGCGGCACGCCGAACGGCTGGCCGTCGCCGCAGACGATATCGGCGCCGCTCGCGCCCCATTGACCCGGCGGCTTCAGCACGGCGAGCGCGAGCGGGTTGACGACGCCGATCGCGAGCGCACCCTTGGCGTGTGCCCAGTCGGTGAGCGCGTCGACGTCCTCGAGCACGCCGAAAAAGTTCGGCTGCGGGATCACGAGCGCCGTGAACGAACCGAAATCTTGTTTGGCGAGCCAATCCGGCGAAACGCCGCCGCCCATGGCGCCTTCGCGGCAGAAGTCGAACTCGACGACCTCGATATCCTGCAATGCAACGACGGTGCGCAGCGTCTTGCGATACGCCGGATGCACGCTCTTCGGCACCAGCACCTTGCGCGGACCCTTCTTCGCGCATCGCTCGGCCATGAGCACGGCCTCGGCGAGCGAGGTGGCGCCGTCGTAGAGCGAGGCGTTGCTGACGTCCATGCCGGTCAGCCGCGTCATCATCGTCTGGTATTCGTAAATGAGCTGGAGCGTGCCCTGGCTCGCTTCGGCCTGGTACGGCGTGTACGCCGAGTAGAACTCGCCACGCGACACGATCGCCCAGACCGCCGCGGGGATATGGTGTTCGTAAGCTCCCGCACCGCAGAAGTTGAGCGGCGTGCCGTCCTGTGCCGCGCGCTCCTTCATGAGCCGCGTGATCTCCATCTCGTTGAGTCCGGGCGGCACGTTCTTGAGCTCGTCGATCTTGAGCGCCGCGGGGATCTCGTCGAAGAGGTCCTCGATGCGAGCCACGCCGATGGCTTTCAGCATCGCGCGGATATCGGAATCGGAATGGGGGATGAAGGGCATGATCTTGGAGCGGGAATGGGAGAAGGCGAAGCGGGGATTCAGGATGACGTAAAGCCGAGGCGCAGCGGGTACGGTGACGGTTCATGCGCAGCCGCGACGCGCGGCTGCCAATCCCCACTCCCGAATCCCAAATGCCGGCTCGTCAGTGTTCTTCGTTTTCGATGAGTTCGGCGTAAGCGTCAGGATCGAGCAGCTCTTCCTGGTCCTCGGCGAGGTTCGTCGGTTTGACGACGAAGATCCAGCCTTCGCCGTAGGCGTCTTCGTTGATCGTCTCGGGCTTGTCCGCGAGCGCACTGTTGACCGCGGTGATCTTGCCCGAAACGGGCGCATAGACGTCCGAAGCGGCCTTCACGGATTCGACCACGGCGCAGGCGTTGCCGGCCTGCACGTCGTCGCCGACGCTCGGCAGCTCGACGTAGACGAGATCGCCGAGCAATCCCTGCGCATGATCGGAAATGCCGACGGTCACGTTGCCATTGTCCTCCACGCGCGCCCACTCGTGGGACTTCATGAACTTGAGATCGCCCGGAATTTCATTCATGGGTGTTTTCCTGGATCAGCGGTTTGCGGAATGAATTCTACACTGGACGCAATGGTCGCACGAAGCGCCATCCTGGCGCGGCTTCCGTTCGGCATCCATGCCTCACCCTCAGCCAATCGAGATGCCGTTCAAGGCATCCTCGACAGAACCCATCCTTGGTGCGGCTTCCGTTCGGCATCCATGCCTCACCCTCAGCCAAATCGAGATGCCATTCAAGGCATCTCGATTTGGCTTCGACCATCGCGCACGAACGGATACTTGACCGCGCGCACCGGCACGAGCTTTCCACGGATGTCCACCTCGGCGCGGTCGAGGGCGCCCGCAGGCACGCGGGCGAACGCGATCGCGCGGCCGAGCGTCGGCGAGAACGTGCCCGAGAGGATTTCGCCGTCGCCGGCCGGCGTCACCACGCGCTGGCCGTGGCGCAGCACGCCTTTCTCGTCCATGACGAGACCGATCATCGCGCGCTTCACGCCTTCCGCTTTCTGCGTTTCGAGCGCGGTGCGGCCGATGAAATCGCGGCCTTCGTCGAGCGCTACGGTCCACGCCAGTCCGGCTTCCCACGGCGTAACGCCTTCGTCCATGTCCTGGCCGTAGAGATTCATGCCGGCTTCCAGGCGCAGCGTATCGCGCGCGCCGAGTCCGGCCGGCGCGACGCCGGCTGCCTGCAGCCGGTTCCACAGATCGACCGCCTGCGCTTCGGGCACGATGATTTCGTAGCCGTCCTCGCCCGTGTAGCCAGTGCGTGCGATGAACAGACCGTCGCCCTCGCACGCGACGAACTTGCCGAGCTTGGCGGCCTTCTCGCGCACGGCGGGGCTGAGCAGCGATTGCACTTTCGCGCGCGCGTTCGGCCCCTGCACGGCGATCATCGCGAGATCCCGGCGCTCGGTCACCTTGACGCCGAACGGCTGCGCCTGGCGCTCGATCCAGGCCAGGTCCTTGTCGCGGGTGGCCGCATTGACGACGACGCGGAAGAAATCCTCGGCGAGGAAATAGATGATCAGGTCGTCGATGACGCCGCCTCGCTCGTTGAGCATGCAGGAATAAAGCGCCTTGCCCGGCGTCTTGAGCTTGTCGACGCTGTTGGC
>DASRGX010000298.1:0-6869 GCA_035650835.1 Rudaea sp. | reverse complement strand
GGGACCGACGCTGCGCTGGCGCGAAGGCGACATCGTCACGCTGCGCGTGCATAACACGCTCGCCGTGCCGGGTTCGATCCACTGGCACGGCATGATCGTCCCTGCGGACATGGACGGCGTCCCGGGACTTTCGTTCATGGGCATCGCGCCGGGCGCGACGTATACGTATCGCTTCCGCGTCAACCAGTCCGGCACGTATTGGTATCACAGCCATTCGCGGTTCCAGGAGCAGACGGGTCTCTACGGCGCGATCGTCGTCGAGCCGCGCGACGGCGATCCCGACCGATGCGCGCGCGACCACGTGGTGCTGCTCTCGGATTGGACCGACGCCGATCCCGAGCGTGTCTACGCGAGGCTCAAGAAACAGAGCGACTACTACAACTTCGGCCAGCCCACCGCCGGCGATTTCCTGCGCGACGTGCGCGATTCCGGAATGCGCTCCGCGCTCGCCGAACGACGCATGTGGAACACGATGCGCATGAGCCCGGCCGATCTCGCCGACGTTTCTGGCCACACGTACACGTTCCTCATGAACGGTCTGCCGCCGGCGGCGAATTGGACGGCGCTGTTCGCAGCTGGCGAGCGCGTACGCCTGCGCTTCATCAACGGCTCGTCCATGAGCTTCTTCGACGTGCGCATTCCCGGGCTCAAGCTCACCGTGATCGCCGCGGACGGTCAGGCGATCGAGCCCGTGACCGTCGACGAGTTCCGCATCGGCGCAGCGGAAACCTACGACGTCATCGTGACTCCGGCCGCGGACAGCGCGTACACGATTTTCGCTCAATCGATGGATCGCTCGGGTTATGCGCGCGGCACGCTCGCGCCGCGTCGGGGCATGTCGGCGGCGGTGCCGCCGCTCGATGCGCGGCCGCTCCTCGGCATGCGCGACATGATGGGCGACATGTCGGCCATGGCCATGCCGATGAAAGGCATGGAGGGCGGTTGCGGCGCCATGAAACGCTCGGCGCCGTCGCGCACCGGCCCGGGCGTCGACATGACCGTCGGCACGCCGCGCACCGACCTTTCCGACCCGGGCGTCGGCCTGCAAGACAACGGCCGCCGCGTCTTGAGCTACGCCGATTTGAAAACGCGCGGCGGACCGATCGCGGCGGACGTCGAACGCGAGATCGTGCTGCGTCTGACCGGCAACATGTGGCGCTACGTCTGGTCGTTCGACGGCCAGCGCTTTTCGGAAGCGGAGCCGCTGCGCCTCGCGCACGGCGAACGCGTGCGCTTCACGCTCGTCAACGACACGATGATGAACCACCCGATCCATCTGCACGGCATGTGGAGCGAGCTCGAAGCGCCGGACGGTACATTCCAAGTGCGCAAGCACACGGTCGTCGTACAGCCCGCTCAACAGCTGAGTTGCCGCATCAACGCCGATGCGCTCGGCCGCTGGGCCTATCACTGCCATCTGCTCTATCACATGGAAGCGGGCATGTTCCGCGAAGTGATCGTTGCGTGAAAAAGTATTCTTTTCCACAGGTATACGCACTCGGCCTGATCGCGCCGTTCGCGGCGGCCGCGCAGGATCATGTGCCGCCCGATCCGCCGTCCGCGCCCATGCCGGCGATGTCGGACGCGCAAATGGCCGACGTGATGCAGATGGACGACGCAGCGAGCGTCGCGATGCTCAAGCTCGATCAGCTCGAAAGCTCCGGCGACGCCGGCCGCCGCGCCGCCTGGGAAGCCGAAGCCTGGTACGGCGGCGATTTCGACAAGGCGTGGCTCCGCAGCGAAGGCGAAGAAGCGCACGGCCGCACCGAGGCGCGCGCCGAACTTTTCTGGGACCACGCCTACGCGAGCTTCTGGGATTCGCAGCTCGGCGTGCGCCGCGATTTCGGCCATGGACCGTCCCGCGATTGGGTGGCGTTCGGCGTGCAGGGGCTCGCGCCGTATTGGTTCGAACTCGAGGCGACGGCCTATCTCGGCGACGGCGGTCGCAGCGCGGCGCGCCTGCGCTGCGAATACGAACTCCTGCTCACGCAGCGCTTGATCCTGCAACCCGAGCTCGAAGCGAATTTCTACTCCCGACGCGACCTCGCGCGCGAAACGTCGGCGGGCCTCGCCGACGCTTCGCTCGGCCTGCGCATGCGCTATGAAATCCGCCGGGAGTTCGCTCCCTATGTCGGCGTCGTGCGCAAGTGGCGCAACGGTCTCAAGGACGACACCGAAGTCGTGCTCGGGATACGGCTTTGGTTTTGACGAGCGCTCAGCGTCCGATCAGCACCGAGGTCATCGATACGGAGCTCACGACGACGTCGTTGAAAATGTGGATATCGTCTTCCGGGCGTTCGAGCGCGAGCGCGTAGAGCAGGGGCAGATAGTGCTCGGGCGTCGGCACGCCTTCGGCGACGTCGGCGCCGAGCCCGCGCCAGTCGATGAGCGCCGCGTGGTCGCGACGCGCGATGAGTTCGCGCAGCCGGCGGTCGGCCTCGATCGCCCAGTGCGGCGGCGTCGGATCGCGAAAGCTGAAGCGGCGCAGGTTGTGCACGATGTCGCCGCTGCCCATGACGAGCACGCCTTCCTCGCGCAGAGGCGCGAGCTCCTGGGCGAGCCGGTAGTGGAACGCCGCCGGCTGGCGCGTATCGAGGCTCAGTTGCAGGACCGGAATGTCCGCGTCGGGATACATGACGCGCAGCACGCTCCAGGCCCCGTGATCGAGGCCGCGCTCATGATCGAGCTCGACTTCGGTCGTCGTCACGAGATCGGCGATGCGCCGTGCAAGCGCCGGTGCGCCTGGGGCAGGGTAGCGCACGTCGAACAGCGCTTGCGGGAAACCGTAGAAATCGTGAATCGTCGGCGGCTGCGCACTCGCGCCGACACGCACGCCGGCCGTTTCCCAGTGCGCCGACACGCAGACGATCGCGCGCGGCCGCGGGATGCGCTGTGCCGCGTCTCGCCAACCGCGCGTCAGGGCATTGTCCTCGAGTGCGTTGAGCGGCGAACCGTGTCCGGCGAACAGCACGGGCATCGGGCGGGATGCGGTCATGGCGGGCTCCGAAGCAGGGTATTCGCCGATGTGCGGGCGACATGGCGCAGGCGCAAGCGGTGCGTCGTTGCGACAGTGGGACACGGTGTGGCACCGCCGCCTGACTTTTGTCACGCCGCAAACGCGCTCGCGTCTGCTAGATTCCGGCCGTCCTACCTCGGGGTCTGCGATGAAAACCTTGTTCAAATGGCTGTTCCGGCTCGTCGTGCTCGTCCTCGTGCTCGCCGGCGCGTTCTTCGTCCATGTCTGGTACTTCAAACCGTACAAGATCGATTGGTTCTACACGCGCACGTTCGCGCAATTCGCGCTCGACAGCCCCGAGCTTTTGTCGCGCTTGCGCGTGCTGCCCGGTTGGGCCGACTTCTACAGCGACAAGCTCGACGACGCATCGCCCGCGCACGAGGCGAAGATCGCCGATCTCATGCGGCACGACCACGACGTGCTGCTGAGCTACGACCGCAACGCGCTCGATCGGCGCGGCCAGCTCTCCTACGACGTGCTCGAATATTTCCTGCGCATGCAGATCGAGGGCGACCGCTTCCGGTACTACGAATTCCCCGTGAACCAGATGTTCGGCGTGCAGTCGATGCTGCCCAATTTCATGACGCAGCAGCACGAAGTCGCGAACGCCGCGGACGCGCGCAACTACATCGCGCGTCTCGAGAAGTTCCCGCAGAAGTTCGACCAGGTGCTCGAGGGCCTGCGTCTGCGCGAAAGCAAAGGATTGCTGCCGCCGCAGTTCGTCGTCGAGGAGGTGCTCAAGCAAATGGACGGCTTTACGTCCAAACCTGCGAAGGAGAATCCGCTCTACGTGAGCTTCAAGGAGAAGCTCGACAAGATCCCGGCCAACAAGCTCGCCGCCGGCGAACGCGAGCGCCTGCTTGCCGACGTCGATGGCGAGATTCAACGCAGCGTCTATCCTGCGTACCACAAGCTCATCGATTACTTCACGGCGCGGGCGCCGAAGGCGCAAGGCAACTACGGCGCCTGGCATCTGCCGGACGGCGACGCCTACTACGCCTGGCGCGTCCGCGAGGAGACCACCACCGACATGACGCCCGAGCAGGTACACGAGCTCGGCCTCGCCGAGGTCGCTCGCGTCGGTGCGGAAATGGATGCGATCCTCAAAGAGCGGGGTTTGAGCGAAGGCAGCATCGGTGCGCGCGTCCAGCAGTTGGCCAAGGACCCGGAGCAGGTGTTCCCGAACACGCCCGAGGGCAAAAAGGCGATGCTCGCGCGCTACCAGGCCATCCTCGACGAGATCAATGCGGGGCTCGGCTCGGCGTTCCACCTGCGGCCGCAAGCCGGCGTCGTGGTCAAGGCGGTGCCCGAATTCGCCGAAAAGACCGCGCCCGGCGCGTACTACGAGGACGGTTCGTTCGACGGCGCGCGTCCCGGCGTCTTCTACGCGAACATGCGCGACACCACGGAAACGCCGAAGTGGGCCATGCGCACGCTCGCGTATCACGAGGGCATCCCGGGACATCACTTCCAGATTTCCGTCGCGCAGGAGACCCCCGGCTTGCCGTTCTTCCAGCGCGTGCTGCCGTTCACGGCCTACGTCGAGGGCTGGGCCTTGTACGCGGAGCGACTGGCCTGGGAACTCGGCTTCGAGAAGGATCCGCTCGACAACCTCGGCCGGCTGCGCGACGAGATGATGCGCGCCGTGCGCCTCGTCGTCGACACGGGCATCCACTACAAGCGCTGGACGCGCGAGCAGGCCATCGAATACATGATGGACAACACCGGCATGGCCGAGTCCGACGTCACTGCCGAAGTGGAGCGGTACTTCGTCGATCCCGGTCAGGCGCTCGCGTACAAGGTCGGCATGCTCAAGATCCTCGCGCTGCGCGAGAAGGCGAAGACCGAGCTCGGCGACAAGTTCAATCTCGCCGCTTTCCACGACCAGGTGCTCGGCAACGGCGCGCTGCCGCTCGAGCTCTTGGAACGCGTCGTCGACGACTGGATCGCGAAGGTCAAGGCCGGCGGTACATGACGCCTGTCATCCGCGCCGCTTGACGCTTGGGACTGCCCGGTGCAGGACGCGCAGGGCAGACTCCCTCCCGCGACAATTCGACGGCAACGGGAGGGGACATGGGCACGAGCATCGCAACGATCGCCGAGGTCGTCCGCGGCGCGCAACGCAAGGCCGAATCGCAAGCGCCTGGCAACGATTTCGCCAAATGGATCATCATCGCCGCCGCGTTGTTCGGCGCGTTCATGCTCATGCGCGGAATGCGCCGGCTCATGCACGTGGCCGGATGGCTGTTCTGGATCTGGTTCTGGACGCACGGCGCGTGGCGCTGGATCTTTTGAGCGCCTCAGCGCGAGCGCGGCTTCGAAAGCCAGGCTTCCGCGCATTCGCGTCCGAGGTCGCGCAAGCTGTGCAGGAAACCGATGCGCGTGTCGAGACGCGTCTTCGCGCTGAACGTGTCAAGGGATTCGCCGGGCTCGATGATGTTCACGCGCAGCTGCCGCAGCCGCCGGCCGAACCACGTCAGCGGCAGGCTGCGCGAGACCGCACGCTGCGATCGTTCGAGTGCGTCGAGTTCGCGCAGGAACGTCGTCGAGAATCCGAGCTCGACGATGCGCTCTTGGATGTCGCGCGCGCTGCGCGGCGCGTCGGCATGTTCGAGCGGCTGCACGAGCACGCAGACGATGTGCGCGGCGCGGCAGTCGTAGATCAGCGGCTCGAGCGCGGGATTGCCCGCGTAGCCGCCGTCCCAATAGATCTCGCCGTCGATCGCGACGGGCGCGAAGAGCTGCGGCAGGCAGGCGCTCGCGAGCAGGGCATCGAGCGATAGCTTCGCGTTGTCGAAGAGCACGAGGCGCCCGTCGCGCGCACGGGTCGTCGCGAGGAACAGCTTGAACGGCGAGGCGCTGCGCAGGCGTTCGAAATCGAACAGCGACTCGGCGATGCCGCGCAGCGGATTGATGCCGAGCGGGTTGATCTCCTGCGGCGTGAAATAGCGCGTGAGACCGAGCAGCAGCGTCTCGCCGGCCGATCCCGCTGGCGTCGAGAACGCCCAGCGCAAGAGGCTCGTCTGGGCCGCCACGCGTTCCCAAAGTGCGGCAAGCGTGGCGCGTGCGCCTGCGCGGCCGTCTTCGAGCCAGCCCTGCGCCAGCGCGAGGGCATTCATCGCGCCGCTGCTCGTTGCGCTGACGCCGTCGATGCCGAACCAGGGCTCCTCGAGCAGGCGGTCGAGCACGCCCCAGGTGAATGCGCCGTGCGCGCCGCCGCCCTGCAAGGCGAGGCTGGAGGTGCGCGGCGTGGACGTATCGGCGGCCATGGGCCGACTATAACGAAGGTGTATTGCGTGAAACGCAAAGTCGGAGCGAATCTCGAATTTTTCGGCCCAATTCCCGATTTCCCGCTCGCCTGGTAAACTGCACGGTTTACCACGACCTGACAGGAGCGTTTCATGGGCAAAGGCGACCGCAAGACCCGCAAGGGCAAGATCGCTATCCGCAGCTACGGCAATATGCGTCCGCACAAGGCCGCGTTGACGTCCGGCGCCGCCGCCAAGAAGGGCGCGGTGAAACCCGCCGCCAAGAAGGCCGCGCCGGCCGTGAAAAAAGCCGCGCCGAAGAAGGCGGGATGAGCCTAACGGAATCCGCTCGTGAAAAACCCCGCCGTTGCGCGGGGTTTTTTGTGCGGGAATGCGACGCGAAGCCTTATTTCACGTGGATCGTGATCTTCTTCGACACGATCGGCGGATCGAACTGCATGTGCGCGGCATCGGCGAGATCGAGCTGCAGCGTGTGATCGCCCGGAGCGAGGTGGATCGTGTCTTCGGTCTGGCCCTTGCCGTAATGCTTGTGCGTCGCGTCGTTCGGGATCGGTGCATCGAGCGGCGGCAGTTCCTGCACGTCG
>DASRGX010000297.1:0-11154 GCA_035650835.1 Rudaea sp. | reverse complement strand
CGTGTACGGCTACATCGCCGCGTCGGACGTGGCGCGCTCGCGGCGTTGGCTGCCTCCCGAACTCATCCTCGATCCGCGTTTCAACAGCCCCGAAGGCGCGCTCTACGCGGGCGTCATCGGACCGGTCGAGGTCGACGGCGTCAAGGACGACAAGTGGCGCTCGGCGTCCGCGCTCGGCAAGTCGCTGCCGTTCGACACGGCCCTGAAACCCGGCGAAGTGCGGTTCGACGGCCCCGTGCCGGGCGCTGGTGGAAAAGTATACATTTTCAGTCAGGGCGTCTCGTGGGAGGTGCCCAATCGCGAGTCGGTGAACCTCACGATCCACGTCGCCGAGGACGCGAGCGTGCTCGACAACCAGCTCGACGTGTTCCGCCGTACGCTGCTCGTCTATCTCGGCGGTCTCGGCGTGCTGCTGCTCCTGCTGCTGCTCGCGACGTTGCGCTGGAGCTTGCGGCCGCTGCGCAGCGTCGCCTCGGACCTCGCGCGCGTCGAGCGCGGCGAGCGCGAAAGCCTGTCCGGCGCCTATCCCCACGAGCTTTCGGGCCTCGCCGCGAACCTCAACCGGTTCATCGAGAGCGAGCGCCTGCACCTGGCGCGTTACCGCAACACGCTGGCCGATCTCGCGCACAGCCTGAAGACGCCGCTCGCCGTCATGCGCAACGAGCTCGAATCGGGCGCGGGAGGCGAGGAGCTGCGCTGGACCGTGCTCGAGCAGGTCGGGCGCATGGACCAGATCGTCGCCTACCAGCTCTCGCGCGCCGCCACGTCGGGCCACACGACGTTCGCGGCGCCGATCCCGATCGAGCCGCACGCCGAGGAGATCGTTGCGAGCCTGGAAAAAGTATACGCAGATCGGCACATTCTGTGCGAGTTCGATATCGATCCGCGCGCGCGCTTCTACGGCGAGCAGGGCGATCTCATGGAACTTCTCGGCAACCTGCTCGAGAACGCGTTCAAGTGGGCACGGCGGCGCGTGTTGCTGACCGCGCGCGCCGAGCACGTGCGCGGTGCGCGCCGCCACGGTCTCGAGCTCGTGATCGAAGACGACGGCCCCGGCATTCCCGAGGACCAGGTCGAGCATCTCCTGAAGCGCGGCGTGCGCGGCGACGAGCGCGTGCAAGGCCACGGCATCGGCCTCGCGATCGTGCAGGACCTGCTCAAGGCCTATCGCGGCAACATGGCCGTGACGCGCTCGGCTTCCCTCGGCGGCGCGGCGTTCACGCTGCGGTTCGCGGCGGGGTAGGCGAGAGGAGTTGCAGATCGATTCGGCAGGTCACTGTTGCGGGAAAACCGAGCAGATGTGCCGCAAGGCACCCGCGACAGCATTCTCGAACAGTGGAATATGCGCTACATGGTCGTCGTCGAACATGGCCCTGCGAGCGTCGGGGTCTACGTACCGGATCTTCCAGACTGCCTCGCCGCCGGAGAATCCGCAAGCGAGGCGCTCGAATCGATCCGCGAAGCGGTCGAATTGCACCTCGATGCGCTCCGCGAACAGGGCTTGCAAACGCCGGCGTCTAGCACCTTCATCGACGTTGCGGCGTGATTCCCGAGATTCATTCCGCCTCGGGCTTCGTCTGCGTGGTTGCTTCGATCGGCTTGATCCCGAACGCGCGGGCGGCGGCGATGTCGATCACGGCGTAGTCGGGGCGATGTCGTCCGTCGAGCTTGGCGGCGACGCGGACATAATGCGCTCGGCCCGCGGCGAGCGCTGCCGCAAAACTGGCGAGACTGGCCCGATTCGCGGGAGTCGGCTCGACGTTCGCGGCGAAAGCTGGAGGCTTCGTCGGCATCGGCACGTGCGCGCCGAGCAGCGTGGTTTCGAGGTACGCGGGATGCTGCGCGTCGGCGTCGGCGTAGAAGCCGAGGAACGCATGACCCGGCACGAGCACGAGGAAATTGCGCACGCCGATGCGGCCGAGTACCGAGGCGATGAGCACGCTACCGTCGATGCAGTTCGCCGAGCGGTCGTCCCAGGTGTCGGCGAGAAAACGCACGCGTTGGCTGAAGATGTGCGGACCGCGTTCGATCGCCGGGTCCGCGCTCGAGTAGCGGATGCCGCGTTCGGCGAGCGCATGCCAGATCGCCCATACTTGCGCATAGACGGCATTCGGATCGGCCGCTGAGTAGCCGTCGAGGCGCGGAGCGATGCCGCTGGCGAGGGCGGCCGCGAGCACGCGGTCGACGACGGCGTCGTTCTCGTCGACGTAGGCGGCGAAGATCCACGAGAGATCGACGCTGTCGCCGCCGTCGCGCACGAAATAGAGCGCTTCCTCGAGCGGATGCAGGCTGACCTTCGCCGTGCGCGTCTCGGTCTGCCGGCCTTCGCGTTCGAGCGTGAACGTGAGCGACGCGGGCGAGGGTGCCTTGAGCGCGAGCAGGCGGGCGACGTCCCAGTCGAGCGGCGGATAGAGCTCGTACGCGGCGCCGGCTTCGCCGAGCGTGGCGGAGAATTCGGTGTCGGTCGCGAGTCCGGCCGCGGCTACGCGAAGTTGAATGCGTTCGCCCGCATTGTCGGCGCGCAGATGCACGGCGACGAGGCCCGTGCCCTCGCCGAGCACGTGATCGGGCGGCCGAGCCGCCGTGTGCCGGTGCGCCTGCGACAGCTCGAGCGCGGGGAAAACCTGATCGTACGGCGTCACGCGCACGCTCCAGTCCGCGTCCGCCCCCGAATCGGCGGACGCCACAACGGGCGACGACAGCAGCACCAGCGACAACAGCAAACGCATGCGCGCATTTTGCTCCAGGCGAGGTGCGAAAAGTCAAACCGGCGATTTTCGTTGCGCCGCCGCGACGCTGCCGCTATCGTGCGCGCCAATCGTCCGCCGCCGGAGTCGCGTATGCTTCGTCCCGCTCTGCTCGCAATTGCCTTGATCGCAGTGCCCGGGGCGTCCGTCCATGCGGCCGACGTCGCCCCCGCGGCCGGAAGCTGCGGCGATCAGAGCAAGGTTCCGCCCGCGCAGCGGCTCAGCAACACCGTGCACTGGACGACCGCCAGCGAGCACGAGAACTTCGGTTACGACGTCTACCGCGGCGTGAAGGAGCAGGGGCCGTTCACGAAGCTGACGAAGCAGCCGATGCTCGGCAACGGCACGACCGACGAGACGCACGAATACAAGTTCGTCGATGACACGATCGATCCGTGCTCCGAATACTGGTACTACGTGGAATCGATCTCCACCGACGGCACGCGCGAGAAATTCACGCCGGTGTTCCGCGCGCCGCCCAAGCGCGTTCCTGCGAAGTAGCCCACCAGGAATCGCGCGCGCATGCGCCTGCACTACCTGGAACTCGTCCTGTTCTCGACCTACGCGGAGCTGCGCGCCGAGCGCGCGCGTTCGTATCTCGGCCTGCTCTGGTGGATCATCGAGCCGGCCATGAACATGGCCGTGTACTACCTCGTCTTCGCCGTGATCCTCAAGTCGACGCAGTCCGACTACGTACCGTTCCTGCTGATCGGCCTCACGTTCTGGCAATGGTTCAAATCCTGCGTGAGCCACGGCGGTTACGCGATCTGGCAGCAGCTCCCGCTGATCCGTCAAGTCAAGCTCGCGCCCGCGGTGTTCCCGAGCGTGCAGGTGCTGGCCGACACCCTCAAGTTCATTTGTATACTCCTGCTGCTCGTGGCGATACTCTGGGCTTCCGGCTACCCGCCGAACGTCGCCTACGTCGGGCTCGTGCCCGTCGCGCTCGTCGAACTCGTGTTCGCGGCCGGAGCGGCCTACGTCGTCGCGGCCGTCGTGCCGTTCCTGCCGGACCTGCGTTTCATCATCGAGCAGGTGCTGCAGGTGCTCATGTTCCTGTCCGGCGTCGTGTTCGCGCTCGACCGCGTCCCCGAACCGCTCGCCCGCTGGTTCGCGCTCAACCCCATCGCCGTGCTCGTGGATGCCGCACGCGGCATCCTCATGCAGGGCCGCTGGCCCGACTGGGCCGCGCTCGCGCAAGTCGCATTGATCTCGTGCGTGCTCTACGCATTCGGAGCGTTTCTGATCGGCCGCCTCACGCCGCGCTACGTGAAGTTGCCGACATGAGCGCGATCATCACGCTCGAGAACGTCGGCGTCGCGTTCAACGCGCAGCTGCGCGTGGGCAGCCCGCGCTTCTGGGCGCTCGAGGACGTGAGCCTGAGCCTCGATCGCGGCGATCGCCTCGGCGTGATCGGCCGCAACGGCGCCGGAAAAAGTACACTTTTGCGCACGCTCGCGGGCATCGTGGCGCCCGACCGCGGCCGGCTGCGCCGCGAACCGGTGTCGTGCCAGCTGCTGTCGCTGGCGCTCGGCTTCATGCCGCACTTGTCCGGCCGCGACAACGCCGTGCTTTCGGGTCTCATGCTCGGCATGCGCCGGCGCGAGATCGTGCGGCGTCTGCCGGCGATCCTCGAATTTTCCGAGCTCGGCGATTTCTTCGAGCAGCCGATCTCGAGCTATTCGACGGGCATGCTCATGCGCCTGGGGTTCTCGGTGGCGATGCAGGTCGAACCGGACGTGCTGCTCATCGACGAGGTCCTCGCGGTCGGCGACGCCGAATTCAAGGAAAAGTCCGGTGCCGCGCTGCGCCAGCGCATCCACGACGGCACCACGGTCGTCTTCGTTTCGCACGTCGACGAGCAGATACGCCAGGTGTGCAACCGCGCGCTTTGGATCGAGCACGGCCGCAGCGTCATGCACGGCAAGGTCGACGAAGTGCTCGCGGCGTATCACGCCGAGCCGCATGCGGCCGCGAAGCACGCGCCGGGCGCATAGCGGATGAACGCGACGGTCGCGCAGGCGGCGAGCCCGTGGCAGTCCTGGGACGGCCGGCGCCTGCGCTGGGACGCCGGGGCCCTGCGCGGGAGCGCGCTCGTGGAGCTATGCATCGACGACATCGTCTTCGAGCGCTTCGCTGCCGGCTCGCGCGGCGAAGCGGATTTCGCGCAGTCGCCGAGCGGCTGCGCCGAGATGGAGTTCTCCTTGCGCGCCGCCGACGGCGGCGCGCTCGGCCCGCCGTGGCGCATACTGCACGGCCGTGCGGCGGCGGCCGGTGTGGATGCATGGACCGGCCCGGTGCGTCGCATGCGCCTGCCACCGGCGGCAACCCGCGAGCCCGACGGGCCGCCCGCCGCAGCGGCCTCCATCGTCGTACCGATCTACAATTCGCCGCAATGTGTAGAACGCTGCATCGCGTCGGTGTTGCGCTGGACCCAAGGACCGGCCCGGCTGATCCTGATCGACGACGCCAGCGACGACCCCGGCGTGGCCGACGTGCTCGCGCGTCATGCGACACGCCCGGGCGTCGTCGTGCATCGAAATGCGCGCAATCTCGGCTACACGCGGAGTTGTAACATCGGCATCGAGCTCGCCGGCGCGGACGACGTCGTGCTGCTCAACAGCGACACCGAAGTCGGACCGCGCTGGCTCAATGCGTTGCGCCAAGTGGCCTACGGGGACGCAAGCGTCGGCACGGCGACGGCCGTGTCGGACAATGCCGGCGCGTTCAGCGTGCCTGAAATCGAGCAATACTGCCCGATACCGGCGCGTTGGAATCTCGTGATGGCGCAACGCGTGTTGCTGCAGCGCGCGGGCGGCTGGTGGCCCGAGCTGCCGACCGGCAACGGGTTTTGCATGTTCGTGCGCCGGATGTTGTTCGAACGCGTCGGAATGCTCGACGCCGACGCGTTCCCCGCCGGCTACGGGGAAGAGAACGACCTCTGCCAACGGGCCGAGCGTGCGGGTCTGCGCCACGTCATCGCCGGCAACGTGCTCGTGCGCCACGTGCGCAGCGCGAGCTTCGGCGAGGCGCGGCGCCTCGAGCTCGGTGCGCGCGGCATGGCCGTGCTGCGGCAGCGCTATCCGGACTACGAAGCGAAGGTCGGCGCCACACTGTTCGGCTTCGCACGCCGCGCGCTCGACTACCGCGTGCGCCGTCTCTATGCCGGCCGAGACGGCTTCCACACCGCGCGGCCGCCGCGGCCGCGGCTCTTGCTCGACGAAGGGAAAGCGTCGCTTGCTCCTGAGCTCGCATCGCGCCACGAATGCTTCGCGCTCGAACGCTCGTCGTCGGCTTGCGCCCTGCGCTCGCTGGAATCGGGCGAGATCGTCGACGAAGGCCCCGCAGAGGTTGCCACATTTCGCGCGTGGCTCGTGCGCCACGGTTTCGAATCGGCTGCGGCCGAGCTCGGCGGAATCTTCGCTTCCATGCTGCAAGCCGCCTGCGGCGACGTCCATCTCGCGTTTGCGGACGCCACGGGTGCGGACGCCGCGGAGCTCGCGAAACGGTGCCGTACCGCGCAGGCCGCCGTGAACAGTTTCGGCATCGATGCCGCAGGAGACGAGCCATGAGCACGACCCTGGTCAACCCCGCGCGCCGTCGCGTCGTCATCACCGGCATCGGCGGCCAGGACGGCGCCTATCTCGCCGCGCAGCTGCTCGCGCGCGGCGAAAACGTGCTCGGCACGCGCCGGCCGGCCGCCGCGGCGCCGCCGCCGTGGCGTCTGCGCGAGCTCGGCATCGCCGCCGATCCCGGCTTGGAACTGCGCGCGCTCGACATCGAAAACGCGGCGGACTGTCGCGCCCTGCTCGGCGTCGCGCGTCCGTCTGTACTTTTCCACTTTGCGGCACAGTCCGGCGTCGCCGAGGCGCAGCGCGATCCGCAGGCGAGCCTGCGCGCCAACGCGCTCGGCACGCTCAACCTGCTCGAGGCGCTGCGCAGCGAATCGCCGGCCACGCGTTTCGTGCTCGCCTCCACGGCGGAATTGTTCGGCGACGCGGCCGCGGGTCCGCAAAACGAGTCCGCGCCGTTCGCGCCGCGCCATCCCTATGCGCTGTCCAAGCACTATGCGCATGCGATGACGCAGTACTACCGCGCGCATCACGGGCTGCATGCGAGCTGCGCGATCCTGTTCAATCACGAATCGCCGCTGCGCGACCCGGCGTTCGTGACGCGCAAGATCGCGGCGGCGGCCGCCCGGCTCGCGCGCGAACGCGGCGAGCCGCTCGCGCTCGGCAACCTCGATGCTCGCCGCGATTTCGGCTACGCGCCCGAGTACGTGGCGGCGATGGCCGCGATGGCCGCGCAGGACGTTCCCGACGACTACGTGCTCGCGACCGGCGTGCCGACGTCGATCCGCGAATTCGCCGGGGCCGCATTCGCCGCCGCGGGGCTCGCGGTCGACTGGCGCGACAGCGGCGTCGCGGAGCACGCCGTCGCCGCGAGCGACGGCCGCCGGCTCGTCGAGGTCGACCGGAGTCTTTTCCGGCCGGCCGATGCACCGCTCCTCCTCGGCGATGCGCGCAAGGCGCGCGAGCGCCTGGGGTTCGCCCCGCGCACGACAGCCGTGCAGCTGGCGGAACTCATGGTCGCCGCGGAGCTGCGCCGGCTCGCCTGAGTTCGGGTTGCGTTTTCCGCGGCGCCCCCGCATGCTAAGCGGATTGCCGCCGGTCTTCTTCTGGCGGCCCGTCGACCGCTACCACCGTAATTTTCTGCCCACCGTCGCTCGATCGAACCCCATGATGCCGTTCCTCCTCTCGCGCTGCGCGGCGCTCGCCATGTCCGCGTTCCTGCTCGGAGCGGCAGCGGAGGCGTCCGCGTGTTCGGGGAAGTTGCACATCGAGGTGCAGGAATCCGGCGTCTACACCTTGGATTATGCGACGCTCACCGCGCAGCAACCGAAGCTCGCCGACTGTGCGAGCGATGCGCTCGTGCTGACGAATCGCGGCCGCGAAGTGCCGCTGCGTATCGTCGACGACGGCCATGGCCGCTTGGCGCGCGGCAGCCGCATCGAGTGGCTCGGCGAGGCGCTGCACGGGCCGCAGAGCTGGTTCGATCAGTATTCGTCGGTAAATGTATACCAGCTCTCGGCCGCGTCTGGCGCGCACGCGCGCGTGCGCGAGCCGCAGCCGCCGCAAGGTTCGCCGGTGGGTCTCCGGCGGCGGCTGCATTTCGAACAAGAGAACCTGCTGCTGCGGCTCAGCGACAGCGAGATGAAACCCGGCGACGAGCCCGACGTCTGGCAATGGGCGAAGCTCACGCCGGTCGATGCCCAGCCGTTCGCCTACGAGTTCGATCTTCCCGACCTCGATCTCGACGCTGCGGCGCGCAAGCCCGCCGTGCTGTCGCTCGATTTCCGCGGCATGTCCAACCTGCCGGCGACGGTGCCGCACGGCGCCGAGCACGATCACGAAGTCGAGATTGCGCTGGGCGGCAAGCCGCTCGCGCGGCTCGCCTGGGACGGGCGCCGCGAGTTCCGCCGCGACGTCGAGCTGCCGCGCGCATTGATGAAAGCGGCGGGCAATCGCCTCGAGATCCGCGTGCCGAAACGGCCTCTGCCCGGCGATGCGAATTTCATCATCGACGTCGTGATGCTGAATTGGATGGAAGTCGCGTATCCGATCCGCGGCGACTTGTCCGCGAGCACCGCCGCCTTCGCGCCGACGGAGGACGGTGCGATGGCGCTGAGCAGCGATGCCGCGCCCGAATTGTTCGGTTCGGACGGCAGCTACCAGCATCCGACCGCGATCGAACGGGGTCGCTACCGCGCCGCGGGTCGCGGCGGCGTCGAGTACTACGCTCTGACGACGCGGCGTGCGCCGGGCCTCGTGCGTGCCGTCGCCGACGCCGACCCGCGCACGGACGAGGGCGGGTATGACTATCTCATCGTCGCGCATCCGCGCCTGCTCGATGCGATTCGCCCGCTCGCGGACTTCCATCGCCAGCGCGGGCTCAAGGTGGCGGTATACAATGTCGACGACGTCTACGACGCGTTCAACGGCGGCATCGTCCATCCGTCCGCGATCCGCGATCTCGTCGCGTGGGGCGTTGCGCACTGGACCGTCAAACCGCGCTATCTGCTGCTGGTCGGCGATGCGAGCTTCGACATCCACCACGACCAGCGCAGCAATCGCGGCGACAAGCATCTCTATGCCGCCGGGCCGGATTTGCCGCCGCCGCAGATGATGGAGAAAGGCGGCTTCTTCGCCCTCGGTTCGACGTCCTACTCCGAATGGGACCAGGCGTTGCCGAACCGCAATTTGATTCCGACCTGGCAGTACCCGTCGCCGGAAGGACAGTCGGCGTCCGACAACGGATTCGTCGCGCTCCGCGACGGCGACGTCCACCCGTCCGTCGCGGTCGGCCGCCTGCCCGTGGTCGAGCCCGCCGAGGTCAAGGCGATCGTCGACAAGACGATCGAATATTCCTCGAAACCCGCGCCCGGCGACTGGCGGCGCGACGTGGCGTTCATCAGCACCAACGAAGTGCCCGCGTTCAAGGCCACGTCCGAGTCGTTGACTCGCGAGCTCGAACACAAGGGTTTTGCGGTCGACAGCGTTTACACGAACGTCGGCGAAAAGGACCAGACGCGCTATCAAGGCGCACGGCAGACTCTCAAGCGCATGCTCGACGCGGGCGATCTGATCGTCCACTTCATGGGCCACGGCGGCCAGTACATCTGGCGCGTCGGACCGATCGGCGATCTGTTCAATCTCGACGACGTGAGCGCGCTCACGAACGCGGGCCGGTATCCGCTCGTGCTCGCGATGACGTGCTTCTCCGCGCCGTTCGACCATCCGACCGAGGATTCGATCGGCGAGCGCTTCCTGCGCGAGCCGAATCGCGGCGCCGTCGCGGTGTTCGCCGCATCGTGGACGAACTGGCCGAACCCGGACAATTCGCGCGCGCTCATCGACGAACTGCTCAAGCCCGGGCAGACGATCGGCGACGCGATTCTCAAGGTCAAGCAGCGTTCGGCCGATAAAATACTTGTGGAAATGTATAATCTGCTCGGCGATCCGGCGCTCGTGCTCGCGCAGCCGAGCGGCTCGCTCGCGTTCGCGCGCGGCGCCGACCGCTGGGACCGGCGCATGATCGTGCGCATCGGCGAGGCCGGTTTCGCGGGCGAAGTCGCGGTCGATTGGAGCGACGACGCCGGCAACGCGGTCTCCTCGCATCGCTACGAATCGCGCGATGCGCAGTTCTCGTTGTCGATCCCCGAGCGCGCGGCGTGGCTGCGCGTGTTCGCCGCCGATCCGCGCACCGGCTACACGGCGTTCGGCGCCTGGAATCTGTTGCAGCCGCCGCCGGCATCATCGCACGCCGCGGCGCCGGCGCGCCCTGCCGCGCCGCGGCAGCCGCGCAAGGTCGATCCGCACGACGACATCAGCAGCGCCGATTTCGAAACGGCGCCTTCGCGCGCCCCCGCCGCTTCGCCGTAGACGCCGCGCATGACCGGGCACATACGCAAGCTCGACTCGCTGCGCGGGCTTGCGGCGCTCATCGTCGTCGTTTCGCACTACGCCAACGAGAGCCACTGGTGCGAGGCGATCGGCCACGGCGCCGGCCAGATCGGCGTCATGCTGTTTTTCCTGCTCAGCGGCTTCCTCATGGCGTACCTGTATTTCGGGCCAGCGCCCGATGCGCGCGCGTTGCGAGGCTTCGCCCTGGCGCGCATTGCGCGCGTCGTGCCCTTGTTCTATGCCGTGGCGATCGGCTCGTTCGTGCTCACGCGCTGGGCGCCGCCGCCGGCGCGGGATCTCCTGTTCCCGATCGGAGACGGGCGCGATCTCGCCGCGGATCTGCTGTTCCTGCACGGGCAGATCGTGCTGTGGACGATTCCGCCGGAGATCGAATTCTATGCACTGTTCGCGTTGGCCTGGGCGGGCGGTCCGCGCGTGCATCGTTTGCTCGTGCCGCTGGTCGCGACGCTCGTCGCGCTGATCTACGCGTTCGGTGCGCCCGTCACAAGGTTTTCGCTCTGGGGCATCACAGTGAGCACCGAAATCGTGGAAGCCCTGCCGTATTTCGCCGTCGGGTCCCTGATCGGCTACGCGTATCGCCGCACGCACGTCGCCGAGGCGCGGCAGAAGAGCCTCTACGTGGCGGCGTTGCTGCTCATACCGGTCACGTATCCGGCGATTTTCACGGCGCTGACCGGTTACGTGCACGGACTCTGGGCCTCGCCGCTCGTGCTTGCGGTTCTCGCCGGCGTTTTCGCCGTCGTTATTTTCCTCGTCCCGGATCGAAGCTCCGTGCTCGCAAATCCCTGCGGCGATTTTCTCGGCAAGATCTCGTATTCGATGTACTTGCTGCACGTGCCCGTGCTCATGCATCTCGAGCGTGCCGGTTGGACCGTCGGCGGCGCCGGGTGCCTGCTGTTCCTGGCGATCACCATCGGCGTGGCCAC
>DASRGX010000296.1:0-17955 GCA_035650835.1 Rudaea sp. | reverse complement strand
GATCATGCGCCCTCGCCTCCGTGTCCGCGCGCGTGCCGCCGAGCGCTGCGTATACTTTTCAATTTTTCGCCGATCTTCGCTTCGAGGCCGCGCTCGGTGGGCCGGTAGAACTCGCGTCCGGCGAGCGCGTCGGGCAGGCATTGCTGGTCGACGGCGATGCCGCCTTCGAGGTCGTGGTCGTACTGGTAGCCTTTGCCGTAGCCGAGGTCCTTCATGAGACCCGTCGGCGCGTTGCGCAGGTGCATCGGCACGTCGAGCGTTCCGGTTTCGCGGATCGTCGCACGCGCTTCGCCGTATGCCGCGTACGCCGCGTTGCTCTTCGCCGCGATGGCCAGGTAGATAGCCACTTCCACGAGCGCGAGCTCGCCTTCGGGACTGCCGAGGCGGTCGTAGACGTCCCATGCGTCGAGCGCCAGCGCGACGGCGCGCGGGTCGGCGAGCCCGATGTCTTCGATCGCCATGCGCGCGAGCCGCCGTGCGAGATAGACCGGATCCACGCCGCCGTCGAGCATGCGCGTGCACCAGTAGAGGGCGGCATCCGCGTCGGAGCTGCGCACGGATTTGTGCAGCGCCGATATCTGGTCGTAGAACTGCTCGCCGCCTTTGTCGAAGCGCCGCGTGCGATCGGCGAGCACCTGGCGCAGCGTTGTCGCATCGATGCGCCCGTCGACGGCGACATCGGCGGCGATTTCGAGCAAGGTCAGGGCGCGGCGCACGTCACCGTCCGCCGCTTGCGCGATGAGACGCAGCGCGTCCTCGCCGACCTCGAGCGCGCGCGTTCCGAGTCCGCGTTCGCGGTCGGCGAGTGCGCGTTCGAGCGCGGCGACGATCGCCTCGACGGGTACCGCATCCATGACGTGCACGCGGCAGCGCGACAGCAGCGCCGAATTGAGCTCGAACGAGGGATTCTCGGTGGTGGCGCCGACGAAGATGATCACCCCACGCTCGATGTGCGGCAGGAACGCATCCTGCTGCGCCTTGTTGAAGCGATGCACTTCGTCGACGAAGAGCACGCTGCGCGTGCCTTGCGCGAATCGCGTTTCCGCCTCGGCCAAGGCTTCGCGCACCTCGGCGATGCCCGACAGCACGGCCGAGATGGCGCGGAATTCCGCACGCGCATATTTGGCGAGCAGGAGCGCCAGCGTGGTCTTGCCGCAGCCCGGCGGCCCCCAGAGCACCATCGAATGCACGTGCCCGGCTTCGATTGCGCGCCTAAGCGGCGTCTCGGGACCGAGCAGGCGCTCTTGGCCGACGATTTCGTCGAGCGAGCGCGGCCGCATGCGCTCGGCGAGGGGCTTGAGCGCATCGGACTCGGCGAAGAGCCCGGGATCGACGGCGGGGCGGCGGCGCGGCATTCACGGATGATACGTGAACGGCGCTGGGCGATTCACTCGGTGCCCGGCACGATATCGCGTATTCGAATCACGTTGGGCACTCCGGGCGCACGGCGCACCGCGACCGCGAGCATGCGCGCAGGCCCCGGACGATGAAGTTCGAAATGCCACGTGTCGGCGCGGTCGTCGAAACCTTCGTCGAAACCGATGCCGATCGCCGGCGTGAAGTCGAACGAAAAGCGTGTGAGCGGAATCGCAAGCCCGGCCCCGCGGGCCTTGATGTAGGCCTCTTTGAGCGTCCACAGCGCGAAGAACCGCTCGCGCTGCTGCTCCGCCGGCAATGCGAGCAGCGCCGCCGCTTCCTTCGCCGAAAAGTAGCGTTCGGCGATCGCCACGGTTTCGCCGCGGCGGTCGGTTTCCTCGACGTCGATGCCGACGTCGGTTCCGAGCGTCACCGCGCAGGCAACGAGCGAACTGGTGTTCGACAAGTTGAATCGCAGCGGAATCCCCGGGTCGGGGGCCGCGATTTCGGGCCGACCGTGCCGGTTCGCGTCGAATTGCCAAGCGGCCGGTTCGACCGCTGCGTAGCGCGACAGCGTGAGCCGGCATAGCGCGCGCGTGACGAGATGCTCGTGGCGCCGCTCTTCGAAACGGAAGCGTTCCATGCGCGCCAGCTCGTCGGCGCTGAGCAGCGAACGATAGCGCGCGACGAGCGCAGGGTCGCGGCACGCCGCGGTCCAGCAATACCAGACATGTACCTCGCCCGGCGCGAGCGCAAGGCGCCCGTCGGCGCGCGACTCGTGCATCGGCGTCAGTTCTTGACCGGGAACGTTTCGGCGGCCGGCGTCGGGTCGCCGATCACGTCGACACCCTTCGGCGGCACGAACTTGAACGTGTCGGCCGGGAGCGCCGGATTGCGCTGCCAATGGGAAAAGTGGATTTCTGTACGATTGCCGAGCGTGTCCTCGAAGCGCATGCGCTCGAGGCCGTTCGCATCGAGACCGAGATCGCAATACGCGAACTGCGGTTCCTTGTCCTTCGACACGAGCCTGAGCCAAGCCAAGCCTTCGCGCTCGCCCTGCTCCGACGCGGCGAATTCACGGTCGAGCTGCGACAGGTCGGTGAGCACGGTCAAGGGACTATGCGCCTCCTCGCTGCCTTGCGGACGCACGCTGACTTGCTCGAGGTCCGGGTCGTAGATCCAGACGCGCTCGCCGTCGGCGACGATCGTTTGCTTGTACGGCGCGGTCGTTTCCCAGCGGAACTGCCGCGGCGCCTTGAGCGCGAGCGTGCCGTGGCTCGTCTTGCCTGCGCCGCCGTTCGGGCCGCGCACGGCTTGCTCGAATTCGCCGGAAAGTGCGTTCAGTCCGTGCGCGAATGCATCGAGACGCGCGCGCGCAGTATCCGCACCTGCGGCATGCGCCGCGGCGCAGAAGAACAAAAACGGGAGCAGAGCATATTGCATGGTCGAACCGATCCTTGGGGAAGCCGAAATCACGTGCCGAGCATGCCGGCGACGCGCCGCATGACCTGAGCGCGTTCGCGCGCCGCGAGTTTGCCGAGCTGCTCGGCATCGCGTGCGTCGATCGTCGCGATCTTCGCGGTGCGCACCACGGACGGTGCCGGCAAACCCGCGGCGCCGAGATCCGTCACGGTGACATCGCCCGGCCAGCCGCGATTGTCCGCGCTCGTGATCATGAGCACCCAGAGCAGGCCGTGCCCCTCTGCGAGCTCGCTGCGAGAAACGACCAGCGCCGGCCGACGCTGACGCGTCGCGCGGTCGGCGTAAGGGAATGGCACCTTGACGACGTCGCCCGACTCAAAGCTTGGCATAGGCGCGCCGGTCCGCGTCGCTGCCCCATTCCTCGAACGTGCGGAACGGATCATCGGCGGGCGCCTTGCGCGCCTTGGTCAGGATCACGCGATGGCCTTCGATCTTGTATTCGATCTCATCGCCGTCGCGCACACCGAGCGCTACGCGCACGGGTTGCGGAATCGTGGTTTGCGCCTTGCTCGTGAGCTTGCTCGAAATCATGCGCGCAGTGTAAGGAAATTCCTTACAGGCGTCAAAACGATCATAGCTCCGGCGGCGGCGGCGCGAGCACTTCGCGGTTGCCGTTGTGCTGCGGTGCGCTGACGATGCCTTGTTGCTCCATGAGCTCGATGAGACGCGCCGCACGGTTGTAACCGATCTTGAGCCGTCGCTGCACGCCCGAGATCGAAGCGCGCCGCGATTCGGTGACGATGCGTACCGCCTGATCGTAGAGCTCGTCGTAGTCGCCCTCGCCGCCTTCGCTCTCTTCGGGCAGACCCGACTCGCCGATCACGCGGCCGTCGCCGAGCGACTGCACGTCGCCGAATACGCCCTCGATGTAATCGGGCTTGCCTTGGTTGCGCAGATGCGCGACCACTTTGTGTACTTCGTCGTCGCCGACGTAGGCGCCGTGCACGCGTTCGGGGGTGGCGGTACCGGGCGGCAGGTACAGCATGTCGCCGTGCCCGAGCAGGGTCTCCGCACCCGATTGGTCGAGGATCGTACGCGAGTCGATCTTGCTCGACACCTGGAACGCGATGCGCGTCGGAATATTGGCCTTGATGAGGCCGGTGATGACGTCGACCGAGGGCCGTTGCGTCGCGAGGATCAAGTGCACGCCGGCCGCGCGCGCCTTCTGCGCGAGGCGCGCGATGAGTTCCTCGACCTTCTTGCCGACGATCATCATCATGTCGGCGAACTCGTCGATGATGACGACGATGTACGGCATCGGCTCGAGCGTCGGCACCGTCACGGGCTCGATCGTGTTCTCGGGTGCCTTGAACAGCGGATCGGAAAGCGGGTGGCCGGCGTCGATCGCATCCTTGGTCTTGCGGTTGAAACCCGCGAGGTTGCGCACGCCGATCGCGGCCATGAGCTTGTAGCGCCGCTCCATCTCGGCCACGCACCAGCGCAGCGCGTTCGCGGCCTCTTTCATGTCCGTGACGACCGGCGCGAGCAGATGCGGGATGCCCTCGTAGACCGAGAGCTCCAGCATCTTGGGGTCGATCATGATCATGCGCACGTCGCGCGCGGTGGCTTTGTAGAGCAGGCTCAGGACCATCGCGTTGAGCGCGACCGATTTGCCGGAACCCGTGGTGCCCGCCACGAGCAAGTGCGGCATCTTCGCCAAGTCGACGACGACCGGGCGTCCGCCGATGTCTTTGCCGAGCGCGAGCGCGAGCGGCGACTTCACGCTGTCGTACTTCTCCGAACGCAGAATCTCGGACAGATAGACGATCTCGCGATTCGCGTTCGGGATCTCCAGGCCGATCACCGATTTTCCCGGGATCACATCGACGACGCGCACGCTGATGACGGAGAGCCCGCGAGCGATGTCCTTGTCGAGATTGCTGATCTGGCTGCCCTTGATGCCGGGCGCAGGCTGCAGCTCGAAGCGCGTGATGACGGGACCGGGGTAGACGCCGACGACCTGCGCATCGATGCGGAAATCCTTGAGCTTGAGCTCGACCTGGCGCGACAGCGCTTCGAGCGTCTCGTCGGAATAGCCTTTGACCTGCTGTTGCGGCTCGTCGAGCAGCGACAGCGGCGGCAGGTCGGAATCGGCGATACCGACGAACAGCGGGATTTGCTGTTCGCGCTCGGCGCGTTCGCTCTTCTCGACGCCGCTCGGGGTCGGCTCGATGCGGATCGGCTCGCGCTTGGACTGTTTGACGGTTTCGACCTTGCGCACCGTTTCGCGCTCGCTGCGCGCCGCGCGCGCGGCGCGCATTTCGCCGGCCTTGCGCACGCCCGAGCCGAGCCAATCGAAGCCGACGAGCACGCCGCGGCCGATCGCATCCATGACTCCGAACCACGACAAGCCGGTGGCAAGCGTCAGCGCGACGAGCACGATCGCCAGCAGGAACAAACTCGCGCCGAGCGGACCGAAACCGCGTTCGAGCAAGCCCGCCACGTGCTGCCCGAGCACGCCGCCCGCCCCTTCCGGCAAGGCCATCGGGTTGCCCGTGTGGAGCTGGACCAAGCCGGTACCGCCGACAAAGAAGGCCACGCCGCCGATTAGGCGCAAACTCGGCTCCAGCGGCGAATCCTGGCTGCGCTCGCGGCCGCGATAGAGCACCCAGCCGAACACGAGCAGCAGCAGCGGGAACGCGAACGCGAGATAGCCGAAGAGGTAGGCGATGAGATCGGCGGTCCACGCGCCGATGGCGCCGCCCAGATTGCGTACCTGGTGCGACTGGCTCGCCACATGTGACCAGCTGTTGTCGCCGGGATCGTAACTCGCAAGGCACAGCAGCAAATAGGCCGCTACAGGCGCGAGCAGCAACAGCGCCGCCTCGCGCAGGCGGCGCTGCATCGCATCGCCGGGAACCGATCCGAGTTTGCTCTTCGCTTCGCGCGCCACCGCGTGAATCTACATTAAAACCGCAAGACAGGCTATTGTTTTCAGGAAAGTTTCATTCCTTTGAGCGCCGGATGAACGAGCTTGCCGTCCTCGACGTTGATGCCTTTGGCGAGCGGCGCGAACTTGCGCCAGTGCTTGTCGGAGGCGAGGCGCTGCACGTAGGGCAGGATCGCCGCGCAGATCGCCTGCGAGGAGGTCTGCGGCACCGCGCCCGGCATGTTCGTGACGGCAAAATGCGTGACGTTGTCGACGACGTAGGTCGGGTCCGCGTACGTGGTCGGCTTGGACGTCTCGAAGCAGCCGCCCTGGTCGATCGAGATGTCGACGAGCACGCTGCCCGGCTCCATCGACTTGACCATCTCGCGCGTGACGACGTGCGGCGCCTTCGCGCTCGGGATCAGCACGGCGCCGATCACGAGATCGGCATCGCGCACTTCGCGTGCGACGTATTCCTCGTACGGATAGAGCGCCGTGACGTTCGTGCCGAGCGCCATCAT
Source organism: Rudaea sp. (assembly GCA_035650835.1). Lineage (GTDB taxonomy): Bacteria > Pseudomonadota > Gammaproteobacteria > Xanthomonadales > Rhodanobacteraceae > Rudaea. The sequence goes on along the minus strand of DASRGX010000296.1, from coordinate 11,727 downwards.
TTGCGCGAGACGATCCTGCCGCTTGTCGAAGACCACGACGTTGGCGCCGCCCGCCGCAGCGAGCGCCGCGGAGTTGCCGCCCGCCGCACCTGCACCGAGCACGACGACCTTGCCGCGCTCGGTCGACGGCAGTCCGCCGAGCAGCTTGCCCTTGCCGCCGGCCGGCTGGTGCAGGAGATGCGTACCGATCTGCACGGCGATGCGTCCGGCGATGATCGACATCGGCGCGAGCAGCGGCAGGGAGCCGTCGGCTTCCTCGACCGACTCGAACGCCACGCCCGTGAGGCCGATCTCGAGCAAGCGCTTCGTGAGCTTGGGCTCGGGCGCGAGATGCAGATAGCAGAACAGGAGGTGATCTTCACGCAGCAGCTTCAAATCGCCCGCGATCGGTTCCTTGACCTTCACGATCAGCTCGCCGACATCGTAGAGTTTCTTCGCCGTCGGCACGATCTTCACGCCGACCCTGGCGTACTCCTCGTCGGAGAAACCGCTCTTGGTGCCGGCGCCCTCTTGCACGTAGACGTCGTGGCCGCGGCGCACGAGGTCGGCGCATGCAGCCGGCACGAGGGCGACGCGTCCCTCGAGGGTCTTGGTTTCGGAAGGAACGCCGATACGCATGGAAAAAACTCCTGGACGATGCTGTTGGGATTCGGACGACGCAGCGGTGCGCACCTTGATTCGATGCGAGATTCACCCCATCCTTCCGGTCTGCTGCGCGATCCGCCGCATCGGGGAACGATGCGATGGATCACCGAAGCAATGGACGAACCCGGGCAGACCCCTACTCACCTGAAACGGCGCGGACATCCGCGCTTCCAAGGCCGCACAACGGCGAGGATTATACATGAGCACCCCCAGGCATTCGCGTCTCATCATCTTGGGCTCGGGCCCGGCCGGCTACACCGCCGCCGTGTACGCCGCGCGCGCGAACTTGAAGCCGCTGCTCATCACGGGCTTGCAGCAGGGAGGCCAGCTCATGACGACGACGGACGTCGACAACTGGCCCGGCGACATCGAGGGTCTGCAGGGACCGGCGCTCATGGAACGCATGCAGAAACACGCCGAGCGCTTTGCCACCGACATCGTGTTCGATCACATCCACACCGCCGACCTCTCGCGGCGGCCGTTCCGCCTGATCGGCGACAACGGCGAATACCGCTGCGACGCGCTGATCGTCGCGACCGGTGCGACGGCGAAATACCTCGGGATTCCTTCCGAGGAGAAGTTCAAGGGCCAGGGCGTGTCGGCATGCGCGACCTGCGACGGATTCTTCTTCCGCGATCAGGAAGTCGCCGTCATCGGCGGCGGCAACACCGCGGTCGAGGAAGCGCTCTATCTGGCGAACATCGCCAAGAAAGTGACGGTCGTGCACCGGCGCGACAAATTCAAGGCCGAGAAGATCCTGCAGGACAAGCTGTTCGCGAAGCAGCAAAGTGGAAAAGTGGACATCGTGTGGAACCACAGCGTCGACGAGGTGCTCGGCGACGGCACCGGCGTGACCGGCGTGCGCCTCAAGAACACCCACGACGGCTCGACGCGCGAAGTCGCGATCAGCGGTTTGTTCGTCGCGATCGGCCACACGCCGAACACGGCGCTGTTCGACGGCCAGCTCGACATGAGCAACGGCTACGTCCGCATCAGGGCGGGGCTCGACGGCGGCGCCACCGCGACGAGCGTGCCCGGCGTGTTCGCCGCGGGCGACGTCGCCGATCAAGTCTACCGGCAGGCCGTGACGTCGGCCGGCTTCGGCTGCATGGCCGCGCTCGACGCGGAGAAATACCTCGACAAGCTCGGCCTCGCCGGCTGAGCGACGGCGCGGCATGGCAGAACTCGTCGCACGCTTCCATCCGCGACTCGAGGAGATCGACGCCGGCGCCTGGAACGCGCTCCTGCCCGACGACAATCCGTTCCTCGATCACGCCTTCCTGTCCGGGCTCGAGATCCACGGCTGCTTGAGCACGCGCTACGGCTGGCAGCCTTATCATCTCGGACTCTACGACAACGGCAAGCTCGTCGCCGCGGCTCCGCTGTACGTCAAGACGAATTCGCACGGCGAATACGTGTTCGATTGGTCGTGGGCGAGCGCCTACGAGCGTCACGGCCTCGACTACTACCCCAAGCTGCTCTGCGCGGTGCCGTACTCGCCCGTGACGGGTCCGCGGCTGCTCGCCCGTGCCGGCGACGAAGCGCTGCGCGCCGCCTTGCGCGACACGATCCGCGACGCCGCCGAGAACGCGCAATGGTCGTCGGCGCACCTCAATTTCGCCGCGCCGGCCGACGCCGCGATTTTCGCCGGACGGCGCGAGTGGCTTCCGCGCTTCGACTGGCAGTACCACTGGCGCAACCGCGGCTGGCGCGATTTCGGCGATTTCCTCGAGGCGCTGACCTCGAAGAAGCGCAAGAACATCCGTCAGGAACGCGCTCATGTCGCGCGCAGCGGCATTTCCTGCGAGGTTCTTCACGGCGACGAGATCGGCGAGACCGATTGGCGCCTGCTGCACGGGTTCTATCGGCGCACGTTCATGGAGAAAGGCAACCATGCGGCGCTCACGTTCGCGTTTTTCCGCCATCTCGGCCTCGCGATGCCGCGGCGCGTGCTCGGCGTATTCGCGCGGCACGGCAACCGCACCGTCGCTGCCGCGCTGCTGCTACGCAGTCGCGATACGCTCTACGGGCGCTATTGGGGCGCAAGCGAAGACGTACCGGGATTGCATTTCGAAGTGTGCTACTACCAAGGCATCGATTATTGCCTGCGGAACGGCATGAGCGTTTTCGAGCCCGGCGCGCAAGGCGAGCACAAGCTCGCGCGCGGATTCCTTCCAACGCGCACCGATTCGTTCCATTTCATCGCGGACGAACGATTCCGTGCCGCGATTGCCGACGCGCTCGCAAACGAGGCGCACGTGCTTGAGACCTACCGTGCCGAACTCATGCAGCATTCGCCCTACGCGAGCGCGTCGTGATCCGCATCCCGATCCTGCGCGCCGGCAGCGCCGAGGCGTTTCCGCCCGTCGAAACGGCGCTCGCCGAACCCGACGGCCTGCTCGCGGCAGGCGGCGATCTCTCTCCGGCACGCCTCGTCGAGGCCTATCGGCACGGGATTTTCCCGTGGTACTCGGAGGGTCAGCCGATCCTCTGGTGGTCGCCGGACCCGCGCACCGTGTTCGCGACCGATCGCGTGCACGTGGCGACGCGTTTCGCGCGCTGGCTGAGACAAAGCCCCTGGACATTCCGCTTCGATACCGCGTTCGCCGACGTGATGCTGGCCTGCGCCGCGCCACGCGCGGGACAAGCGGGTACATGGATCACCGCGAAGATGTTCGACGCGTTCGTCGAGATGCACCGGCTCGGCCATGCGCATTCGCTTGAAGTGTACGCGGACGACGAACTCGTCGGCGGCATCTACGGCCTCGCGCTCGGCCGCATGTTCTACGGCGAATCGATGTTCAGCCTTGCAAGCAACGCGTCGAAAGCTGCGCTCGTCGCGCTGTGTCGCCATCTCGACGCGCACGGATATCCGCTGCTCGATGCGCAAGTGTCGTCTTCGCACCTGAGCTCGCTCGGCGCATTCGCGATGCCGCGAAGGCGATTCGTCGCCGAAGTCGCGAGGCTCGTCGCCTTACCGGGACGGGTCGGTCCCTGGACGGAAAGTGAACCGGGGCACGTCCGCGAGCTCGTTTGAAACGCGATTCCGCTTCCCGTGACGAGGCGAACGTGGCAGAATCGCGCGCCTCGCGGACTGCCTGTCCGCACTCTCGATCCGCCAATGGCCAAAGACGATCAAATCGAAATGGAAGGCACCGTCCTCGACACGCTGCCGAACACGATGTTCCGCGTGCAGCTCGAGAACGGACACATCGTCACCGCCCACATCTCCGGCCGCATGCGCAAGAACTACATCCGCATCCTGACGGGCGACAAGGTCAAGGTGGAGATGACGCCTTACGATTTGACCAAGGGTCGCATCACTTACCGCATGAAATGAGCGTCATGCGTCTCGCCCACGTCTTCGTGTGGGCGGTGCTCGCAGCCGATGCCACAACGACGGCCGATCTCACCGGCGCCTGGTACGGCAACTCGCTCGATATGACGAGCGGCGCCCGCGGCGACAACATCGTGGTGCGCAATCCCGACGGAACCTTCGTGTTGATCGCTCGCCTGTGCGATCGCGGTCAGCTCTCGCTCAGTACCGAATCGGGCACCTGGCAGCTCGACGACGGGATCTTGACGACACGCACCACCGCCGTCGATGGTCACGCCGTCCGAGCAGACGATTTCTACGTCGAACGCTACCGCGTTCGGGTAGAGGACGAGCGGCATATCCTGCTCGATTTGCAGCGTAATCCGCAGAAATTCCGCAGCGAACGGATCGATGCCCGATTCGCCATGCCGGCGAATCCGTGCATCGACCCGCGCTGATTCGAAACTCACACCACCGCAGGAAGCTTCGCGTCCGATTCGACGCGCACGTCGATCTTGTCGTCCTTGACGCTGAGATACACGCGTCCGCCTTCGGCAAGCTTGCCGAACAATAGTTCGTCGGCGAGCGGCCGCTTGACGTTTTCCTGGATGACGCGCGCCATCGGGCGTGCACCCATCTGCGCATCGAAGCCGTGTTCGGCGAGCCAGCGGCGCGCCTCGGCGTCGACGTGCAGCGACACGTGCTTCTCCAGGAGCTGCGTCTCGAGTTCGATCAGGAACTTGTCGACGACGCGCAGGATGTGCTCCATGTCCAGCGAGCCGAACTGGATGATCGCATCGAGACGGTTGCGGAACTCGGGCGAGAACGCACGCCGGATCACTTCCATGGCATCGGTCGCGTGATTCTGTTCGACGAAGCCGATCGAGCGCCGTGCGGCCTGGGCGGCGCCGGCATTCGTCGTCATGACGAGGATCACGTTGCGGAAGTTGGCTTCGCGGCCGTTCGTGTCGGTGAGCTTGCCGTGGTCCATGATCTGCAACAGGATGTTGTAGACGTCCGGATGCGCCTTTTCGATCTCGTCGAGCAGCAGCACGCAGTGCGGGTGCTTCGTGATCTGTTCGGTCAAGAGGCCGCCCTGATCGAAGCCGACGTAACCCGGGGGCGCACCGATCAGACGCGACACGGAGTGCGCTTCCATGTACTCGGACATATCGAAACGGATGAGTTCGATGCCGAGTTGCAGTGCAAGCTGACGTGTGACCTCGGTCTTGCCGACGCCGGTCGGGCCCGCGAGCAGGAAATTACCGATCGGCTTCTCCGCGTTGCCGAGGCCGGAACGCGCCATCTTGATCGAGGAAGCGAGCGCCTCGATCGCCTTGTCCTGGCCGAAGACGACCATCTTGAGGTTGCGGTCGAGATTCTTGAGCACGTCGCGGTCCGACGCCGACACTTGTTTCGGCGGGATGCGCGCCATGCGCGCCACGATGAACTCGATTTCGGGCACGTCGACGACGAGCTTGCGCTCGGCTTCGGGCACGAGGCGCTGACGCGCGCCGGCCTCGTCGATCACGTCGATGGCCTTGTCGGGCAGGAGGCGGTCGCCGATGTGCTTGACCGACAGGTCGACGGCGGCCTTGAGCGCCTCCATCGTGTACTCGACCTTGTGATGATCCTCGAAGCGCGACTTCAAGCCCTTCAGGATCTCGACGCTCTCGGCCACGCTCGGTTCGACGACGTCGATCTTCTGGAAACGCCGTGCGAGTGCGCGGTCCTTCTCGAATACCCCGCGGAATTCCTGGAACGTCGTCGAGCCGATGCAGCGCAGCTCGCCCGAGGCAAGCACGGGCTTGATCAGATTCGACGCGTCCATCGTACCGCCGCTCGCCGAGCCCGCGCCGATGATCGTGTGGATCTCGTCGATGAACAGGATCGCGTGCGGTTCCTTCTTGAGCTGGGCGATAACGGCCTTCAGGCGCTTCTCGAAGTCGCCACGGTACTTGGTACCGGCGACGAGCGAGCCCATGTCGAGCGCGTAGATCGTGCACTCGCGCAGCACGTCGGGCACTTCGCCTTCGACGATGCGCTTGGCCAATCCTTCGGCGAGCGCCGTCTTGCCTACGCCGGCTTCGCCGACGTAGAGCGGATTGTTCTTGCGCCGGCGGCACAGCACTTGGATCGTGCGCTCGATCTCCTCGACGCGGCCGATCAGCGGATCGATTTTGCCCTGCCGAGCGAGGTCGTTGAGGTTCGTGGCGAATTCGGTCAGCGGATTGCCGCGCAGTTCGTCGCCGCCTTCTGGGTCCTTCTGCTCGGAATTCTGCTGCTGGCTCAGCGAATCCTGGCCGATCTTGGCCACGCCGTGCGAGATGTAATTGACCACGTCGAGCCGGTTGATCTCCTGCTGGTTCAGGAAATACACCGCGTGCGAATCCTTCTCGCCGAAGATTGCGACGAGCACGTTGGCGCCCGTGACTTCCTTGCGGCCCGAGGACTGGACGTGATAGACCGCGCGCTGCAGCACGCGTTGGAAACCGAGCGTCGGCTGCGTGTCGCGCTCGTCGCTCGCGGGCAGCACGGGCACGGTCTCGAGGATGATCGCCTTGAGATCCTTGCCGAGTTTGCCCGTATCGGCGTTGCACGCGCGCAGCACCGCAGCCGCGGAGGGGTTCTCCAGCAGCGCGAGCAGCAGGTGCTCGACCGTCATGAACTCATGCCTCTGCTCCCGTGCGTCTTTGTAGCACTGGCCGATGGTGAGCTCGAGATCTTTGCTGAACATCGAAATACCTTTTGCGTTGACTGACGCAGAAGATGGGGACGGTCGATTTTTTCTAAAGCCGGCGCACTCCGTTACGCCTTCTCCAAAGTACACAACAACGGATGCTGATGGGCACGTGAAAATTCGTTAACTTGCGTGACCTTCGTCTCCGCCACCTCGCGCGTGAACACGCCGCAGACACCCTTGCCGCGAGTATGCACGTGCAACATGACCTGGGTAGCAAGATCGCGCGTCATGTTGAAAAAAGTTTCCAACACCACCACGACGAAGTCCATCGGCGTAAAGTCATCGTTGAGCAGCACGACCTGGTAAAGCGGAGGCCGCTGGACTTCGGGCCGCGACTCCTCCACGGCCAAGCCGTGCTGATGCTCGAATTGCCGTTCGGGCTGCTTCGACATGCGAACCGTCATCGTTTCCTGGTTGATCCCACCCTCGAATTATAACGCTCTATGCCGCCGGTGGCCGGCGATTTCAACGGCCGGCCGCCGCTCTCGTGTACCATCTCAATATAAGCATGAATCGGACCAGAATTGACACCCGCGACCAGGCGCTCTGGTCTCCCGACGTGACCGTCGCCACCGTCGTCGCGCGCGACGGGCGCTTCCTGCTCGTCGAGGAGCGCGTCGACGGTGAGCTGGTCCTGAACCAACCTGCAGGACACCTCGAGCCCGACGAGTCCCTCGCCGAGGCTGCGCGCCGCGAATCGCTCGAGGAAACGGGCTGGGATGTCGAGCCGACCGGCCTCATCGGTGTGTATCAGTGGACGAGCCCGAGAGGTCGCGATTTCCTGCGCTTTGCGTTCGCTGCCGACGCCGTGCGTCACCATGCGTCGCGCCGGCTCGACCAAGGCATCGAGCGCACGTTGTGGCTCACGAGGGAGGAGATCGCCGCGGCTGCGCCGCGCTTGCGCAGTCCGATGGTCTTGCGCTGCGTCGACGACTGGCTCGCCGGCCGGCGTCTGCCGCTCGCGGCGCTCGCGGTCGTTCCGAGCGGTGCTTCCGCATGACGGCCGCGAAGCCGAACGTCGTCGTCGGCGTGTCGGGGGGCGTAGATTCGTCGGTGGCCGCGCTGCTGCTCGGGCGCGCCGGCACGCCGATCGCCGGCATGTTCATGCAGAACTGGGAGGAGGACGACCGCGACGGCGAATGCCACGCCGATCGGGATCGCGCCGACGCGTTGCGCGTCTGCGGCCAACTCGGCATCCCGTTTCATGCGCGCAATTTCGCCGGCGAGTACTGGGATCGCGTCTTCGCGCATTTTCTCGACGAATACCGAGCCGGGCGCACGCCCAATCCCGATGTGCTCTGCAATCGCGAGATCAAGTTCAAGACCTTCCTCGAGCACGCCTGCGCGATCGGCGGCGAGAAGATCGCCACGGGCCACTATGCGCGCACGGACTGCGTGGACGGCCGTCACCGCCTGCTCAAGGCGCACGACGCGAACAAGGATCAGAGCTATTTTCTCTACGCACTGGGCCAGGAGCAGCTCGCGGCGACGCTGTTCCCGGTCGGCGGACTGCCCAAGCCCGAGGTGCGCCGGTTGGCGCGTGAAGCCGGGCTCGCGACGCACGCCAAGAAGGATTCGACGGGCATCTGCTTCATCGGCGAACGCAACTTCCGCGAGTTCCTGAGCCGCTATATTCCCGCGCGCGAAGGCGAGATGCGCACGCCCGACGGCAAGCTCGTCGGCCGTCACGACGGCGTCATGTTCTACACGCTTGGGCAGCGCAACGGCCTCGGCATCGGCGGACGCCGCGACGCGAGCGGCGAACCGTGGTACGTGGTCGGCAAGGACGTCGCCGCCAATATCTTGTACGTGGCCCAAGGCGGCGAATCGCGGTGGCTCGATTCGTCGCGGTTGCGCGCGACGGATTTGAGCTGGGTCGCGGGCGAGCCGCCTGCGGCGGAATTCCGCTGCGCGGCCAAGACGCGTTATCGACAACCCGACCAGGAATGCACCGTGCGTATCGATCGCGGCGTCGGCGCGGTCACGTTCGACGCTCCGCAGCGTGCGGTGACGCCGGGACAGTCCATTGTGTTCTACCGCGGCGAGGAATGCCTCGGCGGCGCTATCATTGACGCCACCGATGCACCGTTCGGCGGTCTCGCGACATCGGCCAGGCATGCCTGACGCGGAGCGATCGCCGCGACGAGCGCCGCCGTTTCTCCGCAGAACCTGCGGCCCGCAAGGAACAAGGCTCGAGGGACTTTGGGCATGAGAGAAGGACGCGTGATTGCGCTCGCCGGCTTGTTCCAAGCGTTGGCGCTCGTGCGCGCGATCGCGCAGCGGGGGACCTGCGACGAAGCCGCGATGCGCGAGAGCCTCGCCAGTGTGCTCAGGATCGATGCCGACACGCCCGCCGATGTATTCGGCGGTATAGGCAACGTGCGCCTGGGCCTCGAGACCTTGATCGCCGAACTCGGCGAGGAAGGCATGCGCGATGCGACAATGGCACGCATGGCGGTCACGGTGCTGCGACTGGAACGTTCGCTGGCGCGGCGGCCCGACATGCGTACGAAGCTGCGCGACGAGATCGAAGCGATAGCGACGATGGTGGCGCGTCCGCAAGCGGTCGAGATCGATCTCGCGGCACGTTACGCCCGGCTGTATGCCGAAACGCTCTCGCGCCTGAAGCCGCGCGTCATGGTGGAAGGCAGCCACGTCTATCTCGACCAGCCCGGCAAGCAGAACCAGATCCGGGCCCTGCTGCTCGCGGCGATCCGCGCCGTGGTGCTCTGGCGCCAGCTCGGCGGCACCCAATGGCGCCTGCTGTTCCGGCGCAAGCAGTACGCGATGCTCGCGCGCGGCTTGCTTGCACGCTGCATGCTCGACGGTTCGTAAAACTTCGGTTCGCATGCGCTTTGCGAGGCGATGCGCCATAATTCGCACCCCGCGAAGCGATCGCTGAGCTTAAGCCCAAGGACGTCAGGAGCCCGTCATGACCGATTCGTTCTCGACCCGCGCCCATCTCGAAGTCGGCGGCAAGCGCTACCAGATCGCCAGCCTCGCCAAACTCGGCGAGCGCTTCGACATCAAGCGCCTGCCCTATTCGATGAAGATCCTGCTCGAAAACCTGCTGCGCCACGAAGACGGCCTGAACGTCACGGCGAAGGAAATCGAAGCGGTCGCGCGCTGGGACGCGAAGAAGGAGCCCGACACCGAGATCGCGTTCATGCCGGCGCGCGTGGTGCTCCAGGACTTCACGGGCGTGCCCTGCGTCGTCGATCTCGCCGCGATGCGCGATGCGATCGTGGCGCTCGGCGGCGACGCCTCGAGAATCAACCCGCTGATCCCGTCCGAGCTCGTCATCGACCACTCCGTGCAGGTCGACGTGTTCGGCAAGCCCGATGCGCTCGATCTCAACGTCAAGATCGAGTTCGACCGCAACATCGAGCGCTACGCGTTCCTGCGCTGGGGCCAGAAGGCGTTCAACAATTTCAAGGTGGTGCCGCCGCGCACGGGCATCGTCCATCAGGTGAATTTGGAATACCTGGCGCGCGTGGTCATGACGGCCGAGAAGAACGGCGTGGACTGGGCCTTCCCGGACACGGTGTTCGGCACCGATTCGCACACCACGATGATCAACGGCATCGGCGTCCTCGGCTGGGGTGTCGGCGGCATCGAGGCGGAGGCGGCGATGCTCGGGCAAGCGTCCTCGATGCTGATCCCGCAGGTCGTCGGCTTCAAGCTGACCGGCCGGCTGCCGGAAGGTTCTACGGCGACCGACCTCGTGCTCACCGTGACGCAGATGCTGCGCAAGCACGGCGTCGTCGGCAAGTTCGTCGAGTTCTTCGGCGACGGCTTGCAGCACCTGCCGCTCGCGGACCGCGCGACGATCGCGAACATGGCGCCGGAGTACGGCGCCACCTGCGGCATCTTCCCGATCGATGCCGAAGCGATCAACTATCTGCGCCTGTCGGGACGCGACGAGGCGCAGATCGCGCTCGTAGAAGCCTATGCGAAAGCGCAGGGCCTGTGGCATGACGCGAGCACGCCGGCGGCGGAATTCTCTTCGACGCTCGAGCTCGACCTGGGCAGCGTCAAACCTTCGCTTGCCGGTCCGAAGCGCCCGCAGGACCGCGTGTTGCTCGAGAACGTGGCCGCGAATTTCAAGGACACCTTGAAACCGATGGCCGAGGCGCGCGCCGCCAAAGGCAAGGTCGCGACGCCCGGCAAGGCCAAGATCGACGGCGGCCACGAGCTCACCGACGGCGCGGTCGTGATCGCGGCTATCACCTCGTGTACGAACACGTCGAACCCGGCCGTGATGCTCGGCGCAGGCCTCCTCGCGCGCAATGCCGTCAAGAAGGGACTGAAGGCGCAGCCGTGGGTCAAGACGTCGCTCGGACCGGGCTCGCTCGTCGTTACCGACTATCTCAAGAAGGCCGGCGTGCTCGGCGATCTCGAAAAACTCGGCTTCTACCTCGTCGGTTACGGCTGCACGACCTGCATCGGCAATTCAGGCCCCCTGCCGCCCGAGATCAGCAAGGCAGTCGCCGAGGGCGACCTCGTCGTCGCATCGGTACTTTCCGGCAATCGCAACTTCGAGGGCCGCGTGCATCCCGAGGTGAAGGCGAACTACCTCGCGTCGCCGCCGCTCGTCGTCGCGTATGCGCTCGCAGGCACGGTCAACGTGGACTTGACCAAGGAACCGCTCGGCACGGGCAGCGACGGCAAGCCCGTCTACCTGCGCGACATCTGGCCGAGCAACAAGGAGATCGGCGACGTCATCGCCAAGACCATCGGCCCCGATCTCTTCAAGCACAACTATGCGGACGTCTTCAAGGGCGACACGCGTTGGAACGGGATCGCCGCGCCAGGCGGCGAGCGTTACGGCTGGGACACGACGTCGACGTACATTAAGCATCCGCCGTACTTCGAGGGCATGTCGATGAAGATCGGCAAGATCGCCGACATCCATGGCGCGCGCTGCCTCGGCCTGTTCGGCGACTCGATCACGACCGACCACATCTCGCCGGCGGGCGACATCAAGGCGACCTCTCCGGCCGGGCAGTTCCTGCAAGGACAC
>DASRGX010000295.1:0-12911 GCA_035650835.1 Rudaea sp. | reverse complement strand
AGCCCGTCTTCGTCTCGACGAGGATCGCGCCGCCGAGCGTGTTGAGGCCGAACACGGGATTGGCGCCGGACAAGAGCGACATCTTCGCCATCGCCTCCTCCGGGATGAGATCCCAGTTCACCGTGTCGCCGAACACCTCGTTGACGCGCACGCCGTCGACATAGACCGAGAGCCCTTCCGAGCCGCCGAGCAGCGGGCTCGCGGTGAAGCCGCGGAATTGCAGATCGGGCTGCAGCGGATTCCCCTGCGCCGAGTTGATCGTCACGCCGGCCATGCGCCGGTCGAGATATTCGCTCGCATCGAGCGCCTGCTCGCGGGCGAACGCCGCGCCGTCGGCGCTCTGCACGTTGTACGGCACGCGGTATTCGGGCAGCTCGGCACCTTCTTCGGGCGCGACGCCGATGACCTTGATCGTGCCGAGTTCGGCGTCCTGCTCGTCGGCGCGCGCGAGTGCCGCGCAGGCGAGCGCGGCGGCGCAGGCGAGCGCGCAGCGCATCGTGCGCCGCGGCCCGGCCGCCGCCTTCGTCGTCAGACCCTCGTCAGAAGCCATCCGCCGAGCGTAGCCTGCGACACCGCCAAAGTCGAAGCGCTGTTGCCATGCAGCAGCGAGGCGCTACACTCGCCCGCCAGGATCGTGAGCGAGGTTCGACCATGGACGACCGCATTCCGAAGCATTCCCTGTTCCGCGGCATGTTCGCCGCGCTGCTTGCCGGCGCGTGCGCGTCGGCGGCCGCCGCGCCGCCGGCGCTCGCCTACGTCGGCAACCAGGAGAACGGCACGATCTCGATCATCGACACGGCGCGCGATGCCGTGGTGCGCACGGTGCCCGAACACGGCAAGCTCGGCGAAAAGATCCAGGCCGTGGTCGTCGATCGCAGCGGCAAGACCGCATTCGTCGTCGACGCCGCCGGGAACGACGTCGTCGTCGTCGATCTCGCGACCGGCGAGGTGCGCTCGCGCGTGCCGGTCGGGGCAAGCCCCGAGGGCGCGTCGCTGTCGCCGTCCGGCAAGACGATCGCGGTCTGCGTCGAGGACGACAATCTCATCGCGCTCGTCGACGTCGCGAGCGCGAGCGTGGCGAAGAAGATTCCCACGCAAGGCAAGAACCCCGAGCATGCGGTGTTCAGCGCCGACGAGCGTTGGCTCGTCACGGCGAACGAGAACTCGAACGACCTCGACCTCATCGATCTGAAAGCCGGGCGCTCGGTCGCGCTGATTCCGACCTCGGGCCATCCGCGCGGCATCGCCCTGCTGCCGAACAAGCACATCGCGTACGTCGCGCAGGAAATCACGGGCGGCGTCGACGTCGTCGATCTCGATCGACGCAAAGTCACGGCCTCGATCGCTACGGGCGTGCGCCCCGCCGATGCGCTCGCAAGCCGCGACGGCCGCCGCGTGTTCGTCGCGAACGGCGGCGACGGAACCGTCTCGGCCATCGACGTGGCGACGGGCAAGGTGGTCGGCTCGGCGAACGTCGGCAAGCGCGCCTGGAACATGGCGCTCGGCGCGGACGGTCGCAAGCTCTACACGGCGAATGGACGTTCGAACAGCGTAAGCGTCGTCGACACGGCATCGCTCGCGACGCTCGCGACGATTCCGGTCGGCGGCCTGCCCTGGGGGGTGTTCATCGCGCCGGCGAAATAGCCTGGCGGTACGGCCCGCGCCGCTGCGTACCATGATGGCCCGTGCGTTGCGCGGGCGACCAACACGACGATGATCCGTGGAGACCCCGTGCGACGAACGACGACTCGATTGCCCCTGATCGCCGGCACGCTCGCCGGCGCTCCCCTGTTCGCGCTGGCTGCCGATGCCGCGCCCGACCAGCCCGACATGCCGGCGATCGTCGTTACGGCGACGCGTTCGGCCGAACCCGCGTTCGAGGTGCCGGCGTCGATCGACGCGGTGGCGCTCGACGATCCAGCGGCCGACACGCCGGGCATCAATCCCTCGGAATACCTGGCGGGCATACCGGGCATCCTCGCGCGCGACCGGCAGAATTACGCGCAGGACGAGCAGATCTCGATCCGCGGCTTCGGCGCGCGCTCGACGTTCGGCGTGCGCGGCGTGCGGCTTTACGTCGACGGCATCCCCGCCACGATGCCCGACGGCCAGGGCCAGGTGTCGAACTTCAGCCTTGACTCGGCCGAGCGCATTGAAGTGCTGCGCGGCCCGTTCTCGGCGCTCTACGGCAATTCCTCGGGCGGCGTGGTGCAGATCTTCACGGCCGACGGCAGCGGCCCGCCCGATTTCCGCGGCAGCCTCGGCGGCGGCAGCTACGGCACCTGGCGCGCCGCCGCCGACGTGCGCGGCAGCGACGGAGCGCTCGGCTACAATGTGGATTTATCGCATTTTTATACCGACAACTACCGCGGCCACGGCCGCGCCGAACGCGAGAACGGCAATGCGAAGCTCGTCTATCGCTTCGACGACGACCGCAAGTTCACCTTGCTCGCCAATACCGTCGCGCTGCCGAATGCGGACGATCCGCTCGGCCTCACGCGCGCACAATTCGCGGCCGACCCGCGCCAGCCGCAAGCGGCGGCCGTGCAATTCGACACGCGCAAGAGCGTGCATCAGGAGCAAGGCGGCGCGATCTACGAACAGAGCCTGACGTCTACGCAATCGATACGCGTGCTCGGCTACTACGGCGAGCGCAACGTGCAGCAATTCCAGTCGATTCCGGTCGCGACCGAGCTCAAGCCCACGAGCCCCGGCGGCGTCATCGGCCTCGACGGCAGCTACAGCGGCGCAGACGTGCGCTGGTCGTATCGCGACATGCTCGGCGGGCGGCCGTTCGAGGTCACCGCCGGCGCGAACTACGACGCGCAGAACCAGCATCGCACGGGCTACAACAACTATTCGGGCAGCTTGCTCGGCGTGCAGGGCGCGCTGCGCCGCGACGAGCAGGACGACGAGGCCGATTTCGACCAATACGTGGAAGCCAAGTGGGATTTCGCCGAGCGCTGGTCGCTGACGGCCGGCGCTCGCCACAGCGACGTGCGCTTCGACAGCACGGATCACTACATCACCGCGACGAGTCCCGACGACAGCGGCCACGTCGACTATTCAGCGACGACGCCGGTCGCCGGCCTGCTGTTCCGCGCCGCCGACGACTGGCGGCTCTACGCCTCGTACGGCAGCGGCTTCGAGACGCCGACCTTCAACGAGCTCGGCTATCGTCCGGACGGCAGCGCCGGCATCAATTTCGGACTCGTGCCTGCGCGCAGCCGCAACGGCGAGATCGGCTCGAAATTCTGGTTCGGCAGCGGCGCCGAATTCGACATCGCGCTGTTCCAGGCCGACACGCGCCACGAACTCGCGGTCGACACCTCGACGGGCGGACGCACCACGTATCAGAACATCGACCGCGCGCGCCGCAGCGGCGCCGAGGCGAAGCTCGTCTATCCGCTCGCCGCGGCCTGGCGCGTCGAAGCCGCGTACACCTATCTCGACGCGAGCTTCCGCTCATCGTTCCTGACCTGCCCCGCGGCATCCACGTGCACGACGCCGAACACGCGCGTTGCGCCCGGTGCGCGCATTCCCGGCGTGCCGCGTTCGGAGGCTTACGCAGCGCTGCGCTACGGCGGTGCGAGCGGCTGGAACGCCGCGCTCGAAGCGCACGCCGTGAGCCGCATCGCGGCCAACGATCTCAACACGCAATTCGCGCCCGGATACGGGCTCGTCGACGCCGCCGTCGGCTACGGATTTCCGCTAGGTGGTAGCGAAATCCACACGTTCCTACGCCTGGACGACGTCGCCGGCCGCAGCTACGTCGGCTCGGTGATCGTCAACGAGAGCAACGGCCGCTATTTCGAGCCCGGGCCGGGGCGCACGATCTTCGCGGGGCTGCGCGTGGACTGGGGACGGTGACGGCGCCACGGAATGCATCGTAGGGTCCGATGTCGACGGACACCGCCAATAGCCGGCTATGCGGCGCGAGTCATCGCGACAGCAGCGCCCGCGCATGGTGCCGCAAGTGATCCTCGACGAACGTCGAGACGAAGTAATAGCTGTGGTCGTAGCCGGCATGCAGGCGGAATTCCAGCGCCTGGCCGGCCTCGGCGCAGGCCTCGCGCAGAAGCTCGGGCCGCAATCCGCCGATGTGGTCGTCGGCCTCGCCCTGGTCCACGAGGATCGTGCCCGGGAAACGCTGTCGCCGCACGAGCTCGCAGGCGTCGTAGGCCTTCCACGCGTCCTGGTCGGCGCCGAGATAACGCGCGAACGCGGCACGGCCGATGCGCGACTGCATCGGCGAGGAGATCGGCGCCAAGGCCGACACGGAACGATATCGCTGCGGATTCCTGAGCGCCGCCACGAGCGCGCCGTGGCCGCCCATCGAATGGCCGAACACGCTCTCGCGGGCGGTATCGGCCGGAAAGTGCCTACCGACGAATGCGGGGAGTTCGGCGGTTACGTAAGTATACATGTGGAAATTGCGCGACCACGGCGCCTGCGTCGCGTCGACGTAGAAGCCGGCGCCGGCCCCGAATTCCTCGTCGTCGGCCTCGCCCGGGATGCCCGTCGCACGCGGGCTCGTGTCGGGCACGACGAGCATGAGGCCGAGCTCCGCGGCGATACGCTGCGCGCCGGCCTTGATCGTGAAATTATCGGCGGTGCTGGTCAGGCCCGAAAAATAGTAGAGGACGGGCACCGTGCCGCGCTCGGCCTGCGGCGGCCGGAATGCGGCGAAGCGCATCGGCACGCCGTTGCATGCCGACGCATGACGGTAGAAGCCCTGCACGCCGCCGAAGCACCGGTGCTCGGACAGGACCTCGAGACCGTCGCTCACGTCGCGCCGCGCACGCTCACGGTGCGGGCGCCGTCCATTTGAGCAGCCACTGATTCACGGTGTCGTGCCATAGCACGCTGTTCTGCGGCTTGAGCACCCAATGGTTCTCGTCCTGGAATGTCAGGAACTCGCTCGGGATGCCGCGCCGCTGCAGCGCCGTGAACGCGGCGATGCCTTGCTCGATCGGGATGCGGAAATCGTTCGCGCTGTGGATCACGAGCATCGGTACGTGCCAGTTCTTCACGTAGTCGATCGGATTGAATTTCTCGTAGTTCTCCGGATGCTCCCACTGCGTGCTGCGGCCGTTCTCCCATTCGGAGAACCACAGCTCCTCGGTCGAATAGGCCATCATGCGGTTGTCGAACACGCCGTCGTGATCGACGAAGCAGCGCCACGGCGAATTCCAGTTGCCGGCCATCCAGTAGATCATGTAGCCGCCGTACGAGGCGCCGAGCGCGCAGGCGCGCTTGCGATCGAGGAAATCGTATTTCGCGAGCGCCGCGTCCCAGCCTTTCTTGAGGTCTTCGAGCGGCTTGTCGCCCCAATCGCCCGAGATCGCATCGGTGAACGCCTGGCCGTAGCCCGTCGAGCCGTGGAAATTGATCGTGACGACCGCGAAACCGTAACCGGCATAGGTCTGCGGATTCCAGCGGTAGTGGAACTCGTTGGTCATCGCGCCCTGCGGACCGCCGTGCACGATGAACGCGACGGGATACTTGCGGCCCGCCTGGAAATCGACGGGCTTGACGACGTAACCCTGCACGGTGTCGTCCTGCGCGCCCTTGAACGTGAAGAACTCGTAGTCGCCCATGCGGATTTTCGCGAGGCGTTCCGCGTTGACGTTCGTGATCGGCGCGGCCTTGCCGCCGGTGGACGGCATGGAGTAGAGATCTGCCGGCGCCTTGAGCGTGCTCTGCGCGTAGACGATGCGGTCGCCGACCGCGCTGAAGCCTTCCACCTGGCCGGGGCCGGTGAGCCGCTTGACCTTGCCGTCGGCGACGTCGATCGCGAACAGCGGATGATCGCCCTCGTCGTCGGCCGTGGCGTAGAGTACTTTTCCATTTTTGGACAATTGCAATCCGCCGGGCGAACGGTCCCAGCCGGGATCGATCTCGCGCGTCTTGCCCGTGGCGAGATCGAGCGCCATCACCGCGTAACGGTCCGCCTCGAAGCCGGGGCGCTTCATCGCAAGATAGTAGAGCGTCTTGCCCTCGGCGCCGGGCACGGGCGCCGTGTCCCACGCCTTGTTCGCGGCCGTCAGGTTGCGCGGGGCGGCCGAACCGTCGGCAGGCACCGAATAGATGTCGAAATTTGTGGACCAGGGTTCGGTCGTTCCGGCGATGCGCACGGAAAAGTATACCGTGCGTCCGTCGGGCGAAAACGCGTATTCGCTCTCGTCGCCGAACGGTTTCGACGGCACGTCGCCGTCGATGCCGACGCTCAAGAGCCGCGGGCGCGGCAGCGCCGACTTGCGCGCAGCATCGACGTCGATGTCGACGATGTAGAGCTGCGAGCGCTTGCCGTCGGCCCACGTATCCCAGTGGCGGATGAACAACTTGTCGTACAGCGTGCCGCTGGTCTTCGGCGTCTGATTGATCTCCTTGCCCTCGGGTTTCGTCGTGCAGAACGCCTCGGCGCATGCGGGAAACACGTCCACCGAGATCAGCATTTGCCTGCCGTCCGGCGAGAGCTTGAAATTGTTGATGTCGGCGGCATACGGCGCCACGAGCTCGGGCTCGGCATCGGGTTTCGCGTCGACGGCGAGGCGCTGCACTTCCATCGTCGTGCCGTTCACGGGCTTGGCCAGGAAATACACGTAGCGGCTGTCCGGAGACCAGCGCGGGCTCGCGGCAGACGCGAGGTCGCGGCCGCCGAGTCTGCGCGGCTTGGCGTCCTTGGCATCGAGACTTTGCACCCAGACGCTCGTGACGCCTTTGTTGTTCGCGTAGTCGGTCTGGCGCAACTGATAGGCGACCCATTTGCCGTCGGGCGACACCTGCGGATCGCTGATGCGATCCATCATGACGAGATCGCGCACGTCGAACGGATGCTCGGGCAAGCCTTTTTGACGGCCGGCCGGCGGCGCCGGTACCACGGCGGGATGACTCAACGCGGCAGGCGGATTCGACTGCGGCGGAGGCGGCACGGCGGAGGCGTGGACGGCGGCGAACGCCGCCGCGATGGCGAACATGCGGATCATGGGTTCACTCCGGAACATTGCGATGTCACTGTAGCGATTTGCGTGCGAGGCCTTCGATCCAGCGGTACAGCGCGAGCACGACGACGACGAACGCAATCCCGCCGATCCAGATCGCGGCGTTGTCGGCGAAGGCGTCGCCGACGAGCGCGAGCGGAAAATCCTGGCCGGAGAACGCGACGATCGCCGCGATGATCACGCCGATCAACCCCTCGCCCACGATCATGCCGGAGGCGAGCAGCACGCCGAGCTGCTTGGTGGATTCGGGCTTCGCGCTGCGCTCGGCGCGGCGGTCGTAGATCGCGCCCGCGACCGCGCCGACCACGACCATGAGCGTGCTCTGCGTCGGCAGGTAGATGCCCAGCCCGACGGCGAGCGGCGAAAGATGCGCCGACTTCGTCGTGCGGCGCAGCACCTCGTCGATCACGATGAGCACGACGCCGATCGCCGCGCCGGTTTCGATGAGGCTCCAGTCGATGTTGTTCTGGATCACGCCTTGCGCGAGCGCCGAGATGAGGCCCGCCTGTGGCGCCGGCAGCGGATGCTCGTGCGTGCTGCCCGGCGTGCCGGCGAAACCGTAGGCCTGATTCAGGAGATCGAGGATCGGCGGGATGATCGCGGCGCCCGCGATGACGCCGACGACGAGCGCCCACTGCTGCTTCGACGGCGTGGCATCGACGAGCTGGCCGGTCTTGAGATCCTGCAAGTTGTTGTTCGCGATCGTCGCCACCGCGAAGACGATCGAGGTGACGAAGAGTGCGTACGCGACGAGCGCCTTGTCGTCGCCGGCCGGCAGATACGGTTTCACGCCGACGACGAGCAGGAGCGCCGCGCCGATCACGACAAGGATGCCCACGCCCGAGAGCGGGCTGTTCGAAGCGCCGATCAAACCGGCCATGTAACCGGTGACGGCCGAGACGAAAAAGCTCATGAGCACGCAGTAGATGAGGCCGCCGACCGCGAGCGTCCACACGTGCGCGCCGAGGCCGCTTTCGCTCGCGAAGTGTCCGAGCAGCCAGGCGATCGGCACGAAGCAGACGAGCATCACGAGGCCGACCATGCCGATCGGGATGTCCTGTTCCGTGCGCGGCATCAGCGCGCCTTGCCCGGCCTTGCGCGCGCGCGACGCCGCGAACGCCGAGGAGAGCCCGCTCGCGACGGGTTTGACGAGCTTGATGAGCGTCCAGATCGCCGCGATGCCGATCGTGCCGGCGCCGACGAAGCGGATCTTCGTGTTCCAGATGTCGTGCGCGACCTTGGCGGCGTCGCCCGCGGCCGCAGCGAGCGCCGAATAATGCGGCACGCCCCACACCCAACCGATGCCGGCGCCGACGAGCATCGCGACGCCGACCCAGAGGCCGACGAGGTGGCCGACGGCGAACAGCGCCATCGACAGGTTGAAATCGTAGCCGCTGACCGGACCGCGATCGCCGCCGAAACGGAATGACTGGGCGACGTCGCTCGCGAACACGCGCGTGGCGACGATGAGCGCGAACGCCGCCGCCGTGATCGATCCCCAGATGACGGCGAGGAGGCCCGCGCGACTTTCCTCCGCGCCCGCGGCGGTGCCCGTTTCTCCGGGGCTGCCGACCTTGAGCACTTCGGCGCAGGCGACGCCTTCGGGGTACGGCAGGTCGGAATTCGTGACCAGCGCGCGGCGCAGCGGGATCGAGTACATGACGCCGAGCACGCCGCCGAGCGCGCAGATGGCGAACGACGTCCAGAACGGGAAACCCACCCACCAGCCGATCATGACGAAGCCGGGCAGCACGAAGATGATGCCGGACAGCGTGCCCGCCGCCGACGCCACCGTCTGCACGATGTTGTTTTCTTGGATCGTCGAATCCTTGAAGCCGCGCAACAAAGCCATCGAGATCACGGCCGCGGGAATCGAGGTGGCGAACGTGAGGCCTGCCTTGAGGCCGAAGAACACGTTTGCCGCGGTGAAGAGCACGGTGATTACGACACCGAGCACGATGCCGCGCGTCGTCAATTCGGTGCGCGGCGCCGCGCCGGCGTTTGGGTTGCTGGCCACGTTGAGGAATCCCCGATTGGAAAAACCCGGCAAGTATCGCAGAGATTGCGGCTGCGGCGCATGCCTCGGGCATATCGCGGCGCACCATCGCCGCCCGGTGCCGCAGCCCCGTATACTCGCGCGGTTTCGCCGTTTGCCCGGAGCCCCGATGTCCGCCACCGCAGCCGCCCCGCCTCACGTTCGCGCCGAGGAGATGTTCGGCCACCCGAAAGGGCTCTACGTCTGTTTCTTCACCGAGATGTGGGAGCGCTTCTCGTTCTACGGCATGAAGGCGCTGCTGCTGCTCTATCTGATCAAGCATCATCGTTTCACCGAGGCGGACGGCTACGTCGTGGTCGGCGCCTACGGCGGCCTCGTCTACGCGGTGCCGCTGCTCGGCGGGCTGCTGGCCGACCGCTTCCTCGGGATGCGCAAGGCCGTCGTGCTCGGCGGCATCCTGCTGTGTCTCGGCCATCTCGGCATGGCCTACGAGGGGCGTCAGGCCGAGCTCGTCGGCGGCGTCGTGGAACGCGACCAATTCGCACTCGGCGTGTTCTACCTGTCGCTGTCGCTGATCATCAGCGGTGTCGGGTTCCTGAAGCCCAACATCTCGACGATCGTCGGCAAGCTCTACCGCGAAAACGACCCGCGCGTCGATTCGGGCTTCACGATCTTCTACGCCGGCATCAACGTCGGCGCCCTGTTCTCGAGCCTCATCTGCGGCTATCTCGGCGAAGTCTGGGGCTGGGGCTGGGGGTTCGGCGCAGCCGGCGTCGGCATGCTCGCCGGTCTCGGCATGTTCCTGACCGGACAGAAATACCTGCAAGGACACGCCGAACCGCGCGATCCGGAACGCCTGCGGCGGCGCGTGCTCGGGCCGCTCAACGTCGAATGGAGCATCTATCTGGGGGCCGTGCTCGGTTTGCCCGTGCTGTGGTTCCTGATGCACGACGGCGGATCGGCGCTCAACGCCGTGTTCCGCCATTTCCTGCCCGAGAGCCTGCTCGGCAACCCCGTGCTCGTGCTGCAGCTCGTGCTGCTCGCCTTCTGGCTCGTCTGGTACGTGTATTATATTTTTGCAAAATGCAACAAAGTACAACGCGAGCAGATGTTCGCGGTCGTGTTCTTCATCCTGAGTGCGCTGCTGTTTTTCTCCCTCTACGAACAGACCTACGGCTCGTGGCTGCTGTTCACCGAGCACATGCTGACCAAGGATTTCTTCCCCTCGCTCGTGATCACCGAGGGCAAGCCCTGGCCCTGGTGCATCATCCCGCTCGTGCTCGCGCCGCCGGCGGTGGCCGTCGCGTTGCGCCTCACGGACCGGCGTGCCGCGGCGCTGCTCGTCGGCGCGGTCTGTGCGCTCGGCTTCGTGCTGTTCATGCGCGACAGTCTGGTGCTGCCGCAGACGGCCGAATCGCTCGAGTACCTCGCATCGTGGGTGCTCATCGTGTTCACACCGGTGTTCGGCTGGCTCTGGCCGTGGCTCGAGAGCCGCGGCATGAATCCGAGCAAGCCGCTCAAGAACGCCATCGGACTCGCGTTCACGGGGCTCTCGTTCCTCGTGCTTTCGGCGGCGAATGCGACGGTCAGCGAGGGCCACCTGGGATCGGTCTGGTGGCTGCTCTTCGCCTACGTCGTGCTCGAGATCGGCGAGCTTTGCCTCTCGCCCATCGGCCTCGCCGCGGTCACGCAGCTCTCGGTGCCCGCCGTCGTCGGACTCATGATGGGCACGTATTGGCTCGCGACATCGCTGTCCGAGCAAGCCGCCGCGCTATTGAGCCGCCTCGCCGCCCTCGAGAACCCGGAAGGCGCTGCGCTCGACATCGTCGAAGCCAAGCTCAAATACGGCACGCTGTTCCACCAGATGCTACTCCTAGGCCTCGGCGCCGCAGCCGTGGCGCTCATCCTGAGCCCGCTCATCAAGCGCTGGATGCACGGGGTGAAGTGATTTCAAGCCCAGGGATTTTCCTGCCGTCGGAGTTGAAAGGGCTTATGCCTCAATATGGATTTTCAGCGCATCGGTGACCAGCGTTTGCGAGCCGCAATGCGGATTTGCAAGAGAAGAGAAGACTTTCGTCTTTTTGAACCTGACAATAAGCTGACGACTTTCGTTGTGAACGCGCGCTGTGGAATGCGGCGCGGACTTGCAAGAATCGAAAAGCGGAAACACCATCGGCGCGCTGTTGACTGGCGTCCGATCTTTGATAGGCTCGCACGCGTCTACCTTCGCTCGTACGTTTCGCAAATCAGCCGCCCCGCAGGTGGGATTCACGACCACCGCGGCGATGGCTTTTTTTGCTCAACCAGAGGTGCGGTCATGTCCCGAGTACCGCTACGCGCTTACGGTCCACGCAGTCTCGAATATCAGATCTTCTGCATTTCGCTGCAAGAAATGCGAAAACAGGCAGGGTTCACGCCGACCGCGCTGGCCAAGCGGCTCGGTACGACGAAGAGCTTCGTCGCGTCGGTCGAAAACGGCGCCACACGGCTCGATTTCCTGCAAATGCGCGAATGGTGCGGCTCGTGCAAATCGACGGTTGCCGAACTCGCGGCAGTGTTCGAAACGCGCTTGGCACGCTCGAGAGACATGAAGGCGAGCCGGTTGACGTCTGCCGTCGAAAACTGAGCGCTCCCGGTATTTCTCGCTAGAGCAGATTCTCGACGTCGAAGTCGCGACGAAGTCCGGGAATCGTAGTTCGACGTATTCGTTCGTTTCGCCAAAAGCGAGGGCCGCACTCGGCGGCCCTCGAACCACTAAGATGGCGGGCCACGTCCTGTGGCCCGCACCATCCCTCCCTCGCTATCGTTATTGCACGGTCAGCGTGATGTCATCGAGCACGAACGAGGTCGCGAGCGAGGAATCCTCCTTGCCCGTGAACTTGACCGTGACGGTCTGACCGATGTACGCGCTCACGTCGTGCGTGTGCACTGCATAGCCCGTGTTCTTGTTGAGGTTCGAATACGTGGCCAGCGTCTTGAGCAGCGTGCCCGAGCTGTTGTAGAGACCCACGGTCAGCGTGTCGTACGCCGTCGAGGTCGTGGTCTCCTGCGTGTCGATATGCAGGTAGTACGACAGCGTCGCCGTCGTCTTGCCTGCGGTGATCGCGACGCTCTGCGAGACCGTGTCGGTATGCGTGCTGCCGTAGCCGTCGAGCCACGCGAACCACGAGCCGGCATGCGCCGTCTCGCCCGAGCAGCCGCTGTTGCTGCACAGCACGCCCGAGCTCATCGACCACGGCGAGGCCGTACCCGATTCGAAGCCCGTGTTGCCGAGGAGCTGCGTCGCACCGCCGCCGCTCGACACCGCGACCGACTTCGTCGCCGTGCTCGTCTTGCCGCTCACGCTGTCGGTGACCGTCTCGGCGACGCTGTACGTGCCGGCCGCCGCATAGGTGTGGCTCGGGTTCGCCGCGGTCGAGGTGCCGCCGTCGCCGAACGTCCACGAATGCGAGCCGATCGTGCCGCCCGAATCCGTCGAGGTGTCGGTGAAGTTCGCGGTCAGGCCGTTGGTCGTGAAGCTGAAGCTCGCCGTCGGCGTACCGCCGCTGCTCGCCACCGTCACGGACTGCGTCTTCGAGCTCGTCTTGCCGCTCACGCTGTCGGTGACCGTCTCAGCGACGCTGTAGGTGCCCGCCGCCGCATAGGTGTGGCTCGGGTTCGCGGCGGTCGAGGTGCCGCCATCGCCGAACGTCCACGAGTGCGAGCCGATCGTGCCGCCCGAATCCGTCGAAGTGTCGGTGAAGTTCGCGGTCAGGCCGCTCGTCGTGAACGTGAAGTTCGCGCTCGGCGTGCCGCCGCCGCCATGGTTGACGATCGAATGCGAGATCGCGCACGAGTTGGTGTCGTTCGACCAGCTCGCCTGTTCGGTGAACGTGCCGGTGCCCATCACCACGTTGGCCGCGCCGCCCGCC
>DASRGX010000294.1:0-12606 GCA_035650835.1 Rudaea sp. | reverse complement strand
GCCGGCGGCTACCGGATCAGCGGCCCGATACATCTCGGCTACGGCACGAGCTACACCTCGGTCGTCGTCGAGGGCGACGGTTACGCCTATCGCGCCGAACGCCAGTTCGACGGCACGGCCATCGTCTGCACGCACTCGAACGCGCCGGCCTTCAATTTCCAGGGCGGACGCGGCTCGGTGCTGCGCGGCCTTGCGATCGCGGGCGCGAACGTGGCGTGGATCACCAAGCAACGCCTCGGCGCGAACGATGCCGCGCTCGACGACACCGACGCTGCCGCATGGATCGACCCCGCGCTCGACGCGCGCGCGGGCTCGCGCCATGCGCCGTACGCGGCGATCACGATCGATGCCTACGCGGGCAAGCGGCCGGACGTGTCGTATCCCGATGTCGCCTATCCGGCGTTCCTCGGGGCGGCCGAGCAATACGGCAAGCGCTACTCGTCGGATTGCCTCATCGAGGACGTCTACATCTACGGCTTCGCGGTCGGCGTTTGCAACCAGCCCTGCGCGGCCGACGGCAACGGCGATTTCACCGCGTTGCGGCGCGTCGGCATCGACAGCGTGCAGTACGGCATCAGCGTCGGCAATACGCAAAGCCGCAACGTGCACATCGAGGATGTGAAAATCACCACCGCATTTTGCGCCGTGACCACGCGGCGCCACGGCGCGCAATCGGGCAAGCTCAACGGTACGGTCAGCGATCTCTCGGTCGGACGCGTGATCCACGTGCTCGATCTCGGCAGCAGCGCCTTCGCCGGGCCGCTCACGTTCCTGCATCTATATGGCGAAGCGATATGGCGCATCGGCGATATCGAAGCCACGAGCAGCAACGAGACCAGCATCACGTTCCAATCGTGCCTGTTCGCGTTCGACGCGCAGACGCCCGCACGCGGCATCCCGGCGACGGTGCTCGGCGGCGGGCAGCAGGCGATCGACATCCGCTTCGTCGGCTGCTCGTTGACCGGGTTCGCGTCGGTGATCGGCATCGATCAGTTCGGCGTGCGGCTCGACGGTACCGCGCTGTTTCCGAAAACGCGCAACACGGGAAAGGGCATTCCCGAATACGTCGGCATCGCCCACAACGCGACCTGCGGCGGTCTCGTGCTGAGCCAGCTCCGGCCCGGTCCTCGCCAGCGCATCAAGTTCAAGCAGATCGATCTCGACACGGGCACCGTCGATCTCGCGACGATTTGCGACGAGGATTTCGCCCGCGCCTCGCGGCGTCATTGTGCGCCGATCTATGCGCGCCGCATCGTGGCCGAACACGACGACTTCGCGAGCTCCCTCGAACGGCCGCACACGCGCGCCGTGGTTCCGAAGGCTGCGCTTGCCGACGTGCAGATCGTCGGCGCCGAGCTGCGCTTCACGCTGCCTCGCGCATACACCGATGCGATGATCGTCAATCGCGGCTTCGAAGTGGGCGACGTCGTCTGGGACGATCGCAGCGGGACGGTATTCTTCGTGCGTTCGCGCGATGGACGGAGCATCGTCGCCGAAGCGCAGAACAATCTTCGGCAACGCGATAGTGCGATCGCGCTGCTCGCGCCGTTCTCCGCGCGCGAAGGTCATCTCTACTCGACGAACTGCCGCGTGTTCACACCGGCGTATCCGTTGTTCGCGGACGTCGCCGCCGGCAGCGCGGTCTTGCGCAACGTGCGCCGCGCCGACGGCTACGCTGCATGGATCGACGCCGAGTTCGCGGCCGGCGATGCCCTGTTCGTCGACGAATTCGCGGAGCGGCTCTATACGATTGAAAACGCTGGCCTTCTCGCGCGCGATCAAAGCGCTGGCACGATCACGCTGCGCGGACCCGCGGCGGCTACCCAAGGCGCGCGCCGGCTGGGCTTCTGGATTCGCCGAGCGCGGTCTGAATCCGAAACTTGACCCAGTTCATAAATTGGGTTCAGACTTGCCGCTAAGCTTGTGTGGCGCCGCGATTTAGCCACCACAGGGACGGGGAACTGACGCGGCGGTCGTTGCGACTACAGGGGGCGGGCCTGTGTCGAGCATTCACGGCGTTGCGGAGTTCGTCGTCGCGTTCACGATCGCAGTGCTTGCACTGCGTGTCGCGAATCCGTACGCACTGCGCTACGGATGGGTGGACCGGCCGCACGGCCGCAAGGACCACGAAGCGCCGACACCGTTCACGGGTGGCCTCGCCATCGCGCTCGGCGTGCTCGCAGCGCTGCCGCTGAGCCCCTCGCTGCCCGCTGCGTTCGCCGCATTCTGCTTCGGCGCACTCGTGCTGCTCTGCGTGGGCGTGATCGACGATCTCTACAACTTGCATTGGTCCTACCGCGTGGTCGCGCAAAGCGGTGCAGCGCTCATCATGGTGTATTACGGCGGCGTGCGCGCCGAATACATCGGCTTGCCCGGCGATCCGGCCTCGATCGATCTCGGCAGCCTGGCCGCGCCGTTCACGGTGTTCATCACGCTCGGCGTGATCAACGCCATCAACATGGCCGACGGGGCCGACGGCGTTGCGGGCAGCATGACGCTCGTTTCGTTGACCTTGCTCGGCGTCACGAGCGCCTACGTCGGCAACTACGACTTGCTCGATCGCATCGTCATTCTCGCCGCCGCGGTCGCGGGCTTCCTCGTCATGAACATGCGCCATCCCTGGCAGCCGCGCGCGGCGGCGTTTCTCGGCAATTCCGGCAGCACGATCCTGGGGCTCGCCATCGCCTGGATGACGATCCGCATTTCGCACACCGCGGGTCATCCGGTGAGTTCGATCCTCGGACCGTGGCTCGTGGCGCCGCCCCTCATCGACTGCGTGGCGCTCATGCTGCTGCGCGTGCGCCATGGCCGTTCGCCGTTCAGCGCCGACCGCAACCACTTGCATCACCTGCTGCTCGATGCAGGGTTCCCGACCGCGCAGGTCGCGCTGCTGCTCGCCACGGCGACGGCGGTGCTCGGCCTGGGTGCGATGGGTGCGATGTACTTGCACGTGCCGCAAATCGCACTCGTCGGCGTGTTCCTCATGTGCATCGCCATCCACTATGTGTTCTTGAGCGACCGCGAACGGGCGATACGCATGCTGCGCAGCGTGCGTGGGATACGCGCGCCCGCCGAGCCGCTCGCGTTCCCGACGCGAGCGGGCATCGCCGACGAGCACTTCTGACGCTCAGCCGCCGTGCTGCTTGTCGTCCTTGCTGCGATCGCGCGGCGGCGGGGGCTGCTGATGCGCAGCGGGTTTCGGCGCTTGCACGGTATGCGGCGGCGGAGTCGCCGGCCGTGCCTGCGCGTAGCTGCGTGGCGCATTCGAGCTAGGTGCCGGCGGGCGGCTGAACTGTTGAGGCGCCTGCCGCGGCGGCGCGCGTTCGACGAAGCTCGGCCGGTTCGCAGGCGCACTGCTGCGCGGCGCGACACTGCGTTCTTGCGGCGCCGGTCGCGGCGGAGCGCGTTCTGCGAAGTTCGGCCGATTGGCCGGCGCATTCGTCCGAGGCGGCGAGGCGTTGCGGGCGGTCATCGAAGGCGTCGCGCTTTCGGTCCGGGGTCTCGACTGCGCATAGGCGCTGCTCGGCAGCCGCGCGCCTTCTGCTCGCTGCTGCTGCGGGCGATACGTCGGCGTGCGCTGAGCGATCGCGTTTTGTTCGCGCTGACGCGAACCCTGTGCGAAGTTGGACGACGGCACGTGCCGTTGCAGAGCGGGCGCCGGGTTGCCGCGTTCCGGTACTCGTGCGGGTGTGTGCGACGCGATCGTGGCACGTGAATTCTGCGGGACGGCTCCCGGCCGGCCAGGCGCGCCGTTGTGCGCAAACGTCGAGGAGGGCAGATGCTCGCGCGCTGCAGGCGAGTAGCTGCGGTTCGGCGTGCGAGAGGTGTTCGGCGCCGGATTTCTCGGGGTGTTCGCGATTCTTGGGGCGTTCGCGGTCCGCGGCGTGTTTACCGCGTTCGCCGCCCCTGCATGCGCAAACGCCGAGGAGCGCAGGCGTGCGGCGCCATTGGCAGCCGCCGCGGCGTTCGGCGCCGGCTGACGAGCGACCGCGTTGCGTTCGCCGGCGACACGCACGTTAGTGGTTGGCGCCGCGCCCTGCGCAGCTGGATTGCGCGCAGCGAGGGTACGCAATTGCGTCGACGTGAGCGGCTGGCCGGGCGCACGCTGCAGCATCGATTGCCGAGCGGCGAACGAGGGAGGCGGCG
Source organism: Rudaea sp. (assembly GCA_035650835.1). GTDB lineage: Bacteria > Pseudomonadota > Gammaproteobacteria > Xanthomonadales > Rhodanobacteraceae > Rudaea. Next base: position 8,460 of record DASRGX010000294.1, on the reverse strand, counting down.
CGGGTCGGCGCGTGGCGACCACGGGCCGTTTGAATGCCGCCGTCTGCGGCGGCGGAACGCGCGCACCACCGGCGAGCAGGCTGGCCCGCGTCGGCGCCAACGCGGCACGCGGCATCACCCGCGCGTTGGCGAGCGCCGCCCGGTCCACGCGAACCGCGGATCGTGCCACCGGATCGCCGGCCGCGAACGAGCGGGCCGGCATCGCGGCGAGCGCCCGCGGCGCGTCGCGATTTGCGTAGTGCAGGCTCGCATAGTTGATGCTGCCGCGAGACCATGAGCCGTAGTAGTTGACCACCGCGCGGCGATCGACGAAACCGCTGCTCACGTTGATGCGGGTAAAATAGTCGCGACCGCACCGATAGCCGGGGAAGTAGACATCACGCGGGCCGAGCGGAAACCAGCCGATCGGCCCACCGATCGAAACATCGACGCGCAAACCACCGCCGCCGACGAACGCGACGAGCGCCGGGGCGTACACGGGAGCGACGGCGACGGGACCCGGCACCCAGCCCCAACGCGAACCGATATACGCCCAGCGGCCATAGTGGAACGGCGCAAAGCCCCATGGCGCGTCGTCGACCCACGTCCAGCCCCACGGAGCGACCCACGTCCAGCGTCCGTCGTGATACGGCGCCCAATCATCGGCGACGCCGGTCGGATACCAGACATGGCCGTAGTCCGGCGAGTCTTCCCAGGTGCCGTTGTCGTCGAGATCTTCGGAGCCGATCACTCCGCTAGACACGTAATCGCTCGAGCGCGCGTGCGCATAACGTTCGTCGCGTGCCAACACGTAGCCGTCGAAATCGTCTGCGGGGCCGACGTTGTTCACTTGGACGTCGGTCAAGGCAGAGTTCGGGAAGCGCACGGACTGGCCTTCTTCGATAGCGAAACGCTTGCCGTTTTCGCCGACCGCATCGCCGCCGCCGCGGCGTACGGTGACGACGGTCGAACCATCGCGCGGATCGACGTCGACGCGATAGTCGCCGACGCGGCTCGCGACGAACGCGATCGTCGGCGTGTCGATTTCGTAGGTCTCGTTGCCATGCAGCCGCCGCACGTCCAGGCTCAACGAGCCCTGCGTCAGTTCGATTTGCGCGAGTTCGTCCTTGAGATCGAGAAAGTCGAAACTCGTGTCGTGATCGAGATGCAAGGTCGCCGGGCCGATCTCGAGCTCGGCGCGTGCATTCGCGTCGGTCCAGAGCTTGTCGCCCGTTACGATCGGGCGATTGAGCTGGGCCTGCACCCAATCGTTTTCGCCGGCGGGCGTGTAGCTCACGTTGCCGGTAAATTGCGACAGGCGCGCCACGCGCGCGGGTGGATCCGCCGCTTGCGCGGAAGTATCCGTGGAGGGCGGGGGAGGCTCGTCTTGCGCAAAGACGGGCCCTTGGGCGGCGAGCGCCAATGTGCACGAGATGCCGATCAACCATGCCGCGAGACGTGGACTGTACACGGCCGTTCTCCTTCCGCGCGGGTGCGCGGCTATCCGTTGACGCTATTGGAAACCCGCGTCGCTGAATGTGCGCCGCACGTCGGTGGGATCGCGAATTCCGTTCAGCGACCGGTCGGCATGGCCGCGCTTTTCCTACCCGTCACGCGCAGGCCGACAGCGGTTCAGTGCTGTACGATCCAGGCGGCCAGGGCATCGAGCATCTCGGTGAGCACGGCGGTATCGTCGCGTCCGCTGCGTTTCAGGACATGGAACGAGTGGTCGGCATCGCGCAGCGAAACGAGCGCAGCACGCGCACCGAGACGCCGCACGAGCGGTTCGAGCAGCCGCATCTCGGCGAGCTCGTCGCGCGTGCCTTGCAGGAACAGCATCGGCACGTCGATTTTCGCGAGGTGTGCGCCGCGCGTGTCGGCAGGCTGCTTTGCCGGATGCAGCGGGAAGCCGAGAAACACGAGGCCTCGGACGTGCGGAAGCGGCATATTCGACTGCGCTTGCGAGGTCATGCGGCCGCCGAACGATTTGCCGCCGGCGAAAAGTGGAATATGCAGCATCCGAGAGGCTGCGGTCGCGCAGGCGGCGCGCACGGTCGCGTGCGCGAGCGGGGGCGCATCGGGCCGCTTCGAGCCGCGCTCCATGTACGGGAATTGATAGCGCAAGGTCGCGATGCCGCGTTCCACCAAGCCCTGGGCCACGGCAGCCATGAACGGATGGCGCATGCCAGCTCCGGCGCCATGGGCCAGCACATAACACGCCCGTGCGGATTCCGGCGCCAGGAGCAGGCCGGAAACCTGCGTTTCCGCATCGACGGCGATGACGAGCGGCTGCGCTTCCGTGGTCATACGGCGGCATGCTGGAGCAAATCCCGCGCATAGCCGGGCGCGGTGGGTTCGTGCATGAAATAGACGTATGCGTCGCCCCAGCCTGAGCCTGCGATGCGTTCGGCCCAGCGCTTGAGATCGTCGCCGGAATACTCCTCGAGCCGCAGCCGCACGTAGCCCCACGGTGCGGTTTCGACGAGCGGCGGCGGTGCGTCGTCCTCGCGCTCGGACAGCACGAGGCCAGCTCCCGCGCCGCGCAGCAGTGCGTAGACCTCCTCGTCGAACCAGCTCGCGTTGCGGAACTCGAACGCGGCGCGATGCCCTGCAGGCAGCACGGCCAGGAATTCGCCAAGACGCCCCGTGTCTTTCTTCATGAAAGGCGGCAGCTGGAACAGGACCGGACCGCGCTTGTCGCCGAGCGAGCTCAACGTGCGATAGAGGTAGTCGACCGAATCCTTGGCGGTCTCCGGCTTGAGCCGCGCCTCGTGGGTGATGCGTCGCGACGCCTTGATCGCGAAGCGGAAGCCGGGCGGCGTCGAGCGCGCCCAGTTCTCGAGCACGGCCGCCCTCGGCATCTGGTAGAACGTATTGTTGATCTCGACCGTCGGCAGGCGCTCGGCATACCACGCCAGCATCGCGTCCGGCTTCATCTTCTCGGGATAGAAGCTGCCGCACCATTCCTTGAACGAGTAGCCGCTCGCGCCCGCATAGAGCTTCGCTGCTGTCATTCCTGCGTTCCCTCCTTCTAGGGAATCTCTGAATAGGTCAGCATAGGCCCCAACATTTTGATTTCAAATGACGGAGTGATGTCCAGAAGGGCCGCATTCCGCGCCGCGCGGCTTGCTCAGGCCGCCAGCCTGGGCGGCGCCACGCAACACGAACTGCGACCCTTCTGGACATCATGCCGCCTGTGTTGACTTATTCAGAGGTTCCCTAGAATCCCGCCGTGGTCAAGACCTTAAGCGAATACTCCGCCAAGCGGCGTTTCGACGCCACTCCCGAGCCTGCGCCCGAGCCCGTGCGCGCGGGGCAGGGGCCACTCATGTTCGTGGTGCAGCAGCACGCGGCCAGACGCTTGCACTACGATTTCCGCCTCGAATGCGACGGCGTGCTGCTGTCGTGGGCGGTGCCGAAAGGACCGTCGTTCTCGCGCCAGGACAAGCGCCTCGCCGTGCAAACGGAAGATCATCCGTACGACTACGCGTCGTTCGAAGGGGTGATCCCGCCCAAGCAGTACGGCGCCGGCGAAGTGATCGTATGGGATTGCGGCGTGTACAGCCCCGACGAGGAAGGCGTCTGGTTCCACGATCGCGCGACCGCGCAGGCGCAGATCCGCGAAGGCTTGGCGAAAGGCAAGCTCAGCATCCAATTGCGCGGCGTCAAGCTCAAGGGCTCGTTCGCGCTCGTGCGCACGAAAGAAGCCAAGACGTGGCTCCTCATCAAGCACAAGGACCGCTTCGCCGACGTCGGCGATGCGCTGGCGGATCAGCGCTCCGTGCTGTCGGGCGCCACGGTAGCAGAGATGAAAAGCGTTCCGGCCCACCGCATCGACGCGGCGCAGTTGATTCCGGCCGGTGCGCCGAAAGCGCTGCCCGCGAAGCTCGAACCCATGCACGCGGAAATCGCCGAGGCGCCGACGCGCGGGCGCGAGTGGATGTGGGAGCCGAAGCTGGACGGTTACCGCGTGCTCGCGTTCGTCGAGAACGGCAAGATCGTGCTGCGTTCGCGGCGCGGACTCGATCTCTCCGGCGCTTTCCCGACGGTCACGGCCGAGCTCGCGGCGCAGGGAGTCGACGGCACGATCCTCGATGGCGAGATCGTCGCGTTCGATCGTGCCGGCAAGCCGTCGTTCAACGCGCTGCAGAACCGCGTGCAATTGAAGACCGCACGCGAGCTCGCCGCAGCGGATCGCGAGACGCCGGTCGTCTACTTCGCCTTCGATCTGCCGTATTTCGCGGGCATCGATTTGCGCAAGGCGCGGTACGTGGACCGCCGGCGGTACCTTGCCCAGTGCCTCTTGCCCTCGGCGCACGTGCAGCTCGTGCTGGCCTGGGACGACGGCACCGCGATGCAGGACGCGGCGCTCGCGAGCGGCTTCGAAGGCGTCATCGGCAAGCGTAAGGACAGCGCCTACGAAGCCGGCAAGCGGTCCGCAGCGTGGGTCAAGATCAAACCCACGCACAGCGCGGAATTCGTGATCGGCGGCTACACGCGCGGCAAGGGTTCGCGCGGGCCGCTCGGCGCGCTGCTCATCGGCTACTGGGACAATGGCAAGCTCCATTACGCCTCGCATGTCGGTTCGGGGTTCGACGATCGCAGCCTCAAGGCGGTGAATGCGCGCCTCGAGGCGCTGAAGCGGCGCACGTGCCCGTTCGTGGAGAAACCCGAGCTCAACGCGCCGACGACCTGGGTCGAGCCCGAACTCGTGGCCGAAGTGGAGTTCCAATCGTGGACCGACGACGGCTCCCTGCGCGCTCCGCGGTTCCTCCGCCTGCGCGACGATCTCGACGCGAACAAGATCCATCGGGTCGAAGCCGGCGTGGGCGAGCGCAAGCCGCCGAAACGACCTCCGGACGAGGCCGACGACGTGCTCGCGCAGCTCGATGCCAAGCGCAATGCGTTCGAGCTCGCCGTCGGCACGGAGCGCATCCGCCTGACGCATCTCGACCGCGTGTACTGGCCGGCGGACTCGGCGCTCGATCAGCCGGCGCTCACGAAGCGCGATCTGCTGCGCTACTTCGCGCAAGTCGCGAAGTATATTTTGCCGCATCTCGCCGACCGTCCGCTCACCATGATCCGCATGCCCGACGGCATCCACGGCCAGCGCTTTTTCCAGAAACATTGGGAGCAGGCGCGGCCGGATTTCGTCGAAAGCATCGTCGTGTATTCGGAAAGCAAGGACGAAAGTCACGAGTATTTGCTTTGCAACAACTTGCCGACGCTGCTATGGCTCGCCCAATCGGGCACGCTCGAATTCCACGTCTGGCACTCACGCGCGCAGCTCGGACCCGATACGCCGAATGAGGAAACCGATTATGCGAGCTCGCTCGAATCGCTCGAGCGCTCGGTGCTCAATTTTCCCGACTACGTGGTGTTCGATATCGATCCGTACATCTATTCGGGCAAGGAGGCGAAAGGGGAGGAACCCGAGCTCAACACGGTCGCCTTCGAGCAGGGCAAGGAAGTGGCGTTCTGGCTGCGCGAGCTGCTCGAGGGTATGTCGCTCGAACCGATCGTCAAGACGTCCGGAAAAACCGGTCTGCACGTGTTCGTACCGATCCGCCGGACGATCGATTTCGATACCGCGCGTCACGTTTCGGAGCTGGTCGGTCGGCATCTCATGCGCCTGCATCCGAAAATCATCACGATGGAATGGAGCATCCCCAAGCGCACGGGGAAAATCTTCATGGATTACAACATGAACGTGCGTGGCAAGACGCTCAATGTGGCCTATTCGCCGCGCGGCCAGCCGGGGGCTCCGGTGTCGATGCCGTTGACCTGGGACGAGCTGGCGACGGCGCACCCTCTCGACTTCCGCCTCACAAATGTGCTAAACAAGTTAACCCAGTTTGGCGATCGTTGGCGTAACGCATTAAAAGATAAGCAGGATTTGCAACGCGCGCTGAACAAGACCAAATGACTGGAGGCCGTCATGGCGGCACGATCCATCGCTTCGCTCACGATCACGTTCGGGCTGGTGGCCATTCCGGTGAAGCTCTATTCCGCGACCGAGGCCGCGCACCACATTCACTTCAACCTGCTGCACAAGACGTGCGGCTCGCGGTTGCGGCAGCAGTACATCTGCGCCAAGGAAGACGTGGTGGTTCCGCGCGACGAAATGGCGAAAGGCTACGAGTTCGCCAAGGACCAATACGTCATGTTCTCGAACGAGGAGCTCAAGGCGCTCGAGGAAGCCGGCTCCGGGGCAGCCGACATCAACGAATTCGTGCCGATCTCGGCAATCGACCCCGTCTTCTTCGACAAGGCGTACTACCTCGCTCCCGACAAGGGCGGCGCGAAGCCGTATGCGCTCTTCGCCAAGGCGCTGCGCGAATCGAAGCGCTGCGCGCTCGGCCGCTGGGCAGCGCGCGGCAAGCAGTACATCGTCATGATCCGCCCCGTCGAGGACGGGCTCGTCATGCAGCAGCTCCTTTACGGAACGGAAGTGCGTTCGATCAAGGACATCGACATCCCGCACATGGACGTCAGGGAGCCCGAGCTCAAGCTCGCCAAGCAACTCATCGAGCAGCAGAGCTCCAGCCGCTTCGATCCGAGCGAATACAAGGACGAAGTCAGCGAGCGCATCGAAGCGGCCGTGCAGAAGAAGGTCGAAGGCCACGAGATCACGACGAGCGAAATCGCCGAGCCGCACGGCGGCGCGCAGGTCATCGATCTCATGGAAGCGCTGCGCGCGAGCCTCGCGAAAAAAGGCGGGGCGCCGACGAAACCCGAGCGCGCCGAAGCCAAGCCCGCGGCAGCGCGCAAGCCGCCGAAGTCCGCCGCTGCGAAAGCCGCCGAAACCGCACCGCGCAAGAAGAAGGCGAAGTAAGGCCGCCAGGCGGTGGAATCGACGCACTCGTACGGCGTCCGCGACGTCGAGAAATTGCTGCGTCTGTCGCGCTCGACGTTGCGGGCGCTTGTCGATGCCGGCTTCGTCGCGCCGGCGCGCGGTCCGCGCAACGCGTGGCGTTTCTCGTTCCAGGATTTGATCGTGCTGCGCACTGCGCAAGCGCTCGTGAACGCCGCGGTCCCGAAGCGGCGCATCGTGCAATCGCTCAAAGCACTGCGCAAGCGCCTGCCCGAGACGATGCCGCTCTCCGGTCTGCGCATCCGCGCCGTCGGCAACCGCGTGATCGTCAGCGAGCGCGATGGCCGCTGGCAGGCCGACTCGGGCCAGTATCTGCTCGCGTTCGAAGGCGATCCAGCGGAGGGTTCGCTCGGCGTCATCGAACCTGCGGCACAGGCAGAGCCGGTATCGGACGACTGGTTCGAGCGCGCCGTGGTGCTCGAGCGCGAGGACCCGCGTACGGCGGAACACGCGTACCGTCGCGCGATCGCCGACGATCCTACGCACGTCGACGCATACATCAATCTCGGAAGGCTGCTTCACGAGGCGGGACAATGGCAGCAGGCCGAGCGCATCTATCGCGACGCGCTCAAAGCGGTGGGCGACGACGCATTGTTGAACTACAACCTCGCCGTGCTGCTCGAGGATCTCGGTCGCAACGACGAGGCCATGCGCGCCTACGAGGCTGCGTTGCGCGACGATCCGGACATGGCCGACGGGCACCACAACCTCGCATTGCTCTACGACGCCAGTGGCCGCAAAACCGATGCAATCCGGCACATGGCGCGCTATCGCAAATTGACCCGCTCGGATTAGAAAACGCAAACGAGGCAGGCGAGGACCGATCATGAGCAAGAAAAACGCGAAGACCACAGCAGCCGAATCGCCGTCGCGGCTCATCGACGCGCGCATCGAGGAACTCGACGACTGGCGAGGCAAAATGCTCGCTCGTGTGCGTGCGCTCATCCAAGCGGCGGATCCCGCCGTCGTCGAAGAATGGAAATGGAGAGGCGTGCCGGTATGGTCTCACGACGGCATCCTCTGCACCGGCGAGACGTACAAAAGCGTCGTGAAGCTGACATTCGCAAAAGGCGCCGCGCTCGACGATCCCGCGCGCTTGTTCAACTCCAGTCTCGACGGCAACACGCGGCGCGCCATCGATTTGCACGAAGGCGACAAGCTCGATGAAAAGGCATTCAAAGCGCTCGTACGCGCCGCGGTTGCGCACAACGGGTCGGCGCGAAAATAAGCGCTTCCGCAGCAGGCGCCATCAGTAAACCTCAGGGCTTCCAGACCAAGCTCAACGTGTAGGCATCCACGTGGTCGAAGCGGCCGTTGCTTTCGGCATCGAGCGCGAACGTTTTGCCGATATCGAAACGGCGGTCGACGTCGAAGCGCAATGCAAGTTGCGGCGCAAATTCCCACACCGCACCAATGCCGAACAGGCCGCCCGTGCGCGTCCGCGCGCGGGCATGGAACGCGTAGGCTTGTGCGTTCACGTCGACGCCATGCTCGTCGTAGGTCAAGCGCGTGTCGCTGACGCCTCCGCGCGCAAGCAGCGACCAGCGCTCACGTACCGGCCACTGTGCCACGAGCGTCGCGTCGAAATCGCGCAGCCCATATTCTCC
>DASRGX010000293.1:0-30261 GCA_035650835.1 Rudaea sp. | reverse complement strand
CGAGCGGAAGTTGCGATTCCGAGGTTCCGGCCACGGCGCGCTCCTTCGACAGTCGCCGCAATTCTACCCTTTGGCGTTGTAGCCGCTGCACCAGCCTTTGGCGGTCACGGCCTTGCCCGGGAACAACTGGCACGCCGCGGTCGGCGTCTTGTCGGTGCCCTGGAAGAATTTGCAGTTCGAGCAGAACTGGCCGGCCTTGTGCGTCGGGTATTTTGCGCCGTCGACTTTCGCAGCGTCGTCCGCGTAGCCCAGCGCAGCTGCGGTGGGATCGGCGGCGGTCAACAGCGGCAGTTCCTCAGCGGCTGCACGCCGCGCGAGCGGCGCGATCAGTATGGCGGCGCCGGCGAGCGTGAGAAATCTGCGGCGCGCGAGAGTGTCGTTCGTGTTCATCGGGATGTCCTCGACTAGTCGGAGTTGCCGGTCCTGCCGGCGCTGCGCGCACGCTAGCCGGACGCTGCCGTCGCGATCCTGATCTGGATCAAGTTCGCATCGTGTCCGCGCCCGCACCTCGAATTGATTTCGATCAACTCGCGCGCCGAGCACGGACGCGAGACTTGCGCGGCGAAACACATCGGAGCGCACATGGAAACCTCACTGACCTACAACGACAAGGTCGTCCGACAGTTCACGATCGCGACCGTCGTCTGGGGCATTGTCGGCATGGCGGTCGGCGCCTGGATCGCGGCGGAGCTGGCGTGGCCGTGGCTCAATTTCGACATTCCGTACATCACGTACAGCCGCCTGCGCCCGCTGCACACGAATGCGGTGATCTTCGCGTTCGGCGGATGCGCGCTGATGGCGACTGCGTTCTACGTCGTGCAGCGCACCTGCCAGGCGCGCCTGTTCAGCGATCGGTTGGCCTCGTTCGTGTTCTGGGGCTGGCAGGCGGTCATCGTCGCGGTCGCCGTCACGCTGCCGCTCGGCATCACGCAGGGCAAGGAGTACGCCGAGCCCGAGTGGCCGATCGACATCCTGATCGCCATCGTGTGGGTGGCATTCGGCGTCGTGTTCTTCGGCACCATCGCCAAGCGCCGCGTCAAACACATCTACGTCGCGAACTGGTTCTACGGCGCATTCATCATCACCGTGGCGGTGCTGCACATCGTCAACAACCTGGCGATCCCGGTGTCGATGTGGAAGTCCTACCCCATCTACTCGGGCGCGGTCGACGCCATGGTGCAGTGGTGGTATGGGCACAACGCGGTGGGTTTTTTCCTGACCGCCGGCTTCCTCGGCATGATGTACTACTACGTGCCGAAGCAGGCGCAACGGCCGATCTACTCCTACCGCCTCTCGATCGTGCATTTCTGGGCGCTCATCGCGGTATACATGTGGGCGGGCCCGCATCATCTGCACTACACCGCCCTGCCCGACTGGGCGCAGTCGCTCGGCATGGTCTTCTCGCTGATCCTGCTCGCGCCGTCGTGGGGCGGCATGATCAACGGCATCATGACGCTCTCGGGCGCCTGGCACCTCTTGCGCACCGATCCGATCCTGAAGTTCATGATCGTGGCGCTGTCGTTCTACGGCATGTCGACCTTCGAGGGGCCGATGATGTCGATCAAGACCGTCAATTCGCTCTCGCACTACACCGATTGGACGATCGGCCACGTGCACTCCGGCGCGCTCGGCTGGGTCGCTTTCATCAGCATCGGTTCGCTGTATTGCATGATCCCGCGCCTGCTCGGACTGGAGCGCATGTACTCCACGCGCGCGATCGATCTGCATTTCTGGATCGCCACGATCGGCGTCGTCGTCTACATCACTTCGATGTGGATCGCCGGCGTCACGCAAGGCCTCATGTGGCGTGCGACGAATGCGGACGGCACGCTGACCTACACCTTCATCGAGTCGCTCGCGCAGACGTATCCGTTCTACGTGGCGCGTCTCGCGGGCGGCCTGCTCGTCCTGAGCGGCATGTTCATCATGGCCTGGAACGTGTGGAAGACCTGGGCTTCGGCGCGCGAGCGCGTCGCGGTGCAGATCCCGCTGGCCGTCGCCGCATGAGAGGGAGAGCGAAATGAACCATTCCGTCATCGAGAAGAACATCGGTCTCATGGCCGTGCTGATCGCCGTCGTCATCAGCATCGGCGGACTCGTCGAAATCGTACCGCTCATGTTCCAGGCCGAGGTCATCGCGCCGGTGCCGGGACTCAAACCCTACGCGCCGCTCGAGCTCGCGGGTCGCGACATCTACATCCGCGAGGGCTGCTACAACTGCCATTCGCAGATGATCCGCACGCTCGCCTCCGAGGTGCAGCGCTACGGTCATTACTCGGTCGCCGGCGAATCGGTCTACGACCGTCCCTTCCAGTGGGGCAGCAAACGGACCGGGCCTGATCTCGCGCGTGTCGGCGGCCGCTACAGCGACGACTGGCACCGCGTGCATCTCGTCAATCCGCGCGACGTCGTGCCGGAGTCGAACATGCCCGGTTTCCCGTGGCTCAACGCGAGCAAAGTGTCGGCGGCCGAAGTCGAGTCCCACATGCGCGGCCTCGCGCGCCTCGGCGACCCGTACACCGAGGCGGATTTCGCCGCGGTCGCCGCCGCCGTCAACGGCAAGACGGAAATGGATGCGCTCGTCGCTTACCTGCAAGGACTCGGCAAGTTCGGGCCGAAGGAGAACCAACCATGATCATGGGCATCGTCACGGCGCTACTCATCGTGCTGTTCGCCGGCATGGTCGGCTGGGCGTACAGCGCGCGCCGGCACGCCGATTTCCGCGACGCCTCCCGGCTGCCTCTCGTCGAAGACCATTCGGAGTTCGGCACATGAACGCGTTCTGGAGCTGGTTCATTTCCGCGCTCACGATCGCCAGCATCGTCGCGCTCGTCTGGCTGCTCGTCGTCACGGCGCGCACACCGTCCACCGGTGCCACGACGGGCCATGTCTGGGACGAGGGCCTCACCGAATACAACCATCCGCTGCCGCGCTGGTGGCTCGGCCTGTTCCTGCTCTCGGTCCTGTTCGGCGCGGGGTATCTCGTGTTCTATCCCGGACTCGGCAGCAATACCGGCGCCCTCGGCTGGACGTCCGGCAAGGAGGTCGCCGCCGAACTTGCCGAGAACAACCGCAAGCTCGACGCGGTGTTCGCGCAATTTCGCAATCGCCCGATCGAAGAACTCGAGCACGACCCGAAGGCCCTGAGCCTCGGTCGCAACGTGTTCGCCAACAACTGCGCCGTCTGCCATGGCTCGGATGCGCGAGGCGCCAAAGGCTATCCGAATCTCGCCGACGATGACTGGCTCTATGGCGGGCAGCCCGACACGGTGTTGACCAGCGTGCTCAAAGGCCGTCAAGGCGTGATGCCGCCGCTAGGCGCAGCCCTCGGGGCAAAAGGCGTCGATGAAGTGGCGAACTACGTGCTGAGCCTCTCGGGCCACCACGTCGACGCGTCGCTCGCGGAGGCGGGCAAGGCGCGTTACATGACGATCTGCATCGCGTGCCACGGACTGGAGGGCAAGGGCAGCCCCGTGATCGGCGCGCCGAACTTGACCGACAACGTGTGGCTTTACGGCGGCAGTCTCGACGAGGTAAAAGCCTCGATCCGCGACGGTCGCAGCGGCAAGATGCCGAGTTGGGAACCCGTCCTCGGCGCTGACCGTGCGCGTCTCGTCGCCGCGTGGGTGCTGGCGCAATCGCAAAGCGCCAAAGCATCGGGCGCGCCCGCACCGTGAAATCCGTCCTGCTCGGTGCCGTCCTGTGGCCGTCCTTCTTCGCTGCGGGAGTGGCCACGATGGTGTTCTTCGCCGTCGTCGATCCCGCGGAGCTTGCCGGGATCACCTGGGCGCATATGCCGATATCGCGCGAGCTCGGCTACACGATCGGTTTCTTCATGTTCTGGGCCTCCACGCTCGGCGCCAGCGCGTTCACGGCCCTGCTGCTCTCGCCGGCGGGGAAACGCCGAACATGAAACGCATCGCGGCCCTGCTCGTTCCCGTCGAAGGCGAATCGCTCTACGCGGCCCAGCCCAAAGTATACCCGCGCGAAATCGACGGCCGCTTCGCGCGCCTGCGCACGAGCGCGGTGTTCGCGCTGCTCGGCGTGTTCTACGCGTTTCCGTGGCTGCGCTGGAACGGACACCAGGCCGTGCTGTTCGATCTGCCGGCGCGCAAGTTCTACGTGCTCGGCCTGACCTTCTGGCCGCAGGATTTCTTCTGGCTCGCGTGGCTGCTCATGATCGCCGGCCTGAGCCTCTTCTTCTTCACGGCGCTCGCTGGGCGGCTATGGTGCGGCTATGCCTGCCCGCAGACCGTGTGGACCGAAGTGTTTCTGTGGATCGAGCGCCTCTGTGAGGGTCGGCGCAACCAGCGCATCAAGCTCGACGCCAGCGCATGGACGCGCGAGAAGCTGCTGCGCAAGACGTCCAAACAGGCGCTGTGGATACTTTTTTCTTTGTGGACGGGCTTCACGTTCGTCGGTTTCTTCACGCCGATCGCCGAACTCGGCCGTGCGGCGGCCGGGCTGTCTCTCAGCGGATGGGAGACGTTCTGGATCGTGTTCTACGGCTTCGCGACCTACGGCAACGCGGGCTACCTGCGCGAACAGGTGTGCAAGTACATGTGTCCGTACGCGCGCTTCCAGAGTGCGATGTTCGATCGCGATACGCTGATCGTCTCCTACGACGGCGCACGCGGCGAACCGCGCGGCGCACGCAGGCGCAGCGTCGATCCGCGCGCGCTCGGCTTGGGCGATTGCGTCGATTGCGACGCCTGCGTGCAGGTGTGCCCGACTGGCATCGATATCCGCGACGGCTTGCAGATCGAATGCATTGCCTGCGCCTCGTGCATCGACGCCTGCGACGCCGTCATGGACAAAATGGGTTATGCGCGCGGGCTCGTGCGCTATACGACCGACAACATGCTCGGCGGGAATCCGCAGCGCGTTCTGCGTCCGCGCATCGTGCTCTACGGCACCCTGCTCGCGTCCTTGGTGGCAACGTTCGCCTGGGGAGTGGCACACCGCGCTCCGCTGATCGTCGAAGTGTTGCGCGACCGGAACGCGCTGTACCGCGAAACCGCGGAGGGTGCGATCGAGAACAGTTACACGCTCAAGCTCGTGAACAAGACGGATCGCGCGCAGCAGCTCGCGCTTGCGACCGCTCCCGGCGCCGCCGCCGACATCGTCGGCAGCCCGTCGACGACGGTCGGTGCGGGTGAAGTCGCGAACGTACCGCTCACCTTGCGCGCCCATCGCGATGCCGCACGCGGTATGCACGCGGTCACGCTCGTCGTCAGCGGCGGCGACGACATTCGAGCCACCCCAATCGCCCAATTCTTCGTCCCGGAGCCCAAATGAACGAGACCGCCTCGACATGGTACCGCGTACCCGAAGTATGGTTGATCCTCGTGCTGCTTGCCGGAATGGTCGCGGGCTCCCTCGCGCTCGTCGCGACCGCCGTGCGCCACGGCGACGAGCTCGTCGCCGCCCCGGGACCCCTGGCGTCGCCGCTGCCGCCCGCTGCCGCCGCGCGGCCTGCGGATGACGCCACGCCCTGAGCGTGCCATGGCCGATACGCACTGCTTCCATTGCGGCGAGCCGATCCCGAGCGGCGTCGAGCTTCGCGCCGACGTCGGCGGCAAAGCGCACGCCGTGTGCTGCATCGGCTGCCGCGCCGCGGCGGAGTGGATCGCTGCACTCGGTCTCGACGACTACTACCGCTTGCGCACGGCGCCCGCCGCCCGTGCGGCAGTCGTCGAGGACTTCCGTGCATGGGATCGTGCGGAGCTGCAACAGCTCTACGTGCGCAAGCGCGCGGACGGCGATGCGGAGACCTGTTTGCTCGTCGACGGGCTGCGTTGCGCGGCATGCTGCTGGCTCATCGAACGCGCGCTGCGCGGGCTCGCGGGGCTGCGCGACATCGCCGTGAACGCCGCCGCCAAGCGGCTCTATCTCGTCTGGAAGCCGGACGAGATCGCGCTCAGCGACATTCTTGCTCGCATCGCGCACTTGGGCTACGAACCGCGGCCGCTCGACGCGGCATCGCTCGATGCCGTCGCGCGACGCGAGTCGCGGACGGCGCTCAAGCGTCTCGTCGTCGCCGGCCTCGGCATGATGCAATCGATGATGTACGCCGTAGCGCTCTACGCGGGCGCATTCGAAGGCATGCCGCCCGCCACGCGCGATTTCTTCCGCTGGCTCGGTCTCCTCGCCACGACGCCGGTAGTGATCTACGCGGGCGCGCCGCTCTTCGCCGGCGCATGGCGCGAGCTGCGGGCGCGCACACCCGGCATGGACACGCCTGTCGCGCTCGCGATCGCACTCGTCTACGCGGCGAGCATCGTCGAGACCGTCCGCGGCGGTGCACAAGTATACTTCGACTCGGCCAGCATGTTCGTTTTCCTGCTGCTCGGCGCACGCTACATCGAGATGCGCGGCCGGCATTGCGCAGCCGACATGACGGACGCCCTGGCGCGCGCGCAGCCGGCGGTCGCCGCACGGCGCACCGCCGACGGTGCGCTCGAAACCGTCGGTGTGCACGAGCTCGCGCCGGGCGACGTGGTCAGTGTGGCGGCCGGCGGCGCGATCCCGGGCGACGGCACGTTGGTCGCGGGCTTCTGCGAGGTCGACGAGTCGCTGCTCACGGGCGAGTCGGCGCCGCAGCGGCGCCGAGCAGGGGAAACGCTGTTCGCAGGCAGCGTCGCTCGCACGGGGCCGATCGAGCTCCGGATCGCGCGCATCGGCGCCGATACGGTGCTTTCCTCGATCGCGCGCCTCGTCGGCCGCGCGCAGCGTCAGCGGCCGCGCTGGGCCGAGCTCGGCGACCGGGTCGCGGCGCGCTTCGTCGCGGGCGTCCTCGCGTTGACACTGGCCACCGCGCTCGGCTGGTGGTGGTTCGATCCCACGCGAGCGTTCCCGGCCGCTCTGGCCGTCCTCGTGGTGTCCTGTCCGTGTGCGTTCGCGCTGTCGGTACCTGCCGCGCTGACGCGTGCGATGGCCGTGCTCGCCCAGCGCGGCGTGCTCGTGCTCAAGCCCGATGCGCTCGAAAAGCTCGCCCACGTACGCCGCATCGTCTTCGACAAGACGGGCACGCTCACGGCACGGCGCATCGAGCTCGTCGACATCGAGCCGCTCGGCGCGCTCGACGCGGCGAGCTGCCTGCGGATCGCGGCGAGCCTCGAAGCCGCCAACACGCATCCGCTCGCGGCGGCCATACGTGCGGCCGCACCCGACGGTTCGGCCCCTGCGCAGGAACTCGTCAGCGTCGCCGGCGCCGGAGTGTCGGGACGCATTGACGGGCACGAATATCGACTCGGCAGGCCCGGATTCGCGCTCGGCGAACATGCGCACCCTCCCCTCGCCGATGGACGCGTCGTGCTCGCCGGCGGCGGCGCCGCGCTCGCCGCTTTCCGCTTCCGCGAGGCGTTGCGTGCAGATGCCGAAGCTGCCGTCGACGAACTGCGGGCCGCAGGCGCCGAGCTCGAAATCCTGAGCGGCGACGCGCCCGCGGCAGTCGGCCAGCTGGCGCGCCGTCTCGGCATCGAACATTTCCACGCCGCCCTGAGCCCTGCCGGCAAGCTCGCACGGCTCGGCGCCATGCGCAGCGGCGGCGCACTCGTTGCGATGGTGGGCGATGGCATCAACGATGCGCCCGTGCTCGCCGGCGCCGATCTCGCCGTCGCGCTCGGCGACGGCGCCGACCTTGCCCAGGCGAGCGCAGACATCGTGCTCGCTTCCGGCCGCCTGCTTGCGCTCGCCGAGGCGCGAACGCTGGCGCGGACGACACTCGCGATCCTGCGCCAGAACCTGGCCTGGGCGTTCGCGTACAACTTCTTGAGCATCCCCGCGGCGGCGTTCGGCCTGATTCCGCCTTGGCTCGCCGCGATCGGCATGTCGGCGAGCTCCCTGTTCGTCGTGCTCAATTCGCTGCGCATCGGACTGCCGCGCACGCCTTTGGCAACGCCGCCAGAAATCCATCGGGAGATCGCCGCCACATGAACATCATTCTCGTGCTGATCCCGCTCAGCGTCGTGTTGCTCGGCGTAGCCGTATGCGCGTTCTTCTGGGGCGTGAATCACGCGCAGTTCGACGATCTCGACACTCCGGCGCTGATGCCGCTCAGCGACGAATCGCCGCATTCGAGCGGGCGCGGGACGCATGAGTGAAGCCCTTACCCTGCTCGGCGCGTTCGCGCTCGGCCTCGCGGGCAGTGGCCATTGCCTGGTCATGTGCGGCGGCATCAACGCGGCGCTCGCGATCGCGACGCGCGCCGGCGCCGACGGTCGCCCGCGATTCGATCTGCTTCTGGGATACCAGGCTGGCCGAATCGGGAGCTATGTGCTCGCGGCGCTTCTGCTCGGCGGCGCGGGAACCGCGCTCGGCCAGGCGCTGGACGCCGAGCGCGTGCGCCTCGTGCTGCGCGGGATCGGTGCTGTGGCGATCGCGGCAGTCGCGCTGAGTTTGCTGCTGCGCGGGCGCGGGCTCGACATGGCGCTCGGCCATCGCCTCTGGCCACGGCTGGCGCCGCTCGCGCGCGGGCTGCTGCCGGTGCGGAACCTTGGCCAGGCGCTCGCACTGGGCGCGCTCTGGGGGTGGATGCCGTGCGGATTGGCATATTCCATGCTGCTCGTTGCGTGGCTCGCAATGGATCCGCTGCAGAGCGCGCTCACCATGCTCGCATTCGGCCTCGGCACCGCACCGGCTGTGCTCGCGGGTGCGCACGGGGCGCGGCAGAGCTTGCGGCTGCTCGAGCGTCGCGGCATACGCTCGGCGGCGGCTGGGTTGCTGCTCGCAAGCGCCCTGGCGACGGCGTTCGGCCCGTGGCTCGCTGCACGCAGCGATCTGATGCACTGGCTACCGTTCGACTGTGCCATGCCCTGACTGGCCCGCGGCGGTACGTATACGTGCTCGTACGGATTTTCGGCGCCTGGTCATGGGCCTAGGATAGGCAACGTCGATCCTCGTGCGGATCGGCGGCACCGCGAGTCGAGGTGCCGAAGCTGCGAGGAGGTTGCCATGCTCGATGATTCCGCCGCCGTCAAATCCCTGCCTGACGAAGCGCCGCTCGGCACCGAGTCGCGCCTGGCCGACGCCATCGGAGGCAACCAGCTCGCGATCCATTATCAGCCGCAAATTCGCGCGCAGAACTCGCAAGTACTCGGTTTCGAAGCGCTCGTGCGCTGGGAAAGCCCGGAGTTCGGGCTCGTACTGCCCATGCGGTTCCTCGGCGTAGCGGAAAATTTGGGTCTGCTCGTCGACATCGGCAGCTTCGTGCTCGACAGCGCCTGCCGCGATGCGCGCGCATGGCTCGACGTCGGCGCCTCCGATTTCACGATCGCGATCAACGTCTCGGCTGCCGAGCTCGAACGTGCCGAGTTCGTCGCCAGCGTGCAGGCGGCCCTCTCGCGCTGGTCCGTGCCGCCCTCGCTGATCGAGCTCGAACTCACCGAAGGCATGATGACCGGCGACGTGAGCCGCGTCATCCGCACGATGAGCGAACTGAAGGAACTCGGCGTCAAGCTCGCGCTCGACGATTTCGGCACCGGCTATTCGAGCCTGAGCTATCTGCGCAAGTTTCCGCTCGACAAGCTCAAGATCGACCGCAGCTTCGTCGAGGACATCAGCTCCGACCCGCGTGCCGCAGGCATCTGCCGCGCGATCATCACGCTCGGGCACCAGCTCGGCATGACGGTGCTCGCCGAGGGCGTCGAATCCGCAGCACAGGTTGGCTATCTGCAGCGCAATGCATGCGACGAGTTCCAGGGTTTCTACTTCAGCCCTGCGGTACGCGCGGAGGAAGCGTTCGCAACGCTGCACCATCGCTATGCCACGGAAGAGACCGCCTCGCGCGGGGGCACGCCGACCGTCCTGCTCGTCGACGACGAGGAGAACATCCTGCGGGCACTCACGCGCACGTTGCGACGCGACGGCTACCGCATCCTGACCGCCTCGAACGTGGCCGACGGCCTCGATATCCTGGCGCGCAACGACGTCCAGGCGATAATCTCCGATCAGCGCATGCCCGGCGGCAACGGCACGGAGTTCCTGGCCAAAGTGAAAGACCTCTACCCCGACACGATCCGCATCATCCTGAGCGGGTATTCCGATCTCGCTTCGGTGACGGAGGCGATCAACCACGGCGCGATCTACAAGTTCCTGACCAAGCCCTGGAACGACGACGAACTGCGCGTGCAGATGCGCGAAGTAATCCGTCGTTACGAGCTCGGTTCGTCTCGGCGCACTGACGGCGCGCCGCCACCCGCTTTTTCCTGATCCGCATGCAAGAGACGACAGCTGCCACGCCGATCTCTCCATCCAGCCCCGCACCGTCAGGCCAGGGTTCGGTGCCCGCCTGCGCCGACGCGCTGCTGCACGCCGAGGATCTCGCCTCCGCCGTGAGCTCGATCGTCGATGCCGCGAAGGGCGCCGGCATCGAGGCTGCGCTCGCGTGGTCGCTCGACACGAACGGCGGTTGGACGGTATGCCCGACCGGCGTGTTCGACGTCGACGCATCGCATCTCGATGCGCTCTGCGCAGCGTCGCCGGCCGCCGACGTGCCGATCGCAGACGCGCACGGCTTTGCCTGTTGCGCACGAAGCGGCAAGGCTCGCGCCGTGCTGCTGTGCCGAAGCCCCGTGGCCGATCACGGCGTGTGCTTCAACGCCTGTCAGCGCTTTTTCACGGCGCTGCGGCCCTATCTGGTCAACCTGCTCGAAAAGAGCCGCCTCGTCGAATCGCTGAAGGGTCTCGAACAATCGGAAAAACTGCAGCGCGCGCTGTTCGCGATCGCCGACATGGCGAGCTCGGATCTCGAAATGCTCGAGATGATGACCGGCCTGCACGCGATCGTCGGCAGCTTCATGTATGCGGAGAATTTCTACATCGCGCTGTACGACCCCGACTCCGATACCATCCGCTTTCTGTATTTCGCCGATATCGCGGACAACGAGAAGCCCGACATGGGCACCGTGTTTCCGATGGACTACTTCGAGCGCGGCCTGACGTGGTATCTGATTCGCGGCGGCCGTCCGCTCATGGGTTCGCACGACCAGCTCCAGCAGCAGGTATCCGGGCCGTTGCACACGCTCGGGCCGCGCAGTTTCGACTGGCTCGGCGTGCCGATGAGCCGCGGCGGAAAGGTATACGGCGCGCTCGTCGTACAGAGCTACGTCGAACGGCAGCGCTACACCGAGGACGATCAAGCGCTCCTCTCGTTCGTGGGCAGCCACATCCTGACCGCACTCGAGCGCCGGCAGGCGCGCGACGAGCTCGAACAGCGCGTCGAGCAACGCACGCGCGAACTCGCGCTCGCCAACGACGTGCTGACCGAGGAAGCCCAGGAGCGCCGTCGCGCCGAACATCTGCAGCGCGTGCTGTACCAGCTCGCCGAGCTCTCGAACAGCGCCGGCAGCATGGAGGAGTTCTATCGCGCCGTGCACGTGGTCGTCGCCGAACTCATCATCGCGCGAAATTTCTACATCGCCCTGCTCGATTCCGAGCACGCCATGCTGCTGTTTCCGTATCTCGTGGACGAGCGCGACGTCTCCGCGCCGGCGAGGCGCCCGGTGGGCAACGGCGCGACCGAATACGTGCTGCGCACGCGCAAGGCCTTGCTCGCGGATGCGGCCGGGATCGAACGCCTGCATGCGGCCGGGGAAATCGAGCTCGTGGGACCGTCGCCGCAATCGTGGCTCGGCGTGCCGTTCGTCTGCGCCGACGGCCTCATGGGCGTCGTCGCGGTGCAGAGCTATTCCCCCGAAGTGAGCTACGGACCCGGCGATCAGCGGCTCCTCACGTTCGTCTCGTACCAGATCGCCAACAGCCTGGGGCGCAAACGCGCTGCCGATGCGCTCAAGGCGGCGAATGCCGACCTCGAGCGGCGCGTCGCCGAACGCACACGCGAGCTCAGCGAGCAGATCGAAGTGCGCCAGATGGTCGAGCTCGCCTTGCAGCAACGCAACGCCGAACTCGAAGCCATGAACAACCAGCTCGCCGGCGCGCAGAACCAGTTGTTGCAGTCCGAGAAAATGGCGTCGGTCGGTCAGCTCGCCGCGGGCGTAGCGCATGAGATCAACAATCCGATCGGCTACGTACACTCGAACCTCGACAGCTTGACGGGTTATCTGCGCGACATCTTCTCGGTGCTCGACGCGTACGAGAAGCTGGAGCGCTCGCTCGATCCGCCTCCGCCCGGCGTCGCCGACGTCAATGCGATCAAGCAGCAAGTCGATCTCGCGTATCTGCGCGACGATGTGACGAGCCTGCTCGCCGAGTCGGTCGAGGGCGTCACGCGCGTCGAGAAGATCGTGCACGACCTCAAGGATTTCTCGCACGTCGATCAAGCGGAATGGCAATACGCCGATCTGCACGCGGGCCTCGAGACGACGCTCAACGTCGCCTGGCACGAGCTCAAGTACAAGGCCGAGATCGTCAAGGAATACGGCGATCTGCCGCTCATCGAATGCCTGCCTTCGCAGATCAACCAGGTGTTCCTGAACATCCTCGTGAATGCAGCGCAAGCGATGGAGGGTCGCGGCCGCATCACGATCCGCACCGCGCGTGAGAGCGACCATGCCCTCGTCGCGATCGCCGACAACGGCAAGGGCATCGATCCCAAGCACGTCACGCGCATCTTCGAGCCGTTCTTCACGACCAAACCCGTCGGTGTCGGCACCGGTCTCGGTCTTTCGGTGTCGTACGGCATCGTGCAGAAACACGGCGGCACGATCGAAGTGCAAAGCGAACTCGGCAAAGGCACGACGTTCACGTTGCGTCTGCCGATCGCTCACAACCGCGACAAGTAGGTACCGCGCGCCGAGCGCGATGCCGAGCACGCGCCCGAGCTGCCGGGCGTCATTGGCACGGCCATTGCGATAGGCGCGTCATGACCCTCGCTGCTCCGGCCGACCTCGACTACGGACACGCCGCCGATATCGATGCGCTCGCGCGCCTCGTTCCCGCTTGGTGGGAGCTCTGGCTACGCCTGCCCGATGCGACGCCATTCCAGTCCCCGGCGTGGCTGCTGCCATGGGCGCGGCGTTACGCACCCGGCCGGACGTCCGCCATTGCGTTCGACGATCTGCGCGCGCTGGCGCTCTACTTCGTCTGGCGGCGCTCCTTGTTGTTGGCGGGCACCGGACCGTCGGATTATTGCGAGGTCTTGTGCCCGGCGGCCGACGCGCCAAAAGTGCTGGAGGCGCTCTGCCGGTCGGCCGTCGAACGGGACTGCGAGACGGTGGATCTGCAGCAACTGCCCGCGAACTCGCCGTTGCGCGATGCGCCAGCGCCGCGCGGCTGGTCGAGCGATGTGACGCCGGGTGTGACGTGCCCTGTCGTCACGCTTGCAGACGGCGACGGACTCGCGCGCGTATCTGCGAAGTGGCGCAGGAACCTGCGTCGCGCCGAGCGCATTCTGCTTGCCCGCGGCGACGTCGAGCTCGGCCCCGCGTCGCATGCCGATGTCGCCGCGGCGCCTTCCACGTTCGAGGCGCTGCATGCGCGTCGCTACGGCAGCGAAGCGCCTTCAGCGGTATTCGCCGATCCGCTCATGCGCGCATTCTTCGCCGACGTCGTGCCGGCACTCGACGCCGCCGGCTTGCTGCGCGTGACACAAGTCAAAGCAAGCGGGCAGACGATAGCGGCGGTGCTCGTCCTGCAGTGCCGACGGGCTGCGCACTTCTACATGAGCGCATTCGATCCGGCGTGGTCGCGCTACAGTCCGGGCGCCGTCGCGCTCGCGGCTGCGATGCGCCGCGCGGCAGCCGAAGGCGCCGGCGAGTTCCACTTCCTGCGGGGCGGAGAATTATACAAGTATCATTTTGGCGCCCGCGACGTCCCGACCTGGCGACGCGTGCTGCATCGCGCGTGAGCTTACGCCGCCAATTGCTCGATGCGCCCGCGATTCATGACGACGACACGGTCGGCGAGCTCCGCGGCTTCGCGCTCGTCGTGGGTCACGAACACCGTGGTGTAGCCGGTCTCGTCGTGCAACTGCCGCAGCCACGCGCGCAGCTCTCGCCGCACTTTCGTATCGAGCGCACCGAAGGGCTCGTCCAGCAACAGTACGCGAGGCTCGATCGCGAGGGCACGCGCGAGCGCCACACGCTGGCGCTGGCCGCCGGAAAGCTGGTTCGGATAGCGCCGCTCCAGACCGCCGAGCTGCACGAGATCGAGAAGCTCGCGCCCGCGCCGGCGAATCTCCTCGTGCGGCATGCGTCCGCCGCCTCCGCGCATGCGCAGGCCGAACGTGACGTTGTCGAGCACGGTCATGTGCTTGAAGAGGGCGTAGTGTTGGAACACGAAGCCCACGCGGCGCTCCTGCACCGTCAGATTCGCGGCATCGATGTCGCCGAAGCGAATGCTGCCTTCCACGGGCTCGAGCCCGGCGATCGCGCGCAACAGCGTCGTCTTGCCCGAACCCGACGGGCCGAGCAGCGCGAGGAGCTCGCCGGAAGCAATGTCGAGATCGATACCGCTCAGCGCGCTGGCGTCGGCGTAGCGTTTTTCGAGTCCACGGATCGTGATGTCCATGCGTGTTCCGTCGTGTGCGATCAATGTCCGCGCAGTGCGGCGAGCTCGTCGCCGTGGCGCCATTCGAGAAAGTTTTTCGCTACCAGCGTGACGAAACCGAGCAGCGCGAGCAGCGCCGCCACGGCGAACGCCGCGTTGAGCGCGCCGGCGTCGTTGTAGAGCAGCTCGATTTCGAGCGGCATCGTGTTCGTGAGCCCGCGGATGTGGCCGCTCACGACCGACACCGCGCCGAACTCGCCCATGGCGCGCGCGTTGCAGAGCAGCACCCCATAGAGCAGGCCCCAGCGGATGTTCGGCAAGGTGACGTGCCAGAACGTGCGCCAGCCGCTGGCGCCGAGGCTGAGCGCCGCGAGTTCCTCGTCGGTGCCCTGCGCCTGCATGAGAGGAATCAGCTCGCGTGCGACGAACGGCACGGTCACGAACGTCGTGGCGAGCACGATTCCCGGCAATGCGAATACGATCTTGACGCCGTGCGCCGCGAGCCACGGGCCGAACCATCCGTGAGCGCCGAAGAGCAGCACGAACACCATGCCAGCAATGACGGGCGAGACCGAAAACGGCAGGTCGATGAGCGTTACGAGCAGACTCTTGCCGCGGAACTCGAATTTCGCGACCGCCCAGGCCGCCGCGATGCCGAAAAACGTGTTGAGCGGCACGGCGATCGCGGCCGCCAGCAGCGTGAGCCGGATGGAGGCGAGCGTGTCGGCGTCGGCGAGCGCCGTCAGCACGGGACCGAGGCCTTTCGCGAACGCTTGGGTGAAAACGACGACGAGCGGCAGCAGCAGGAAGGCGACGAGGAACAAGAGCGTGGTGCCGATCAGGACGCGGCGCACGGCGGTTGGCTCGCCGATGCTCGATCGATAGACGTCAGCCACGGCGGCGGCTCCACGCCTGCAGCAGATTGATCGCGAGCAGCACGCCGAACGACAGCACGAGCATCGACGCCGCGAGCGCAGTGGCGCCGGCGTAGTCGAATTCGTCCAGCCGGATCATGATGAGCAGCGGCGCGATTTCGGAGACCTTCTGCACGTTGCCGGCGATGAAGATGATCGAACCGTACTCGCCGACCGCGCGCGCGAACGCCAGCGCCGCGCCCGTCATGAGCGCCGGCAGCACCGTCGGCGCGATCACATGGACGATCGTCTGCCAGCGCGTCGCTCCGAGCGTCGCGGCCGCCTCTTCGAATTGCGCCTCCGCTTCGCTGAGCACGGGCTCGAGCGTGCGCACGACGAACGGCAGACCGATGAAGACCATGGCGACGACGATACCGAGCGGCGTATACGCCACCTTGATGCCGAGCTTGGCAAGGGGTGCGCCGAGCCAACCGTGCTCCGAGTACAACGTGGTGAGCGCGATACCGGCGACCGCCGTCGGCAGCGCGAACGGCAGATCGACGAGGGCGTGGAACCAGCGCTTTGCCGGGAACTCGTAACGCACGAAAGTCCAGGCCACGAGTCCGCCGAATACCGCATTGATCGCCGCCGCCGTCGCGGCGCCGCCGAAGCTAAGCGCAAGCGCATGCAGTACGCGTTCGGTGGCCAGCGCGCGCCAAAGGCCGTCGAGCCCGAGTCCCGCCGCCCGCAGGAACACCGCCGCCAGCGGCAACAAGACGAGCAGCGACAAATAGACGACGCTGAACCCGAGACTGAGCCCGAATCCCGGCAAGGCCGATCGCGGCGCGCGAGCGCGCTTGTGCACCGTGCGAGTGCTGAGCTGAGGTCCGATGGCAGGATCGGCGATAACGGCGTTCACGGCGTGCGCTGGTACAAGCGGTCGAAGACGCCGCCGTCTGCGAAGAATTTTGCCTGCGCGGTTTTCCAGCCACCGAAATCGGCGATCGTGACGAGCTCGGTGGCGGCGAATTCGCCGGGATGCCGTGCGGCCACGTCGGGATCGACGGGCCGGTAATGGTGCTGCGCGATGATCTCCTGCGCCTTCGATGTATACAGGAAGCGCAGATACGCCTCGGCCAAGGCCTCGGTGCCGTGCTTCTTCGCGTAAACGTCGACGACCGCCACGGGCGGCTCGGCGAGGATCGACAACGACGGCGCCACGATCTCGAACTTGTCCGCACCGAATTCCTGCCGCGCAAGCCAGGCTTCGTTCTCCCACGCGATCAGCACATCGCCGAGGCCGCGTTGCGCGAACGTGAGCGTCGCTGCGCGCGCACCGGTGTCGAGCACCGGGACATTCTTGTAGATGCTCGCGACGAACTCGGAGGCTTTCGCTTCGTCCTTCGCATTCGCGCGCAGAGCGTACGCATACGCAGCGAGGAAATTCCAGCGAGCACCCGCCGAAGTCTTGGGATTGGGCGTGATCACGACCGTCCCCGGCCGTGCGAGGTCCGGCCAGTCATGGATCGCCTTGGGATTGCCGCTACGCACGAGCAGCACGATCGTCGATCGATACGGCGTGCTGTTCCCGGGTAGGCGCGACTGCCAGTCTGCCGGCAGCAGATCGCCCTGATCGTGAAGCGCGTCGATGTCCGAAGCGATGCCTAGCGTGGCGACATCGGCCTCGAGTCCATCGATGATCGCGCGGGCCTGCTTCGACGATCCACCGTGCGATTGGCGGACCGTTATCGTCTCGCCGGTCCGCGTCTGCCAATCGGCGGCGAACGCGGAATCGATATCCCGATAGAGCTCGCGGGTCGGATCGTAGGAAACGTTCAGAAGCGAGCCGTCCCTGGCATGCGCATGAAAACCGATCGCCAGGCCGGCAAGCAGCAAGAATATCCTGCGTTGCATGGGGTCTCCGGCAGTGATGGGACGGAAGCCTACGCTGCCGCTTCCCCACCGCGAACTGGCAATTCGCCATGTCGATATGAGGCTATGCGATGAGCGGCTTCGCGGTGGCGGAGCGCCGAATTCGCCAGCGTATTACGTGTTAGTTCCGTCACAGAACTGGATATGCTCTCCATGCCTTCAATTCGTCCCCTCGCGATTCCTGACCTCCGCCTCGGCTTTGCACTGCATTGGTGCATTGGCGCTCTGCTGCTGGCACTCAATGTTTTCGGCTCGATCGAAGCGCCTTCACCGGGACTCGCTGTCGCCGCCGGTCTCGTCCCGGCGCTGGCTCTCGCCGCACTCGCCTTCATCGTTCTGCGCCTGCATAGCACGCGCGAGCGGTTCCTCAACCGACTGAGCCGGTCCTGGCGCGCGGTTTACGGCCTGGTCGAGGGCTGCACCGCGTCGGCGTTTTTCTTCGCAGTGCTGATCGCCACGGATCGTTTGCTCGACTATTAGATTTATCGGAACGGCAATGGCGCTGTCGCTGCCGTCCTCTTTCACAACCAGCCGTAATAGCGGCATGGGTTGCAAGCGCATCGCCCGTCGGCACGACTCGATATATCAGTACTGAACGTCCCCCGAATCGCCGGCGATGGGTGCATGCCCACCCTGTGGCAGGCCTGGCAATAACCACCGCGCATGAGCGTATAACGAAGCATTGCTTTTGCGTGACGGCGGCGAGGCCTAGCATGCGTCCATCGTTTGGACGTCTATCTCGCCTACCCGTGTCAGCCGAACCGATTCGCGCATTGGTGCCTCTCCCGGAAGAAAAAGCCGGGTTGCTCGCCCGTCTCGTCGACGGTCTAGACGACGCCGCGCTGCACTGGCTCTCGGGTTACGCCGCCGGACTCGCGGCGCGCAGCGAGCCAATCGCACGCGAGGCACCGCTCGCCGCGGTCGAAACGGGTGGCCAACAGCAACTGACGATCGTATTCGGAAGCCAGACCGGCAACGCGAAGCGTTTGGCCGAGTCGCTCGCGCGCGATGCCGAAGCGGCGGGCCTCGCCGTACGTCTGCTGCGCGCCGATGCCTATCCGCTGCGCGAGCTCAAGTCCGAGCGTCTGCTCTATGTCGTGATCAGCACGCAAGGCGACGGCGATCCGCCCGACGACGCGCGCGGGTTCGTCGAATTCCTGGCGAGCAAGCGTGCACCGCGGCTCGACGAGCTGAAGTTCGCCGTGCTGGCTCTGGGCGACAGCAGCTACGCAAAATTCTGCGCCGTCGGAGCGGCGATCGACGAGCGCCTCGCCGCGCTCGGTGCCGCGCGTCTGGTTGCGCGCGCGGACGCGGACGTCGACATCGATCGCGTCGCGCGCCCCTGGCTCGAACGCGCACTCGGCGCGGCACGAGAGACGCTCAAGTCGACGAGCGTCTCCGCCAAAGTCACTCCCCTGCGGCCTGCGCGCGCCGCGGCGGTCTGGAATCGCGAACGCCCGTTCGCCGCCGAAGTCATCGCCAACCAGCGGATCACTTCTCGCGACGGCACGAAAGACATTCGTCACATCGAACTTTCCCTACGCGATTCCGGCTTGAGCTACGAGCCTGGCGACGCGCTCGGCGTCTGGCCGACGAACCCTGCGACTCTCGTCCAGGCGATCGCCGAAGCGATCGGCGCCGGTCCGCAGACGGCCGTCGCCATCGACGGACAGACGCTGCCGCTCGCGAGCTGGCTCGCCGAGAAGCGCGAAATCACACGGCTGGCGCGCCCGTTCGCGCTCGCGCATGCCGAACGCGCGCGCAACACCGAACTTGCCGCGATCCTGGCCGAACCCGGAGAAGCGGCGGCGCGCCTGCTCACGGACTATCAGCTCATCGATCTGCTGCGCGAATTTCCGGCGTCGTGGACGGCCGCCGACCTCGTCTCGACGCTGCGACCACTGACACCGCGGCTGTACTCGATCGCGTCGAGCCTGAAAGCGGTGGAGGACGAAGCGCATTTGACCGTCGCCCCGGTCGCCTACCAGGCGTTCGGTCACGACCATTTGGGTGCCGCTTCGCATTTTCTCGTGAACCGCGGCGCGGACACCCGCATCCCGGTATTCGTAGAAACCAACGAGCGGTTCCGCTTGCCGAAGGACGGTTCGCGCGATATCGTCATGATCGGCCCTGGCACCGGCGTGGCGCCGTTCCGCGGCTTCGTCCAGGAACGCGCCGCGGTCGGCGCGCGCGGCCGTAATTGGCTGTTCTTCGGCAATCCGCAATTCCGGTCGGATTTCCTCTATCAAGCCGAGTGGCAGCAGGCGCTCAAGCGCGGCGAACTCGCACGGCTCGATCTCGCTTTTTCGCGCGATCAGGCCGACAAGGTCTACGTACAGCATCGAATCCGCCAGAGCGGGCGCGAGCTCTATGCCTGGCTCGAAAATGGCGCGCACGTCTACGTGTGCGGCGACGCAACGCGTATGGCCAAGGACGTACATGCGGCCCTGCGCGACGTCGTCGCCACGCACGGTGGCAAGAGCCTCGAAGAGGCCGAGGAATTCCTGAGCGCGCTCGCCGCCGATCGCCGCTATGCACGGGATGTGTACTGATGGCCGCCGACGCCCTATCGCCCGTCGAGACGATCAAGGCCGCGAGCCGGCGGCTGCGCGGCACGCTCGTCGAGAGCCTGGCCGATCCGGTCACCGGCGCGATCGCCGAGTCCGACACGCAGCTCATCAAATTCCACGGCAGCTATCAGCAGGACGATCGCGATCTGCGCGAAGAACGTCGGCTGCAGAAACTGGAGCCCGCCTACCAGTTCATGATCCGCACGCGTCTGCCGGGCGGCGTCGTCACGCCGCAACAGTGGCTGAAGCTCGACGCGATCGCGGAAGCCTACGGCAACGGCACGCTGCGCCTGACCACCCGGCAGGCATTCCAGATCCACGGCGTGATCAAGCGCGAGCTCAAAGCGACGCTGCGCGCGATCAACGGCGCGCTCATCGATACGGTCGCCGCATGCGGCGATGTCAACCGCAACGTGCTCGTTGCCGCCAACCCGCATCTCTCGCGTGTGCATGCCGAGGTGTATGCAATCGCGCGCGGACTTTCCGAACACCTGCTTCCGCATACGCGCGCATATCACGAAATCTGGCTCGACGCGCAAAAGGTGGCCGGCAGCGGCGAGGAAGAGGAACCGGTCTACGGGTCGACCTACCTGCCGCGCAAATTCAAGACCGCCTTCGCCGTGCCGCCCGTCAACGACGTCGACGTGTTCGCCAACGACCTGGGCTTCATCGCGATCGTGGAAGGTGCCACGCTGCTCGGCTTCGTCGTGACCGCCGGCGGCGGGCTCGGTGCGACGCACGGCGAAGCGAACACCTATCCGCGGCTCGCGGACGTGCTCGGCTTCGTGCTGCCGGACCAGGTCACCGCCGCCGCCGACGCCGTGCTCACGACCCAGCGCGACTTCGGCAACCGCAGCGACCGCAAACGCGCGCGGCTCAAGTATACGATCGACGAACGCGGTTTCGCCTGGTTCAAAGCCGAAGTGGAACGCCGTGCCGGTTTTTCCTTTGCACCGCCGCCGCCATTCCGCTTCGAACACAACGGCGACCGTTTTGGCTGGAGCACGGGCGAAGACGGCCGCTCGCACCTCACGCTGCGCATCGAGGCGGGCCGCGTGGCGGACCGGCCTGACGCGCCTCACCGCAAGGGCCTGCGCGAAATCGCGCGCGTGCACCGCGGCGAGTTCCGTCTCACGCCGAACCAGAACCTGGTCGTCGCGGACATCGAGCCGACGGCACGCAGCGCGATCGAGGCGATCGTGGCCGCGCACGGCCTCGACGGTTACCGCACCGCGACGCCCGTCCGGCTCGCTGCACTGGCCTGCGTCGCGCTGCCGACGTGCGCGCTCGCGATGGCCGAAGCGGAACGGTACCTGCCTGAACTTTTGCGCAAAGTGGAAAATGCGCTCGATCTGCACGGGTTGCGCGACGCACCGCTCGGTCTGCGCATTTCCGGCTGCCCGAACGGCTGCTCGCGGCCTTACCTCGGCGAGATCGCCCTGATCGGCAAGGCGCCTGGCCGCTACAACCTCATGCTGGGCGCCGACGCCGAAGGCCGCCGTCTCAACGTGCTCCATCGCGAGAACGTCGGCGAAAACGAAATCCTCGATACGCTCGATTCCCTGTTCGCTCGCTACGCCGCGGAACGCGGCCATGGCGAACGGTTCGGCGATTTTTTGTTGCGCACCGGCATCGTGACGCCCCGAACACGGCCGGAAGCGCTGATTCCCGTGGAGACTACCGCATCATGACGCCGCCCGACCTCGTCAGCGCCGCCGAAGACACACGCGCACTTGCAGACCTCAATGCCTGGCTCGCCGAGCGCGGCCCCGAAGAACGTGTCGCTTGGGCGCTCGATACCTTGCCCGGCGAGCACGCGCTCTCGTCGAGTTTCGGCGCACAAGCTGCGGCCATTCTCCATCTCGTCACGCGTGCGCGGCGCGACATCCCCGTGATCCTCGTCGACACGGGCTATTTGTTCCCCGAAACGTATCGGTACGCCGATACGCTGACGCAGGATCTCGGCCTCAATCTCAAGGTGTATCGCCCAGCCCTCGGCATCGCGTGGATGGAAGCGCGCTTCGGCCGGTTGTGGGAGCAAGGACTCGAAGGTCTCGAACGCTACAACCGCTTGCGCAAGGTCGAACCGATGCAGCGTGCACTCTCCGAGCTCGGCGCGCGCACGTGGATCGCCGGCATCCGCCGCAGCCAGAGCGAATCGCGCCGCCGGATCGATTTCCTCGAACTGCGCGACGAACGCTGGAAATTCCATCCTGTCGCCGACTGGAGCAACCGCGACGTGTGGAATTATCTACAAAGGCACAATTTGCCGAGTCATCCGCTCTGGGAACGCGGCTACGTGTCGATCGGCGACATCCACACCACGCGACCGTGGGAGCCTGGCATGCGCGAGGAAGACACGCGCTTCTTCGGCCTCAAGCGCGAGTGCGGTCTGCACTTCTGAGGCCGACGCTGCACCTCACACGGCGCGTGCAAGCGGCGTCGCGCTAGCTCCGAGCGCGCGCCATTCGGGCGCTTCCGGCCACTGTTTCGGGATTTCTCCGGCGAGCGCACGCTGCAGATCGCGTCGATCGAGTTGCGGCGCGATGAGCTCGGCGAGCGCGAGCGCATAACTGCGCGGCACGCGGTCGCGCCGCAGCACGAGCCACGTCGTGCATGCCGGAAAGAGCTCGGCCGCGTCGAGCACAGCGAGGTCGGCCGCATCCTCGGGAAGGATTGCCATTTCGGCGAGAATGCCGACGCCGAGCCCGGCGCGTACGTAGGTCTTGATGAGGTCCGCGTCGCGCGACGTGCAGGAGAAATGCGGCGATTCGCCCGCCGCCGCGAACGCGCGGCGCAACGACGATTCGGGGCGCAACGACGATTCGTAGCTCACGAGCGCATGGCGCGCGAGTTCGCCGAGCGTGAGCGGCCGCTGCAGTGCGACGAGCGCGTGACCGCGCGGCGCGATCACGCTGCGCCGCCAGCGGAAAAGCGGCACGGCGAGACCGCCCTCCGGCGCCGCGTCGCTCGTGCTGACGATCGCGAGATCGGCTTGGCCGCGCTCGAACACGCCCATCACCTGTGCGTCGCCCTGCGGCTTCAAATGCACGCTCACATCGGGATAGCGCTGCTTGAGCGCCGCGATCGCGCGCGGCAGGACGAAACGCGCCTGCGTGTGCGTCGTCGCGATGGCGAGTTCGCCGGATTCCTCGCCGCGCAGGTCCGCCGCGATCGAGCGGATGTTCGCGGCTTCTGCGGCGATGACGCGGGCGCGCTCGAGCACCTGCTGACCTGCCGGCGTGATCGCGTGCAGGCTCTTGCCCTTGCGCGAGAACAGCTGGAAACCGAGTTCGTCTTCGAGCTGCTTGAGTTGCTTGCTGACGCCGGGTTGCGTCGCGTGGACACGCTCGGCCGCGGTCGTGATGTTGAGACCGGAATCGGCGATGGCGATCAGGTAGCGCAGTTGCGTGAGGGTCATGACGGCGTTCGGACGAAAGACGGTAGTCGGCTCGGCGGCATCGCGGCGGATCGGCGACACCGCAGCCCGCGCATTCCATGACGGACTCCGGGACGCTGGAGTGTTTCGTTGCATTGCAGCATAGCGCATGCCGCTTTGGACGTCCAGACGTCCGTACGAGCGATACCGGCGATGCGCTTCGCCGCCGCCGATCGTCGCCCGCGCATCGCACAGCTCACTCGACGAGCCGCTTGCGCATGGCGTAGCGAACGAGCTCGGCGCTGTTGCGCATGCCGAGCTTGGCGAGCACGCGCCCGCGATGGTTTTCCGCGGTCTTGACGCTGATTTCCAAGCGCTTGGAAATTTCCTTCGTCGTGAGCCCATCGACGATGAGATGCAGCACTTCGCGTTCGCGCGCCGAAAGCGAACCGTACGGGTCCTCCGCAGCGTGCCGCGGCTGCTGTATCTGTTCGGCGAGCACTTTCGCGGCGTACGGCCCGAAATGCACACCGCCCGCTGCGAGCGTGCGCACCGCATTGAGGAGCTCCGAGGTGTGCGCATGCTTGAGCACGTAGCCCGAAGCGCCGGCGCGCACGACGTGCAGCACGTACTCTTCTTCTTCGTGCATCGTGAGCACGAGCACGCGCGTGCGCGGCAAATCGTGGGCGAGGCGCCTCACCACTTCGATGCCATTGAGCCGCGGCATCGAAATGTCGACGATCGCGACATCGGGCTTGACCTCGAGCGCCTTTTCGATCGCGGTGACGCCGTCGCCGGCTTCGGCGACGACGATGCACTCGCCGCTCGCGCGCAGCGCGACGACGAGACTTTCCCGCACGACGGCGTGATCGTCGGCAACGAGCAGTCGGATCATGACGTGCGCTCCTTTCCGCCTTGTGCGAGCGGAAACTCGATGAAAATCGCGAAACCGCTGCCGGGCGCCGATTCGATGCGCAGCTCGCCGCCGAACAGGCGCACGCGATCGCGCATGCCGCCGAGCCCGCTGCCGCGTCCGCCCGTGCCCGCCGCGAGCGCGTGTTTCGGATCGCAACCGCGCCCGTCGTCCCGCAGCGCGAGCAGGACGCGCTCGGCCGCGCAGCGCAGGCCGATCTCGACGCACCGTGCATCGGCGTGGCGAACGACATTCGTGAGCGCTTCCTGCACGACGCGAAAGACGAGCGTCGCGGCGTCGCCGTCGAGCGTCGCCGCGTTCTCCGCGAGATCGAGCCGGACGTCGAGTGCGTGGCTTTCGCGAAACGTGCGCGCGAGCCAATCGAGCGCGGCCGCCAGGCCGAGATCGTCGAGCACCTGCGGGCGCAGCTGACGCGACAGCGCGCGCGTTTCGGCGAGCGTGGCCACGACGAGGTCGCGCGCCTTCTCGAGTCGCTCGTGAGCCGTCCCGCGCGCTTCGCCGAGCACGAGATCGACGAGGTGCATGATCGCCGTCAGATTCTGGCCGATGCCATCGTGCAGCTCGCGCGCGAGCCGGCGTCGCTCCTCTTCCTGCACGTGCCACACCGAGCGCGCCAGATGCAGGAAATAGTCCTGCCCGCGGCCGAGGCGTTCGACGAGTTCGCGCTGTTGCGTGAGGAGCGCATCGATCTTGTGCTGCAATTGCGCGCGGTCTTGCGGATCAAGCTCCATGCGCGTCCCCCGATTCCTCTTGCCAGCACCGTTCCACGAGCTGCCGCAGCGATTCGCGACGCTCAGCGGGCGCGCTGTCGAGCAATTGTTGGAGCGCCTGCGACGCGGCCTCTCGCGCCGATGCGGCGTCGGCCGCCTTCACGGCGTGCTCGCCGAGACGATGGATCAACACGGCGTCCCGATACCGGCCGCTGGTCTTGAGCACGAGCAGAATCTCGCGATAGCGCGCAGCAGCGTCGGTGTCGTGCATGCGCACGGCGAGTGCGAGTTCGAGCTCGAGCCACGCCAGCCGCACGGGGATTTCGCCGAGCTCGGTCGTCCGCTGGCGCACGGCCGCGAGCGTTTTTTTCGCGGCAGCGATATCCCCCTGCGCCAAGGCCATGCGCACCCGCTCGAGGCGGATGTTCATTGCGAGCGAACCGCTGTGCGCCTCGCCGGCCGCGGCTGCGGCTGCGTCGAGCTTCGCGTTCGCACCGGTGAAATCCCCTGCCAGAACCGCGCTGCGAGCCTGCGCGAACGAGTAGCCGGCGCGCTGCTCGACACCGAGTTTGGTCGGGTCGATGCGTGCGAGCGCCGCGTCGGCGCCGGCTGCATCGCCGAGCGCCAGCGCCGTGCGCGCCTGCAGCAACGCGGCTTCGGCCGAGCCTCGGCGATCGGAGCGGCGTGCGAAGATCTGCGCCGCACGTCCGGCGGCGGCAGCGGCGTCGGCGTAGCGTCCCTCGACGAGCGCGACTTCCGCAAGCGAGACGTTCGCGACGGCCTCCTCTTCCGGCAATTGATGCTCCTCGGCGGTGCGCAGCGAGTCTTCGAGCCGCTTGCGAGCCATCGCGAAACGCCCGCGCGCAAGATCGAGCAGCGCCACGCTCTGCGTCACATGCAGCGTGCCGTTCTTGTCGTCGATTTTTTGATATTGCGCGAGCGCCTGCTGCCAATAGACGCCGGCGTTGTCGAAGTCGCCCATGTGGTATGCGCAATAGCCGACGTTGTTCAAGCTCTCGGCGACGGCCTCCGGCAAATCGAGCTGTTGCCGCATCGCGAGCGCTTCGCGATAGTTCCTGAGCGCACCGGCGAAATCGCCGCGCTCCTCGAGCACGACGCCGCGATCGTTGTAGAGATCGGCGAGGCTCGCTTTGTCGCCCAGCTCTTCGAGCAAGGCCTTCACTCGCACGAGGGCGCGGTCGGCGGCGGCATCTTCGCCGCGCTCGGCTTCCACGATCGCAAGGTTGCGCAGCGACTTGGCGAGGCCTTCCTTGTCGCCGAGTTTCTCGCGCACGGCCGCCGCGCGCGCGTACTGCTCCGAAGCGGGTTCGAGCTGTCCGAGACGTTCATAGCCGACGCCCATCGCGTTCTCGGTTTCTGCAACCGCGGCGGTATCGCCCGCCCGCGTATTGAGCACGAGCGCGCGTACGAGATAATCGTCGACGGCGGGCTGCGCATCGCCGCGCTTGATCGAACTCTTGCCGAGCAGGAACCAGGCATGCGCATCGCCGTCATCGTCGGCCACGAAGCGCTTGAGCGCGTCCGCGGCGGATTGGTCGTCGCCATCCTCGGCGAGGAGCTCCGCACGCGCGATCGCGAGCCCGGGATCGTGCGGATAGCGCTCGAGCGCTGCTGCGAGCACATTCGCCGCTGCGGCCGCCTTGTCGCTACCGGCAAGCGCGCGCGCATACACCTCGCGCGCCGCCGGCCGCATGTCTTGCGAGAATTTCGCCGCGATCGCATCGCGCAGATTCGCGAGCGCGAGCGGATCGTCGAGCGCTTCGCGCGCATCGAGCTCGGCGCGTGCCGCGAGCGCGTTGCCCTCGCCGACGAGCCCCTGCATCGGTGCCGCCGCATCGGCGGGTTTGCCGGCGTCGAGCGCGCGCAGCGCGTGTCCATACGGTGCAAGCGCTCGCGCGTCGAAGGTCGGCGGCTCCGCAGGCTTCGCAACGCCGCTCTGCCGCAGCCACGTCGGCACGGCGGCCCGATAGGCTTCGAACAGCGCATCGGCGTCCTTGCCGCGCACTTCGAGCGTGTGCCCGCTCGCCGGCTCCGCGGCGCCGATGAGATCGAGCTTCAATACGAAACCTTGCGCATCGCGACCGACGCGTCCGCCAACGATCGCCGTCGCATTCGCCGCATGCGCGATCTCATGCGCCTGCCGCGGCAAGGTGTCGGCTGTCAAATCCGGAGCGGCACGAGCGATCGCGGCGAGCGTACGGGTGCGCGATTCGACGGCGAGCGCGCTGTCTGCGCGCAGCCAGGCGCGCAGGTGTTCCTCAACGCCTCGCCCCGCCGCTGCGACGTCGGCATCGTCGCCCGCTGCGAAGAACGGCAGCACGGCGACGCGCGGCGTCTGCACCGGCGCGGCGGCGGCCGGTGCACGCGCGAACCACGCCTCGCGCCGGCCGAGGTCGACGGCGCCCGCGGTGACGACGACAGCGAGCACGGCGGCGAGAATCGCCGTGCGGTTGAGCGGCGGGCGCGGCACGCGCCGTGTCTCGAGCGCCTTGAGCGCCTCGCGCGCGGAGGCGAACCGGTGCGCGGGATTGAGCTTGAGCAAACGGTCGCAGAACGCGCGCAACCACGATGGCAGGTCGGGACGTACGGCCGACAGCGACGGCGGCTGGCGCACGATGCGGCGCATCACCGTCTCGGCCGGCGTGCCGCCGCTGAACGGCAGCGTTCCGCTCAGCATCTCGTAGAGCATGAGGCCGACGGCATAGAGATCGCTGCGTCCGTCGATGTCGCCGCCGCGCGCCTGCTCGGGCGAAAGATATTCGGGTGTGCCGAAGACGACGCCGCTCTGCGTCATACCGCCGGTCGCCCCGAGGCTGCGCGCCACGCCGAAATCGGTGATGTACGCCTTGCCGTCGCGATCGAGCAGGATGTTCGCCGGCTTCAGGTCGCGGTGCACGACACCGCGCTCGTGCGCCGCTGCAAGGCCTTCGAGCAGACCGCCGAGTATCGGCACGGCGACGTCGGGATCGAGCTTGCCTCCGCGATCCATACGCCGCTCGAGCGATTCGCCGTCGATGTAGTCCATCGTGATGAACCAACGACCCTCGTGCTCGGCGATGTCGTGGATGCGCACGACATGCGTGCTCGACACCTGGCGCGCCAGCAGGAGCTCTTGGCGGAACCGGTCGAACGCTTCGGGCTTGCGCGCGAGCTCCGGGCGCAAGAGCTTGATCGCCACGTCGATGCCGAGCGCGGTGTCGTGCGCGCGGTAGACGACACCCATGCCGCCGACGCCCAGCATCGCCTCGATGCGGAACCGTCCCGCCAAGACATCGCCGTTGGCGAGCTCGGCCGCAGCGAGCATGCCGGTCAGGGTCGCCGAGGTCGGCGTGTGCGGTTCAGCGAGTTGTCCGACATTGTTGCTCATCGGCGCAAGATATCGCGGAAGCCCCGCGTCCCGACAGCCCGTTCATTCTTCATGGCCGCGCAGCGTGTCCCACAGCGGCGCCGCAAGCCCCGCATCCGCGGCCGATTTCAGCACGTCGGCCATGTCGTCCTGCAAGCGTCGCGCAGCCATCGCGGCCGCCGCCTGGTCGGCGACGTTGCCGATCAGTTCGAGATCGAGCTCGGTGATCGGCGGCCCGGGTTTGCGGCTGTCCGCATAGACGACACCGAGCGCGCCGCCATCGACCTGCAGCGGCACGCAGACGAGCGCGCGGATGCCGCCGAGTCGCACGCTCGGTCGCACGCCGAGCCAAGGCGAGGCGCCCGTGTCGCAGCAGACGACGCTGCGCCGTTCGCGCAGCGCGCGATCGACCGCGGCGGCGCTGCCGGAGAAGCTGCGGCTCGCGATGTCGTCGGCGCCGATGCCGCGCGCGGCGCGCACGCGCAGCGGTTCGCCGGCGTCGGCGTAGAGCATGAAGCCACGCTCGAGACCCGAGAGCTCGAGCACGAGATCCAGCGTTTGCGGAATCAGCGTGGCGATGCCGAAGCTCGGCATGAGCCGCTGCGACAGCGATCGCGAGGAGCTGCGCCGCAGGTCTTCGCGTGCCTTGAATGCCGCGGCCGTGGCGATGTCGGTGAGTTCGAACCAGCAGTATACGTCGCCGGCCGTGAACCAGGTCGCAGCGTTCAGGCTGATTTGCTTCGCACGCTGGCCGCCGACGCGCAGGCCGTTCTTGCTGCCCGTGTCGTGCACGGTCCACACGGCCGCGGCGCCGCGCAACTCGGCGTGGAAGCGCGAGACCGAAAAATGCTCGACGCGGATTTCGCACTCCTGCGAGCGGCCGATGCGATAGCTGACGCCGTCTTCGAGCACGCGGATCAGCGCCGGGCTGTCCGGCGGATACACGCTCAGGCGGGCGGGCATGGGCGGCTCAGGGCGGTGGCGGCTGGCAGAGCGGACTGCCTTCGAGCGACAGCAGGGTGAAGCGCAAGGTCTGCGCGAGACTCAGCAGATCGCCGGCATCGTTGCTCAGCGCACCGCCGGCCACCCATTCGTTGGCGATTTCGCCGGCACTCGACGCCGCCGTCACGTCGGCGATGAACGTGTCGAGCGCATCGATCGCACCGGCGATGTTGAGCGTCAGCAGATCGGTGCTGACGGTCGCGAGCAGCGAAGTCAGCGTCGCGAGCAAGGTGCCGTCGAGCGTCGATGCGAGCAACCGCGTGCTCAAATTTGCGAGCTTGGCCGTCGCGACGAGCAGCGAGGCCTGTTTGTCCTTGACGACGAGAAATTGCGAAAACGCACCGCCGCGGCCGCGCGCGCGCACACTGCCGCTCAGCACGTCGTCGGTGACGTCGGCGAACGTCGTGCTGCCGTGTGGCGCCTTGTAGAGGCGGTACGGACTTTTCGTCGACGAGCAGGCGAGATCGGCCGTGTGCACTTCGATCTGATACGTGTTGAAGAATGCCAGATTGCCGTCGCCGATTTGATCGGTTTCGTAGCCGTTGCGGAACGTGGCCACGGGCGGTTCGATCGAAATCAAGACCGGAAACGCCGGATCGACGCTCACGCCCACGGGCAGCACCGCGGGCGGGCTTGCGGGGTCGATGAGCTCTGCCGAGAGACCGAGACTGCCCGCGGAAAGATTGACCGCCTGATCGAAGCTCAGGGTGACGACAGCGTCGTATTCGCTGCCACTCGGGCTAGTCAGGGAAATCGTCGCCGTCGCCGTGTTCGGGTCGTCGACGACGACGCTGACGCCGGCGTGCGCCGTGCTCGCCGCAGCCGCGGCGACCAGCGATACGAACAGACGCGGCAATGCCCCTGACATAGACCTCCCGATCGCCACATCCTTCCTGATGGCGCAAATCTACTCCACTTCGTCGGCACTGGCACGGCATGCGCGAGCAAAACGCCGATGCACGGCTGCTTTTGGGGGTTTTTCCCTATGTCGCCTGAGGGTGCCGCCCAGATGCCCGGCGGCGACTTCCTCAGCGCCGCTGGCGGAAAAATCGCCGCAGCAGCTCT
>DASRGX010000292.1:0-7799 GCA_035650835.1 Rudaea sp. | reverse complement strand
CGGGATGCGTCGGTTTCCACGGTCGATGCGCAGGGCCGCACGCAGCAGCACGTGCTCGCGCTCAGCAAGCTTTCCGGAGAAGTCGCCGACAGCGACAAGACGCTGGACCAGATCGGCCTCGCGCCGAAACCGATCGACGCGGTGATCGGCGACGTCCCCGACGGCCCGGCCGCGCGCGCCGGCCTGCGCAAGGGCGACCGCATCTTGCGCGTCGGCGACGTTCGCGTGGCCACCTTCGGCGAATTCGCCAAAGCGATCCAGGACCAGGCGGCGAAGAATCCGCGCCTGCACCTGCTCGTCGACCGCGCGGGCGGCCAGCTCGATCTCGACGTGGTCGCCGAACGCAAGGACATGGGCAGCGGGATGCGCTGGTACATCAACGTCGCGCCTCCGGAGAGCCGCGTCGTCGAACGCTACGGCCCGCTGCGTGCCATTCCGATGGCGCTGCACGAGTCGTGGAAGACGGCGCACAGCATGCTCAGCGTGATCGGCGGGATGTTGACCGGCCAGGCATCGGCGAAGAACCTCTCGAGCGTGATCAGCATCGCCCAAGCCGCCAACGCCTCGGCGCAGCTCGGGCTCGGCTACTTCCTGTCGTTTCTGGCGGTGATCTCGCTGAGCCTCGGAATTCTGAATCTCCTGCCGATCCCGATCTTGGACGGCGGCCACCTGCTGTATTACCTTATCGAATCCGTGAAAGGCAGTCCGCTAAACGAACGTGCCATGATCGCGGGCCAGTATGTCGGGCTGGCCGTGCTCGTGACGCTCATGAGCATCGCCTTCTACAACGACATCCTGCGTCAAGTTTCCGGCTGAACCGGCCGCAGCGATCGCAGAAGGGCAACGAACTCAGACCGGCGAGGGACGCGCCGGATAAATCCATGTCGCGAGGCCGGAACGGATCGCGCGGGAAGGATGCAATGTGACGAATACGATCCCGCGAAGCCGCGGGAATGGACCAACACTACTGGAAGTGACGATGAAGCGTATCGCCGCCCTTGTCTTGCTCGCCTGCCTCACCGCCAATACCTACGCCCTCGAACCGTTCGTCGCTTCCGACATCCGCATCGACGGGTTGCAGCGCATTTCGGCCGGCACGGTGTTCACCTACCTGCCCGTCGAAAAGGGCGACCGCGTCACGAGCGAACGCGTGCAGCAGGCGATCCGCGCGCTGTACAAGACCGGCTTCTTCACCGACGTGCAGGTGTCGCGCCAAGGCGACATCCTCGTGATCACCGTGAAGGAGCGCCCCGCGATCTCGAAGATCCAGATCAAGGGCAACAAGGACATCAAGGAAGAGGATCTGCTCAAAGGCCTGAAGGACATCGGCCTGGCCGAAGGCGAACCCTTCGACCGCCTCTCGCTCGATCGCGTCACGCAGGAGCTCACGCGCCAGTACTACAACCGCGGCAAGTACAACGTCACGGTCAAGCCGAAAGTCATCGAGCTCGACCGCAACCGCGTGGAACTCTCGATCATCATCGCCGAGGGCAAGGTCGCGCGCATCAAGCAGATCAACATCGTCGGCAACCACGCGTTCTCGGAAGGCGACATCCGCAGCGAATTCGAATCCGACACGACGAACTGGACGTCGTGGTATTCGAAGGACGACCAGTACTCGCGCGAGAAGCTCTCGGGCGACCTCGAAAAGCTCAATTCGTACTATCTCGACCGCGGTTACGTCGATTTCAGCGTCGACTCGACGCAGGTCAGCATCAGTCCCGACAAGCGCACGATGTATCTGACGGCGAACGTCACGGAAGGCGAGATCTACAAGATCTCCGACATCAAGCTTTCCGGCAACCTGATCCTCGACGAAGGCGACATGGCCAAGCTCATCAAGGCCAAGCCCGGCGAGGAATTCTCGCGCAAGAAACTCGAGCAGTCGGCACAGGCGATGACCTCCGTGCTCGCCAACATCGGCTACGCCTTCGCGCAGGTGACGCCGATCCCGACGCTGGACCGCGAGCATCGCACCGTCGCCATCAATTTCTTCGTGAATCCGGGCAAGCGCGTCTACGTGCGCCGCATCACGTTCAAGGGCAACCACAGCACGCAGGACGAAGTCATGCGCCGCGAAATGCGCCAGCTCGAAGGCGCATGGTACTCGCAGGCGGCCATCGACCGTTCGAAAGTGCGCCTGCAGCGCCTCGGCTTCTTCAAGAAGGTCGAGATCGACACGCCCAAGGTGCCGGGCAGCGACGACCAGGTCGACCTCAACGTGACCGTCGAGGAGACGACGTCGGGCGCGTTCACGTTCGGCCTCGGCTATTCGCAGGTCTACGGCGTGGTGCTCAGCGTTTCGGTGTCGCAGAACAACTTCCTCGGCACCGGCGACCGCGCCTCGTTCACGGCCTCGAAGAGCGACTTCCTCAAGAAATACGAGCTCTCGTACTACCAGCCGTACCTGACGGAAGACGGCATCGGCCTCGGCTACGATCTGTCGTATTCGAAACTCGACCAGCAGCAAGCGAACCTCGCCGACTATCTCGCCGATACGGCCGCCGCCTCCACGTTCATCGGCATTCCGGTCAGCGAGAACGATACGGTCAACCTGCAGCTCGGCGGCAGCAAGACGAAGATCACGACGGGCGTGCTCACGCCGATCGTCGACTCGAACGGCAACCCGATCCTCGATCCGCAGGGCAACGAGCAGTTCTACACGGCGTATTTCTCGCCGCA
This sequence comes from Rudaea sp., assembly GCA_035650835.1. Lineage (GTDB taxonomy): Bacteria > Pseudomonadota > Gammaproteobacteria > Xanthomonadales > Rhodanobacteraceae > Rudaea. The sequence goes on along the minus strand of DASRGX010000292.1, from coordinate 5,117 downwards.
GCCGATCGTCGACTACATCAAGGCGCTCAATCACGAGACCTTCCACGAGTTCGCGATCACCGCGTCGTGGGCGCACGACACGCGCAACAAATTCTTCAACCCGACGCATGGTTCGCTGCAGCAGTTCTCTGCCGAAGTCGCGCTGCCCGGCTCGACGGTCGAGTACTACAAGCTGATCTACCGCTACGCGCAGTACCTGCCGATCACGAACGCGCTCACATTCGAAGGCTCGGCGACGGTCGGCTACGGCAACACCTACCGCGCGGCAACCGGCACGAATCCCGACACGGGCGCGCCGATCAAAGTCAACGGCTTGCCGTTCTTCGAGAACTTCTACGCGGGCGGCGTCTCCGACGTGCGCAGCTTCCGCGACAACACGCTCGGACCGTTCACGAACGCGCCGGGCTGCTCGAGTCCCTTTGCCGCCACCTACTGCCGCGCACCGCTCGGCGGCAACTTGAAGACCGTCGCCTCGGCCGAGCTCATCTTCCCGACGCCGTTCGTCAAGGACGACACGGCCACCCGCCTGTCGTGGTACGTCGATGCGGGCAACGTGTTCAACAAGAACAATCCGTCGCTGACCTTGCTGAACCCGAACAACGTCTACGACAACAATGGCTTCTCGCTCGACGACATCCGCGTCTCGACGGGCATTTCGCTGCACTGGCAGGCGCCGGTGGGTCCGATCATCATCAACATCGGCCGGCCGATCCGCAAGAAGCCCGGCGACATTGCCGAAACGTTGCAGTTCAACTTCGGCCAGACGTTCTGACGCAAGGGCAAAGCGGACACGAAGGACGCGAAGACGCACGAAGCGCACGAAGAGTGATTGAGGGATCGCTCTCCGTTGCGCGTCGTGAAGGTTGTGGTCCTCGCGCGTCGCCACGGAGATCGCACGAAGCAGACGCGGATCACGAAGCCACGTAGAGGAAAAGCGATTGAAGATTCGTTCTCCGCTTTGCCGAACTTCGTGCTCTTCGTGGGTTCCGTCTTTCGACCGCGCCGCGCCCGGTCGGAACGGGTGCAGAGATTCCGTAATTGCGGCTAATATGCGCCCACGGCCCGGCGCCGAACCCTGCCGGCCGACACCGATCATCAAGTGAGGGGCAGGACGCGTGAAGCGCAGCGCAGGCGGACGATGGCAGATCGGCGCACTGCTGCTCGCATTGGCGTCGCCGCTTCACGTGCTCGTCGCGCAGCCGGCGCCCCCGGCGCAAGCGAGCAAGGTCGGGTACATCGACTACAAGCGCCTGCTCGACAATGCCCCGCAGACGATCGAGATGCGCGCCAAGCTCGAGCGCGAATTCGCCCCGCGCGACGCCGCGCTGAAAGCCGACGAAAGCAAGCTCGCCACGCTCAAGCAGCGCTACGAGCGCGACGGCCCGATCATGTCGAAGGCCGATGGCGACGCGCTGAAACGCGAGATCGACGCGCTCGACCGCTCGATCAAGCGCACGCGCGAGGACTTGCGCACGGAACTCAACGCGCGCGCGGCCACCGAGCGCGATCGTATCTGGCAACAGCTCATGGACAGCGTCATCGAATACGCACGCGCGCAGGGCTACGATCTTGTCGTGCCGAGCCCGGTCATCTATGCGAGCCCGCGCATCGACATCACCGATGCGGTGCTCGACAAGCTGCGCCACGCCAAGCCCGCCGGGGAGAGTCCATGACCGCGCCGCCGCGGCACACGCTCGCAGCGCTCGCGGAGCGTTTCGGGCTCGAGCTCAAGGGCGACGGTGCGCGCACGATCGAAGGCGTGGGAACGCTCGCCGCCGCGACCCCGGCCGAGCTCAGCTTCCTCGCCAATCCGCACTATCGCGCGCAGCTCGCGACGACACGCGCCGGCGCCGTCGTCCTGCGCGCCGCCGATGCCGCGGATGCCGCCGTTCCCTGCCTCATGGCCGCCGATCCTTACGTGGCGTTCGCGAAGATCGCCGCGTTGTTCGAGCGCCTGCCCGTCGCCGCCCCGGGCGTCCATCCGAGTGCGGTCGTCGCCGCCGGCGCGCGCGTGGCGCCCGGCGCGAGCGTCGGGCCGCTGTGCACGATCGACGACGGTGCCGTGGTCGAGGAAGGCGCCGTGATCGGACCGCACTGCGCGATCGGGCCGGACTGCGTCGTCGGCGCGCAATCGCGGCTCGTCGCGCGCGTCGTGCTCGTCACGCGCGTGCGCCTCGGCAAGCGCGTGCTCGTGCACCCGGGCGCCGTGATCGGCGCCGACGGCTTCGGAATCGCCTTCGAGCGCGACCATTGGATCAAGGTGCCGCAGCTCGGCGGGGTGCGCATCGGGGACGACTGCGAGATCGGCGCGAACACCACGATCGACCGCGGCGCGCTCGAAGACACCGTGCTCGAGGAGGACGTCCGGCTCGACAACCAGATCCAGATCGCGCACAACGTCCACGTCGGCGCGCACACCGCGATGGCCGGCTGCGCGGCGGTCGCCGGGAGCGCCCGCATCGGCCGCTACTGTCTCATCGGAGGCGGCGCTGGCATACTTGGCCACTTGAGTCTCGCCGACCGCGTGACCGTCACGGCGCGCGCGCTCGTGACGCATTCGATACACGCCGCGGGGGAATATTCGTCCGGCGTACCGCTGCAGGAAAGCCGCCAATGGCGGCGCAATGCGGCGCGCTTCAAGCATCTGGACGACATGTTCCGGCGCGTGCAAGCAATGGAAAAGGATCGCAAACCATGAACCCAACCACGCCCCCAGCCGTGGCCATGCCGGTGGACATCGAGCGCATCCAGGCGATGCTGCCCCACCGCTACCCCTTCCTGCTCGTCGACCGCGTGCTCGACCTCGAGCCCGGCAAGCGCCTCACCGCGCTTAAGAACGTCACGGTCAACGAGCCGTTTTTCCAAGGTCATTTCCCGGGCCACCCGGTCATGCCGGGCGTCATGATCATCGAGGCGCTCGCGCAGGCGTCGGGCCTGCTCGTATTCCTGTCGGGCGACCGCGAACGCGCCGAGCAGCCGATGTACTATTTGGTAAAAGTGGACAATGCGAAGTTCAGCCAGCTGGTCGTCCCGGGCGATCAGCTCATGCTGGAAGTGGAACTCAAGCGCATGATCCGGCGCATGGGTTTGTTCGCGTGTCGCGCGGTCGTGGCCGGCAAGCAGGTCGCCGAAGCGGAGCTGCTTTGCGCGGAGCGCGCCGAGGGATGATCCACGCGAGCGCAGTCATCGATCCCGGCGCGCGCATCGGCGCCGACGTAGAGATCGGCGCCTACAGCGTGGTCGGCGCCGACGTGGAAATCGGGCCCGGCACGCGCATCGGACCGCATGCGGTGATCCAAGGGCCGACACGCATCGGCCGCGACAACCGCATCTTCCAGTTCGCCTCGGTCGGCGCCGATCCGCAGGACAAGAAATTCCGCGGCGAACGCAGCGAACTCGTCATCGGCGACCGCAACACGATCCGCGAATTCGTCACGATCAACCGCGGCACGGGCGACGGCGGAGGCGTCACGCGCATCGGCGACGACAACTGGATCATGGCCTACGCGCACGTCGCGCACGATTGCCACGTCGGCAACCACACGATCTTCTCGAACAACGCCACGCTCGCCGGCCACGTCGAGATCGGCGATTACGCGATCCTCTCCGGCTTCGCCGGCGTGCACCAGTTCTGCCGCGTCGGCGAGCATGCCTTCGTCGGCATGGGCTGCCTCGTCAACGGCGACGTGCCGCCGTTCGTCGTCGTCGCCGCCGAGTACGGGCGGCCGCGCGGCATCAACAGCGAAGGCCTCAAGCGCCGCGGCTTCTCGCCCGAGCGCATCGCGGCGATCAAACGCGCCTACAAGACGCTCTACATGTCGGGCCTGCAGCTCAACGAAGCGCGCGACGAACTCGCCCGCGTCGCGGCCGAAGAACCCGACGTGAAGCGCATGCTGGAGTTCCTCGAGCGCGGGCAGAGGGCGTTGGTACGGTAGGAGCGGGATTGGAGATGGGAGATTTGGGATTCGGAGAGCACGGGACTCGCGGTCTTAGTCTGTTCGGCGAAATTGACCGTTAGCGTACGCGTATGACCGAATCCCGAATCCCGAATCCCGAATCCCGGCTCTCCGATTCCCCGCTCTTCGTCCTCGTCGCCGGCGAAGCCTCGGGCGATCAGCTCGGCGCCGGGCTCATTGCAGCGCTGCGCGTGCGCTGGCCGAATGCCAAGTTCGCGGGCATCGGCGGTCCGCGCATGGCGGCCGAAGGCATGGACATCTGGGCGCCCATGGAGCGGCTCAGCGTCATGGGTCTCGTGGAGGTGCTTGCGCACTTGCCGGGTTTGCTGGCCCTGCGCCGCGAGGTGCGGCGGCGTACCCTCGCAGTCCGGCCGGACGCCTTCATCGGCATCGATGCGCCGGACTTCAATCTCGGGCTCGAACGCAAGCTCAAATCCGCCGGCATCCGCACCGTGCACTACGTGAGCCCGTCCGTTTGGGCGTGGCGCGAGAAGCGTGCGGCAAGAATCGGGCGCAGCGCCGACCTCGTACTGTGCCTGTTCCCGATGGAACCCGCGATCTACGCGCGCTACGGGGTGGATGCGCGCTTCGTCGGACATCCGCTCGCGGACCGCTTCGCGCTCGACCCCGACCGCGCCGACGCGCGCCGCGCGCTCGGTCTCGCGGACGACGTCCCGGTGCTCGCGCTGCTGCCGGGCAGCCGGCTCGGCGAGATCCGCCGCCTCGGCTGCGATTTCCTCGATGCCGCCGCGCTGCTGCGGCGCGAAATCCCGGCGCTGCGCGTCGTGGCGCCGATGGCGAGTGCCGCCTGCCGCGCGGAGTTCGAGCGCCTCGCGGCCGGCAGCGAGGGTGTATCGATCGTCGACGGCCAGGCACACGCCGCGATGATCGCCGCCGACGCGGTGCTGCTCGCTTCGGGCACGGCGGCGCTCGAGGCCCTGCTCGCCGAGCGGCCGATGGTCGTGGCCTACCGGCTGGCGCCGCTTACGTACCGGCTCGTCACGGGGCTGCGGCTGCTGCGTACACATGTATACTCGCTGCCGAACATCCTCGCGGGGGCGCCCATCGTCGCCGAGCTCATGCAGGACGCCTGCACCCCGCCCGCGCTGGCCGAGGCGCTGGCGCCGTTCCTGCGATCGCGCTCGATGCCCGCACCGCTCG
>DASRGX010000291.1:0-8696 GCA_035650835.1 Rudaea sp. | reverse complement strand
ATACGACGAGCGGCAGATCGAGCAGTTTCGCCTTGAGGTCCCACAGCGCCGCATCGATCGCGGAAAGCGCCATCGACGCGATGCCGGGCCGCCCGAGGTTGCGTACGGCGTGGGCGAGACGCACAACGATCGCCGGTGTCTCGAACGCATCGCTGCCGACGACGATCGTCGCGAGCTCGCGGATCAAGGCCGCAGTTGCCGCATCGGCATACGTGTAGCCGATGCCCTTGCGCCCTCCTCCCTCGACGAACACGACGACGAGCGTCGTCTTGTTCCAGCGGAACGTCCCGTCGGCCTCGGAGCCGGCGGTCGGTATCGCGTACGCGCACACTTCCAGTGCCGCGACGCTCGCATCGGTCTGGGCCATCACTCGTCCTTGCCCGGCAGCACCCCGGCGAGCACCTGCTTCGTCGATGCCTTGATGATTCCTGCGGTGTCGGTGTCGCCGTGCAGCATCGACGACGCGAACGCCTTGGCTTCCTTGAGCGTGATATGCGGCGGCAGCGGTGGTACGTCGGGATCGGAAATCGCTTCGAGCAGCACGGGCCGATCGGCGCTCAAGGCGGCGTCCCACGCGGCACCGATATCGTCCGGCCTGTCCACACGTATACCGCGCAAGCCGAGCATCTCGGCGTAGCGCGCGTACGGAAAATCGGGAACGTGCTGCGCGGCGTCGAATTTCGGATCGCCGACCAGCACGCGCTGTTCCCAGGTCACCTGGTTCAGGTCGCGATTGTTGAGCACCATGATGACGAGGCGCGGATCGGACCAGCGTTTCCAATAATCGGCGATCGTGATGAGCTCGGCGCTGCCGTTCATCTGCATCGCGCCGTCGCCCACGAGCGCGATCACGGGGCGGTGCGGATACGCGAACTTCGCCGCAATCGCATAAGGCACGCCGCAGCCCATCGTCGCAAGCCCGCCCGACAACGAAGCCATCATGCCCGGCCTGAGCTTCACGTCGCGCGCATACCAGTTCGCGACCGATCCCGAATCGGCGGCGAGGATGCAGCCGTCCGGCACGCGCGGCGAGAGCTCCCAGAAAACGCGTTGCGGATTGATCGGATAGGCCTCCGCCATCGCGCGCGTTTCGAGCACGCGCCACCACTCTTCGACGTCCTTGACGATGCGCTCGCGCCAGCTCGTATCGGTCTTGCGCTTGAGCAGCGGAATCAGCGCGCGCAGCGTGCGCGCACTGTCGCCGACGAGGTTCACTTCCATCGGATAGCGGATGCTGAGCATGCGCGCATCGCGGTCGATCTGCACGCCGCGCGCCTTGCCTTCCTTGGGCAGGAACTCGGAATACGGAAAACGCGAGCCGATCACGAACAGCGTGTCGCAGGCGTTCATCATGTTCCAGCTCGGCTTCGTGCCGAGCAGGCCGATCGAGCCCGTTACGAACGCCAGATCGTCGGGCAACACGGCTTTGCCGAGCAGCGCCTTGGCCACGCCGGCACCGAGCAGGTTGCCGACCTCGACGACTTCTTCGGTGGCGCGGAGCGCGCCCGCGCCGACGAGCATCGCGACCTTCGAGCCCGCGTTGAGCACGTCCGCGGCGCGCCGCAGATCCGCATCGAGCGGCACGACGTCGGGCTCGCTGTGACCGACACCCGAGAATATGCTGCCGTGCACGCGTGGCGGCACCGGCACCGCATCGAGTTCTTGCACGTCGTTCGGCACGATGATGCAGGTGACCGAACGTTCGGCGATCGCGATGCGTATCGCGCGATCCACGACGTGGCGCGCCTGCGAAGCCGTGACGATCGTCTGCACGTATTCGCCCGCAACGTCCTTGAACAGGCTCGCGAGATCGACCTCTTGCTGAAATTGCCCGCCGAGCGAAGGCCGCACCGCTTGACCCACGATCGCGAGCACGGGCTGATGGTCGAGCTTGGCGTCGTAGAGCCCGTTCAGCAGATGGATCGCGCCGGGCCCGGACGTGGCCATGCACACGCCGAGTTCGCCCGTGAACTTGGCATGCGCGCAGGCCATGAACGCGGTCATTTCCTCGTGGCGCGCACGCACGTAGTCGAACTTGTCGCCGGCGCGATCGAGCGCGCCCATGAGACCGTTGATGCCATCGCCGGGGTAACCGTATATACGCCTGATCTTCCACTGATGCAGTCGATCGATGATGAAATCGGCGACAGTCTTGCCCATGGCGCAAACTCCTTCCGTGGCTGATCGTCGCGGCGCTCGGCTTCCCCCAGGAGAACGCTGCAGGATGGGCGGCGGGTTGCCGCCGCTCACATTGGGGCAATTCGCGTGCCATCGGGCCTGGCACGCAGGCGCCCGGCGTCCGCGTCCGCATCGCGCGTGCGTGTCGCTTTGCCCGATGACGGTCGCGGCATCCATGCGATTTGCAGCATGGCGCTGCTGCACGATGCGAATTGCTAACAAATAGAAAACTATACCACTAGCGCGGAGGCCGCTTATGCGCCCTTCATCCTACGTCGCGATATAGGAGTAACATGAGCATCGAGCCCAATCCTTGCGACAAGCGTTTCCCAAAAGAAGAAGCAGCGATTCTTCCGGAAAGAAACGAACTTGAAACAAGAATTGGGCTCCTTATTTTTCAAGGCGAGCGATAGCGCAAATCGAGGATGGGGGCCAGTCTTGCGGGAGCCGCAACATTGCGTCGAGCCAGCGCCGAAGCCATGCGCCGCTTGGCGACCAGCATGCAGGCCAGGATGACCGAGTACGCCAGGACCAGCAACAACGCGGCGATCCCGAGCGTCCACACGAACAACGCCATTGCCATTTGAACCTCCTTTGTTGCGATCCAATCCCCTTCCTTGAACCGTAACTTCGACCGATGTTCTCCGGAAAAAAATTTCGCGATCCCGGAATCCCGTCACTGTTCCGCGATCAGCGCTTCCCATTCACGTCGCTATTACCTTGTCGGGTGTGATCGGCAGATCGCGGATGCGCTTGCCCGTTGCGTGGTAAACGGCATTCGCGATGGCGGCGGCGACACCCGTGATGCCGATTTCGCCGATGCCCTTCGCGCCTAGCGGATTGAAATTTTGGTCGTCTTCGTCGACGAACGCGACGTCGATCTCGGGAATATCCGCGTTGACCGGCACGTGATACTCCGCCAGATTCGCATTGAGCACGCGTCCGACGTTCCGGTCATAGCGCGTCTCTTCCGTCAGCGCCATGCCCACGCCCCAGACGATGCCGCCGATGAGCTGGCTCAGCGCGGTTTTTGCGTTGAGCAGCCGGCCGACGCCGTAGGTCGCGACGATGCGGCGCACGCGCACTTCGCCGAGATCGGGATCCACGCCCACTTCCGCGAATACGGCGCCGAACGAATGCATTGCGTACTTCTGCTTTTCTTCCTTGGTGAGCTTGGCCTCGGCGCTCGCCTCGAGCGCTGCGCCGCCGTGTCGTGCGATGATGGCGGCGAACGGCTCGCCGCGCGTGCGATCGCTGCGCGAACGCAGCCATCCGCCGTCGGCATCCACGTCCTGCACGCCATGCAGCGGGGAAGCGGCGTCGGCGGTAGCCATTGCGACGAGCTTGTCGCGGACCTGACGCGCGGCGTCCTGCACGGCCGGCGTCACGCTCGCCGCGGTCATCGATCCGCCGGACACGGGCGCTTCGGGCAGATCCGTGTCGCCGATGTTCACTTGTATACGATCTGCCGGCAAGCCGAGCGCTTCGGCCGCGACTTGGGCGATGATCGTGTACGTTCCCGTGCCGATGTCCTGCGTGCCGCATTGCACGAGCGCCGATCCGTCCGCGAGCAGGCGCACGGTCGCCTTCGCCGGCATGCGATTGGCCGGATACGTCGCCGTAGCCATGCCCCACCCGATCAGCGTGCGCCCGGCCCGCATCGAACGCGGTTTCGAATCGCGCTTCGACCAGCCGAAACGTTCGGCGGCCTGGCGATAGCACTCGCGCAGCGACTTGCTCGAGAACGGCTTGCCCTCGAGCGGATCCTTCTCGGCATAATTGCGCAGGCGCAAATCCAGTGGATCCATCGCAAGCGCGACCGCGAGTTCGTCCATCGCGACTTCGAGCGCGAACGTGCCCGTCGACTCTCCGGGCGCGCGCTGGAACGTCGGTGTGCCCAGATTGAGCCGGACGAGCCGGTGCGTCGTGCTGCCGTTTGGGCACGCATAGAGCACGCGCGTGACCATGGCCGAAGATTCGGTCCAATCTTCGAACGTCGAGGTCCACGACGTGACGTCATGCTTGACCGCGACGAGCCGGCCTTCGCGATCGGCGCCGAGCGCGATGCGCTGTTCGGTGTGCGGGCGATGGCCGACCGGTCCGAACATCTGCGTGCGCTCGAGCACGAGCCGCACGGGACGATGGACTTCGCGAGCGGCCATCGCGGCGAGCACGACGTGCGACCACGCCGAACCCTTGCAGCCGAACCCGCCGCCGATGTACGGCGAAAGCACGCGCACGTTCTTTTCGTCGATGCCGAGCTTCTTGGCGAGCGCCTTGCGCGCACCGGAGACGCCTTGCGTGGCATCGTGGACGACGAGCTCGTCGCCATGCCACGCGGCGAGCGTCGCGTGCGGCTCCATCGGATTGTGACTCTCCATCGGCGTCGAATACGTCGCCGCGTGTTGCACGGCGGCGCCTTTGAGCGCGGTATCGGCATCGCCCCAGCCGGCATCGGGCGGTCCGTGGGTCAGCTCCAGCGGCTTGTAAGCGCTCGCCTTCGCCGCGTCGAAATCGAGTGCCGCGGTGTCGGGCGCGTATTCGAATTCGACGAGCATCGCCGCAAACCGCGCCTGCTCGAGCGTTTCCGCGACCACGACCGCGACCGGCTCGCCGTTGTAGCGCACGACGTCGTCTTGCAGCAGGCTCAGGGCACGTTCGCCGGGCGGATTCGCCTTCATCGCCGCCTCGGGCAGCTTCGGCGCGTTAGTGTGGGTCATGACGAGCAGCACGCCCGGAGCCGCCGCCGCTTTCTCGCTGTGCACGGCGGAGATGCGGCCTTTCGCGATCGCACTCTGCACGAGAACGGCATGCGCCACGCGCGACGCGTCGAAATCGCCCGCGTAACGCGCTTCGCCGCAAACCTTCGCGCGGCCGTCGATGCGCGTGAGCGGGGCGCCGACTACGTTGCTCACGCCGCCTCCAGCGCGCGCTCGACGGCGCGCCTCACCGCTCGCGCGGCGAGCGGCACTTTGTACGCGTTGTCGCGCAGGGGCTCGGCGCCGGCCGTCGCCGCCTTCGCGACCGCGTCGTAATCGATATCGGCGGGTGCCTTGTCTTGGAGCAGCGCTGCTGCGTCCGCTGCGAGCCACGGCTTGTGCGCCACGCCGCCGAGCGCAATGCGGGCGCCGCGGATACGGCCGTCGGCGACGTCGAGGCCGGCGGCGACGGCCACGAGCGCGAAAGCGTAGCTCGCGCGATCGCGCACCTTGAGATAGTGCGAGTGCGCGGCGAAACGCGACGCCGGCAATTCGACCGCGACGATGAGTTCGCCGGGCGCGAGATTCGTGTCCCGTTCCGGATGATCGCCCGGCAGTCGATGGAAATCCGCAAGGGCGATGCGGCGTTCACCCGTGCGGCTGCGCACCACGACGGCGGCATCGAGCGCGAGTAGCGCGACGCTCATATCGCCCGGATTCACAGCGATGCACTGCGGGCTCGCGCCGAAGATCGCGTGCATGCGGTGATAGCCTTCGCGCGCACCGCAGCCCGAACCCGGCGCGCGCTTATTGCATTTGGGAAAACCGGTATCGACGAAGTAGTCGCAGCGCGTGCGCTGCAGCAGATTCCCGCCGACGGTCGCCATGTTGCGCAGCTGCGGCGATGCGCCGGCGAGCAGCGCCTGGCTCAGTAACGGATAGCGGTGCTGCACGTCGGCATGCGCAGCGACATCGCTGTTGCGCGCGCCGGCGCCGATGCGCAAGCCGCCCTCCGGCGTGTTTTCGATCGTCTCCAGGCGCAAGTGATTCACATCGATGAGCCGCTGCGGTCGTTCGATGCCCGCTTTCATGAGATCGACGAGATTCGTGCCTCCGCCGATGAACTTGCCGCCCGCGCCGACGGCGCTCAGCGCGGCATCGATCGTCGTGGGGCGCTGGTATTCGAACGGATACACGATCACGCGCTCCGCGCGGCTTGGCGGATCGCCGCCACGATCTTTGGGTACGCGCCGCAGCGGCAAATGTTGCCGCTCATGCGCTCGCGTATTTCGGTATCCGTGAGTTCCGGTTTGCCGCGCGTCTCCCATGTGACAGCGCTAGGCGCGCCGCGGCGGAATTCCTCGAGCATCGCGGTCCCCGAGCAAAGCTGCCCGGGCGTACAGTAACCGCACTGCAAGGCGTCGCAATCGAGGAACGCGGCTTGTAGAGGACTCAGCTCGCCGTCTGCCGCGAGCCCTTCGACGGTGACGATCTCGGCGCCGTCGTACATCACCGCGAGCGCGAGGCAGGCGTTGATACGGCGCCCATCCGCGATCACCGTGCAGGCCCCGCACTGTCCGCGGTCGCAGCCTTTCTTGGTGCCCGTAAGCTTGAGTTCCTCGCGCAGCGCGTCGAGCAAGGTCATGCGCGGATCGAGTGCAAGGGCATACTGCTTGCCGTCGACCTTGAGCGCGATCCTCTTCCTTTCCGGCTTCACGCGATTCACGTCGTCGGAAATCTCGGTCCTTGGTTCGGCTGCGGCGTACGCGTGCGCGGACAGCCCTGCGCTCGCCGCGGCGAGCGTCCCGAGAAAAGCGCGCCGGCCGAGACCCGCTGCGGGTTTCGGCCGGCCGCGATCGTGCGCGCGTGACATCGCGCGAGGGTTCAGCGCTGGCCCTGCTGCTGCGGCATGCAGGCCTGGATCTCGCTCATCGTGAGCCGACCGTCGCCGTTCGTATCGCAGCGCGAGAAGTTCGTCGACAGATAGCTGTTCGTCGCGACGTCGTCCTGCGTAAGATAACCGCGATGGTTGCGGTCGAGGCTCGCGAACATCTGCCGCGTGTTGCCGGCGTTGGCCGCCGAGTCGTGGTCGTTCGAATAGGTCGAGCCGACGGTGGGCGGCTGCTGCTGCGAGCGCGGATTCATCGGCGTGTTGCCGTTGGCGCCGCTTTGGCCGCGTGCCGAGAGGTCGTCGTTTTCCGAATTCTGCGAAGAGCTCTGCGGTGACGATGACGACGACTGCGTGTCCGCGCTGCCGCTGCTTCCGCTCGTGCTGCCCGCGGTCTGTGCGAACGCGCCGAAGGACAAAGCTGCGGCGCAGGCCAGGGCGACAATTTTCATTCCGTTGTGTTCCATGGTGCGATCTCCTTTTGTGGTCCGATGCAGGCGTCCGTTCGCGCACAACGCACCGGTGGACCCGACGGCGCCATCCCTGGCGGCGACTCCTCCGACATGCGTGTCCGCACACGACACCCGACGTGAGATGCAAAACATCTCCCCAGGCAGGTCGCAACGAGCGTGCCAGCAACACGGTCGCACAGCAGCGCAGTTTTTTGCGCCGGCGCCCGGCTGTCGCCGCGCATTTTGCCCCGCGGTTCCGGCGTCGGCGGTGCAAGTTGCAAACCGACGCTGTCGTCGCTCAGCGGGCGAGATCTGCGAGGAATTTGCGCACGGTGCCCGGATCGTCGCCGACCTCGGCCACGGCCCGACAGAGCTGCAAGCGCGTCGTACCGAGCATCTTGCACCAATAATCGATGTGTCCGCGCAAATCGACGAACGCCGACTTGCGCTTCTCGCCGCGTGCGGTTTCCTTGGCGGACGGTTGCGGCGCGGGTGCCGCTTCGCCGCGGGCGCGCGCTTCTTCCGCGCGGATCGTTTCGGCCATCTCCCAGAGTGTGCTCATCGGAACTCCTTGCTGCATTCAGCCGGCGAGGAATCGCAACGACTGTGCCAAGCTCCGCCGTCGCGCCGCTCCGCGTTGCGACGCCGTTCACGCCGATACGACTGTGCAAAACGCGAGGCGCGCGGGCGCGTGCCCTGCAAATAACGAGTGCGCGACTTTCCTGGCATATGCGATGCAAAACGCGCCACGTGCGCGAAAGCGAACAGTGATGGAGTGCGGTCATGCCGGAAAAGATCACGATGAAACGTGCGGAACGCGATCGGCGCGAAGGCAAATCTCCGAGCACGCAGGCGGGCGAGTTCGTACGCGAGGAGATGGAGCACATCCGCCGCGGCAAGCATGGCGCGCGCTCGTCGAAGCAGGCGATTGCGATCGGCTTGTCGAAAGCGAGGCGCGCCGGCGTGAAGCTGCCGCCGCCCAAACGCGGGACAAGCTCATCCGCGACGCGGCGCAAAGCCGCGCGCGACAGCGCAGCAGCGAAGCATCCGCACGCGGCGTCGCGCAAACGCTCGCGCGCGACGACGCGCGCCCTCAAACGCGAGGGGCGCGGCGCGGCCTCGCGCGGAGCGCTGTCGCGCCAAGCACGCTCGGCCGCTGCTCGGCGCAGTCACGCGAGTCGCTCGGCAGCGGCACGCAAAGCCGCGCGCACCAAGGGCGCGAAGGGACGCTCCACGGCCGCACGCAAGGCCGCTCGAACGCGCAAACGCGCCTGAGAACTCGTCACCCCGCGAACGCGTGATACGTCGCGCGTCGCTCGCCGGCCGAGACCGCAATCATTGCAAATCGCGCCGCGGAGCGAAGCCATCCATGCAATTTGAAATGTGCGCTATCGCACAAACGTGATGGCACCGCTCGCTCCGCCTTGGCACGGCCCTTGCGATTTCTCCTCCCGCAGGCCGCTCGCGCGGCGTGGAACC